>NZ_JBYQGU010000001.1:0-364606 GCF_058200455.1 Streptococcus sp. SCPM-O-B-15294 (M123) | reverse complement strand
TAATATGACTTTGTCTTCAATCTGAAGCCTGGAATTCCAGGCTTTTATACAAATTCTTAAATAACTTTTTAAGCTCTCCCCTTAGTCCTCTAACTCTGCCTCGATCTTCTTTTGTTTTTTCCGATTGATAAAGGCTAGTGGTTTCTCTAACAGATAAGTCAAAAGAGCAAAGACTAAAATGGCAAGGACGATTTTGAGCAGATACTTGGGACTGAACATAAAGCTCATTGTTTCGCGCTTCCCAATCACATCTGTTGCGATCACAAATAAAGCAAATAAAATGCCTGATCCGATGCGACTGAACCAGCTATCTTTTTCTAACATATCTCGAATGTCAATCCCTGAGCTGATCCTTCTGACAAAGGCATAAACTCCCATGATAATCAACAAAATGAGCTCTGGAATATAGGCTACTAGCTCTAAGTCCAAGATACTAGCTTTCACAAAGGCTGATAGGGCGATAAAGCAGGTCATTCCTAAAACAAGTTCCCCTGCAATTTTTCCATCAAGTAGCATGGTCCGTTCATCTTTTACAATTGGTTCTTTCTTTTGTTTCATTTTCTTCCTCTTTCTATGTTAAAACTGTTACTCCCAGAACAGTTGATCCAGCGTCTTATCCAAGGTCTTACAAATAGCAAGGCAGAGGCTGAGGGTCGGATTGTACTTCCCTGCCTCGATCAGGCCAATGGTCTGGCGTGTCACCCCGATGGCATCTGCAAGATCCCCCTGGGTCATATCATGCTCGACCCGGGCCATTTTTAATTTGAGATTTTTCGCCACAGGCTTTTCCTTTCTTGTTTTTATAACTCTATTATACACTATATTTTATATTTTGCAATATATATTTTACATTTTGTAAAAAATATTTTTGGTAAACAAAAAAAGCCTGGTTTCCCAGACTTTATCTTCTTATTTATGATTAGTCTTTAGACAAACTTCCATCTTTTGTTTGAGTCCGTGCATAAGCAATCAAGAGAAGAGAACCTGCAATAGCTACAACTAAAGCATTGACAGAACCTGCTACAACACCTTGTAGGAAGACCTTGTTGGCACTTTCTTTGTAGATCATCACATCCCCAATCGGAGCAATCAATCCCCAAATAAGCAAGTTGGCAATGACTTGTACGACGTTAAAGACGATCAATTCTTTCTTGGTCACTTCTCCTTTTAGGTTACCGATTTGCTTGCGGAAGATACCAACAAAGAGTCCAAACAAGCCACTAGAAATGATCCAAGTCCACCAGAGGCCATAAGTCATCGCATCTTTAATGGCATGACCGATAAAGCCCATTAAGAAACCAACAATCGGACCAAAGATCACACTAAAGAGGGCTTGAAGAGCGTATTGCAACTGAATGTTGGTATTTGGAGCTGGCGCTGGAATTGGGATCATCGCAATGACCACAAAGAGGGCCGCTCCAACCCCGATGGCTACAACATCCTTAATTGTAAAAGCTTGTTTTTGTTTCATATTTTATCTCCTATTAATTTTCCATTTTTCTAATTTCGATATGCCAAGAAGCCCCAACTCCTACATTATAGGCCTTGGCAAAGGATCCCTGGTTGATAGCAAGACCAACACGGTAGAGGGAATTGATATAAAGGATTGGCTGTCCAATACGCACATCTGCGAAAGACTTGCCGTAAGTTACTTGGTTTTGGTAAACCAGCATGTCATTGTTGTAGATGGTCACTTCAAAGCGTTCCCCAAATTCAGGTTCCAAATGATTGAACTCTTCCCGGGTAATCGAAGTCCAGAGAGAACCAAAGCGTACATCCAAGATGTCAACGGCTCCTTTGACAAGATTGTCCTCCATAACAGTTTCCACCACAGGGATTTCTACAATGTGTTCAACACTGAGTTCTGGTCCCACTTCCTCAAAGTTGATATGGCCACTGGCTAACTTAGCTCCTGTATAGGCATAGACATCACGCCCATGGAAGGTATAAGAAAACTCTGTATTGGCCCGGCGGTTCTTCACCTCTGAAATCTCACGGATAGCAACAATCCCTACATGTTTCTTGATGAAAGAGAGGGTTCCATTATCCGGAGTAACAATGTATTGATTCTTCGCCGTTTTAGCTACGACGCTCTTTCGTTTGGAGCCGACACCCGGATCAACGACCGAAACAAAGGTTGTCCCTTCCGGCCAGTAATCCACCGTCTGAAAGAGGCGGTAACTTCCTTCAAAGATATTGTAAGGGGTAATGTCATGGGTCAAGTGGTGAATCTTGAGGGTCGGTGATTCCTCTAAAGCAACCCCGATCATAGCAGAGACAGCCCCATCTACCAGACCGAAGTCTGACTGAAGGACTAGTAAATTATTGTGCATATTTCTTCTCCGTCATATCATTTTCTATCTAGCTTTTGATAGACCAATTGTCCCAGAAGATAACCTAGTAGAGCTCCAAGAAGAAGGGTCAATAAAAACCAGCTCACCGTCTCCATATTCGACGGTACCATAACGCGTTCAATATAATCCATCGACTTCCCACGGGCTAGTAAAGAAGCACGGTAACTAGCCGGTTGGATCCACATCATGAGAATGGGCCCTGTCGTCGTAAAGGAAAAGAAGAGGAAGGAAAGCGCATTGCCTAACTTCGACTGGTAGTGGCCACGAGCTACGACCAATTCAGCCAAAAGCCCCCCAACAAGAGCAGGAAGAAAGGCTCCAGCTCCATGACGAGTGAAAAGGAAAAAAGCACCAATCACAAGAGCAACTACTAGAATAGCTCCTGTTCGTTGAATTTTCTCAACATAGACGCGATAGATCCCTCCACCAACTAGGGCAGAGAAGGCTGGAGCATAAAACATATTCCCTCGATGGTCAACCAGACTTCCAAGTAGGACACCTAATCCAATGGCAAGAAAATACAAACCTGCAAAGGCTGCAACCTGCTTAAATTGATGTTTCTGTATCATGTTCATGTACCTAACCCATCCTTACCGGTGACTAATTTTCTTGGTCAAGAAATCACCGATAAACTGAATAAAGAAGATCAAAAGCAGAATCAAGAAGGTTGCTAGCAAGGTGACATCATTATTAAAGCGTTGGTAACCATAGGAAATAGCCACATTTCCGAGACCACCGGCTCCAATCGCACCCGCCATGGCTGTTTCACCAACCAAGGAAATAAGGGTAACAGTTGTGACACGAATCAGATCTGGAAGACCTTCACGAAGATAGACACCAACAATATCCCAAAATGTTGCCCCACTGGCTTGGGCTGCTTCAATCACACCTCGGTCAAGCTCAGATAAAACGACTTGAACTTGGCGAGCAAAGAAAGGAAAGACAGCTAAAGATAGGGGAACTAAGGCTGCTGTAGGACCGATCCCAGTTCCGACAATCATACGAGTAAAGGGATTGATCAAGGCTAGCAAGATGATAAATGGAATCGCACGGAAGATGGAAGTGATTTTATCCAAGATATGGAAAACCAATTTATTCTCGATAATCCCACCTGGTGCTGTCAAGACTAGTAATAAGCCTGCAATAAGTCCCAATAAACCACCAATCACAAAAGAGATAAAGGTCATGTAAAGAGTCAGATAAATCGCTGTTCCCCATCCAGCTTGGCCACTCCAGCCCATCCGGTAAACATTTGGTAGATAGGTTTGAATAAAGTCAATCATGCATTACTCCCTTCTTTTAAGACACGTACAGAAACACCTGCTGCTTGTAAATCCCGTTGCGCTGCAGATAGATTGGCTGCTTCTCCAGTCAGGATAACAACCAACTCTCCAACAGGGGTATGATCCAAAATTTCAATATTTCCGTGTAGAATATTTGCTGACACTTGGTACTGTTTATAAATATCGTTGATAATCGCTGTGTCTGTCACCGAACCAGAATATTTCAAATGGGCCAAAACAGAATCCGCTGGCAATTGCTTAACAATTTGTTGCTGGTTGATTTTCACCATAGCTTCATCGATTCCTGTCGCTGTTGTGATGAAGTCTTGTGTCAATTCATTCTTAGGATTAGAGAAGATATCTAAAACAGAACCTTCTTCAATCAATTCACCATTTTGCATGACCGCAACCCGATTGGCAATGTCTTTGACAATTTGCATTTCGTGGGTAATCAAGACCACTGTCAAGCCCAACTTCTGATTCAGCTCTTGCAGAAGAGCAAGGATTTGTTTGGTCGTTTTTGGATCTAGGGCAGATGTTGATTCGTCAGAAATCAAAATCTTTGGATCGTTGGCAAGCGCACGCGCAATCGCCACCCGTTGTTTTTGTCCACCTGACAACTGAGCAGGATAGTTGTCTGCCCGATCTGACAGTCCTACTAGTTCCAACAACTTGGCTACTTTTTCAGCCTTTTGCTCTTTAGACAAATTTGAATGTTTGAGGGCGAAAGCCACATTTTCAGCTGCAGTCATTTGGGCCATCAGATTGAAGTGTTAGAAAATCATACCAATGTCCCGGCGTTTTTGGCGTAAAGCCGCAGCATTTAAGGTCACCTTATCTTGATAGATGACATCGCCATCTACGGTGATAGTACCTGCTGACGGTACTTGCAAGAGATTGATGACCCGTACAAGAGTTGATTTTCCTGCACCAGAATATCCAACGATCCCGTAAATATCCCCTTCATTGATATGAATGGTTACATCCTTCACGGCTGCAATTTCACGTTTTTTCTGATGAAAGGTAACATCGATATGGTCCAGTTTGATAATTTCTTTACTCATAACTTGTGATTAACTCCTTAATTAATTCAATATGGGTATAGTAGTCTGCAATTTTCACATTTTCATCCCCACCATGATCTCGACTATTGGCATTTCCGATACCAAAGGCAGCCATTGGAACTTGCAAGGCCTCAAAGACCGTATGCATGGGACCAGTTCCTGCAGTTGTCGGAAGGACACAGACCCCTTCTGGATAAAAGCGTTTGGCCAGATCAATCACATTGAGAATGGACGGCGCACTCATATCACTCCGATAGCTCATTTCCCCTAGTGTGAAAACAAGTTCAATCTTCTCAAAGCCATTCTGATCCAATTGTTTACGGATCAACTCCAAGACTTGTTTAGGCTCCAAGCCTGGCACCAACCGAACTTCCATCTTGGCTCGAGCTTCTGCAGGGAGAATCGTCTTGACTCCTTGTCCCTGATACCCTGTTCCCAAGCCTTCAATGTTCATAGCTGGCTCAAAATAAAAACGTTTTAAGAACTCACTTCGTTCTTCTTTCAAGATAGGCAATTGGAGATTGTAGATTTCTGTCACATCGTCCGCCGTTTTATTGGCATACCGATCAATCAGGGCCAGTTCCCGCTCGTTAGGCTCCTCAATCAAGTCATAGAGGCCATCCACCAGGATCCGACCGTCTTTATCTCGAAGACTGGACAAACCATTGAGCAGATACCAAGATGCTGATTCCACCACTCCACCATAGCTGGAATGGATATCCACATCTGCACTTTTGACCACCATGTCAAAGGTAACAATCCCCTTGTTGCCACCGGAGATTTCCAGTTCCCCTTGTTGGTTACGAGTCCCTTGTTCCCAGACTAAGAGATCTGCCCCACGCAAGTGTTTTTTGTGTTTGGCTAGATACTTGTCCAGGTCGGTCGAAGCAGATTCTTCTGCTCCTTCGATGATAAAAGTAATATTGACCGGCAGGTCGCCATTCTCACGGATATATTTGCGAATAGCCGTTAACCGTGCTGTAATATGCCCCTTGTCATCATCTACCCCTCGACCATACATGGTCCCGTAATGGACCGACAGCGTAAAGGGATCACTCGTCCAAGGTTGGTCGCCATCTGCTGGAACAGTATCGTAATGGTTGTAGAAAATGATGGTCTTCGCGTCCGGATTGGGTGAAACAAATTTAGCAATGACAAATGGCGCTGTGTAACTGTCATCCACAGTTACCTTAGCTCCTGCTGCTGTGAAAATTTCTCCCAAATAGGTCGCCACTTCCTTTAAGCCAATCTGCTGGGCAAAGATAGAGCGCTTGGAAATGAGGGTCCTCAGGACTTCAAAATAATGCTGAGCCACCTCATCATTTTCAAATTTGCGTATTTGTTCTGTCTCTCTTGGATTGGACATCATTTCCTCCTACTATACACGATAAGAGGTAGAGAAAACCTTCTCCACCTCTCTATTCATCCTCTCAATTACCAAACTGGTTGGTCCATACCGTCTGAAGATTCTTCGATGACTTTCTTCACGTTATCAGTATGGTAGGCTTTAATAATGGCTTCGATTGCTTTTGCTTTATCAGATGATTTCCAATCTTTCTTAGCTGCAATCAAGTTGTACCATTGTTTAGAGTTGCTGTTTGCTTTTTCTACAAAGAGAGCTTTCTTGTAATCAATACCTGCTTCACGAACAAAGGTGTTATTGATGATTGCTGCATCAACTGATGGAAGTGAAGAAGCTGTTTGAGAAGCGTCCAACTCAGAAATTGTTAAGTTCTTTGGATTGTCTTTGATGTTGCTGATGGTAGCCAATTCCCCATCTTTTGTATCCAACTTGATCAAACCAGCTGATTCCAATACATACAAAGCACGGCTTTCGTTTGTTGGGTCGTTTGGTACTGCAATGGTTCCTTTTTCAGGAATGTCTTTCACATCTGTGTATTTGTTCTTCCCATCTTTAGTACCGGAGTAAAGACGGATTGGCGCAATGTAAGTATCTGCTACAGAAACTAGGTCTGCGCTGTTTTCTTTGTTCCAGTTTTCAAGGTAGTTGTAATGTTGGAAAGCGTTGATATCCACATCCCCATCACGAACAGCTTGGTTTGGTTGTGAGTAGTCTGTAAATTGAGTAAACTCCAATTTGATGTTTGCTTTTGCATCATCTAAGTTCTTTTGCACTTCTTTCCAACGAGCTTCTTCTGTATCACTTAAGTTCATCACCCCAACTTTAACAGTTGTCACACCATCTTTATCAGATGATTTAGATGATTTTGAAGACCCACATGCTGCTAAGGCAAAGGTTGCAACGGTAGCAAGAGCTGCTACACCAAAAAGTTTTGTTAATTTCATGTTCTTTCTCCTTATGATGTTTTTAAATAACCTTATTTAATATCAGAAGCTTCTGGAAGGAAGGTTCCACCAAAGTACTTCTTAGACAATTTTTCAAGTGTCCCATCTTCGTACAATTCTTTGATTCGTTTGTTGACGAAGGTTTCCAATTCTTTTTCATCTTTGGCAAGGATTGGGTAAACGTATGGTTGTTGATCGCTTGGGAGTTCAATCACTTCCAAATTATCCAACCCTTGGTCCTTGATCAAGGATTCAACTGTCAAACGTTCAAAAATCTTATAATCTGAACGGCCATCGCTCAAATTAGCAAGAATAGATTGAATCGTTCCATCTGTATATTTGAGCTCTGTTGGATTATCCTTGTGCTCTTCATTGTATGCTTCCAATTGTTTCGCTGTAGAAGTTCCTTGGATGACCTCTGTTGACTTGCCACCAATATCATCCAGTGACTTGATCCCTGAATCTTTGCGAACCACTAAGACCACTGGGTTCTTTGCGTATGGATTTGGGTACAGGTATTTTTCTGCACGTTTTTTATCGTAGCTAAGGTTGCTGACACCGATTTGGTAACGATCGCCGTCTAAGCCAGCAAAGATAGAAGACCATTCTGTCTTATTAAAGTTGACTTCATACTTATCTGAACCTTTGAAGATTTCACGCATGACTTCGATTTCATAACCAGTCAATTCCCCGTCCTTATCATAGGTGAAGGGTTTGGTTGTTCCAACTGTTGCGACTTCAATGGTCCGTTTTCCACTTGATTTACTTGATGACTTTGATGAGCAGGCTACCAAAGTCCCAACTGCTGCTAAGCCCACAAGACTCAAACCAACATATTTGATGAATTTATTCAATTTCATTTGTTCTCCTTTTTCACTAAATTGTTTATTCCTCTTTAAAAAACAGCTTTTTCCATCATATCAAAATTCCTAACTCTTGGGTATTATATTTTCTTTATGGCGGTGATAGGTTTTATCTATCACGTCTCATTTGGTTGAAAATTTTTCCAGCAAAGCGAGGGCATTTTCTACGTAATATGGAACTGATACTGCAAAAGCAGTATCATCTATGACCATACTATCATGGTGGAGATCCGGTGCATCCGCTGCACCATTCGATCCGATAAAAGCAAAGACTCCTGGGATTTTCTCTTGATAGAAGGCAAAATCTTCACCCGCTGTCGATGGCTGGGCCTCGACAACCTCTGCAAAAGACTTGGACCAGCGAAAGACTTTTTTAGCCAAGGCCTTATCATTATAGGTGACCGGTGGTGTCTTTCCCCAATCAAATTGGACCATGACTCCGGTACTGTTGGAGATCTGTTCGATCACGCGAATGAAATCTGCCTTGAGCCGTCTCTGGAGATCCGGATTAAAGGTTCGAATAGTTCCTTCAAAGTAACCAGACTTGGGAAGAACATTCCAGGTTGAACCAGCTTCAATATGGGTCACCGATAGGACAGCTGCCTCAAATGGTGAAACCGTACGCGAGACCAAGGTCTGCAACTGCTGGACCATACTAGTGATCGCTACAACCGTATCCAAACCGAGATCCGGTCGAGCCGCATGACTGCTCACCCCAGTGACAGTCACCTTGAACTTTTCAACTCCCGCCATCATGGCGCCTGGACGCAGGGCCAACTGACCCGCAGGCAATGACGGCATGTTGTGAAATCCAAGGATGGCCTGAACATCCTCTAGGAGCCCGGTCGCTAATACCGCAGATGCTCCTTCAGAAGTCTCCTCAGCCGGCTGAAAGATTAACCGAACCGTTCCCTTTAAGTCTGTTTCCATACCTTTTAGGACTTCTGCAGCCCCTAATAGGCTGACCTGATGGAAATCATGACCACAGGCATGCATGACACCAGGGTTTTGACTTTGGTAGTCGAGACCCGTGTTCTCCTGAATTGGAAGGGCATCAATATCTGCGCGAAGGGCAATGACTGGTTGACCGCTTCCGATTTCAGCAATCAGACCGGTTTTTAATCCACTGTTTAAAATGCGTACACCAAGCTTTTCCAAATAGGCTTTGAGATAAGCTGTGGTTTGGTATTCTTGTCCAGACAACTCTGGATGCTGATGCACGTAATGCCGAATGGGCACTAGATGTTCATAGGAAAATGATACCATTTTTCGTCCCCTTTCTAGCATAGTTCTATTCTATCACTGGCTCCCCTATTCGTCTAATTCCTATTTTTTTCTCTCAGTTATAGCCAGGGACTATATCATTATTGTTGTGTCCTCTGCCTTCTTTCCTAAAAATGCCAAACCTCAAGAAAAAAAACCTTTGAAGAAATTATCTTCAAAGGTCTATTTCTATTAGAATCCATCTACGTTAGTGTAGATCTTCTGCACGTCCTCATCATCTTCAAGAACGCTGTAGAGTTTTTCAAAGGTTTCCAAATCTTCACCTGACAACTCAACTTCTGATTGAGGAATCATTTCCAATTCGGTTACTTGGAACTCTTCGATACCAGATTCACGCAAAGCAACGATCGCTTTGTGAAGGTCAGTTGGAGCAGTGTAAACAGTGATGGTTCCTTCTTCTGCTTCTACATCGTCTACATCGACATCTGATTCCAGCAAAAGCTCAAAGATGGCATCCGCATCATCACCTGCAAAGACGATAACCCCCTTGTTGTCAAAGAGGTAAGATACAGAACCAGAAGCTCCCATGTTTCCACCGTTTTTACCAAAGGCAGCACGGACATTGGCAGCTGTACGGTTAACATTTGATGTCAAGGTATCAACGATCAACATGGAACCATTTGGCCCAAATCCTTCATAACGTCCTTCTGTAAAGGTTTCGTCTGTATTTCCTTTTGCCTTATCGATCGCTTTATCAATTACGTGTTTTGGCACTTGCGCTTGTTTGGCACGGTCGATAACGAATTTCAAAGCAGTATTCAATTCTGGATCTGGCTCACCTTTTTTAGCGGCTACATAGATTTCTACTCCGAATTTCGCATATACTTTTGAGTTAGCGCCATCTTTGGCAGTTTTCTTGGCTACAATATTGGCCCATTTACGTCCCATGAGGATTCTCCTTGTGTTTGATTCATATTATTTTCAATCTTTAACATTATATCACAAATCGCTGAACTTGGACTAGAATTTTCTATTTTAAAAGGGGGATTTTATGGGAACTTTCTATGAGTTGGAAACTTAAATAGCTAGTTTAACTATAAAAAAGCCTCTCTTTTAGAAACTTAGTAATGGTCTTTAAAAGAGAGAAAAGCGACACCTGACTCATCTAGCATATAAATCAGGCGATTCTCTGCATCAATCCGTCTTGACCATGCTCCTTGAAAGTCATATTTCAAGGGCTCAGGCTTACCAATCCCAGCAAATGGATCCCTTTGAATATCTTTGATAAGGGTATTAATTCGCTTCAGTGTTTTTTTGTCCTGACTTTGCCAGTAACAATAATCCTTCCAGGCATCTTCTGTAAACTTGAGTAACATCCGTTACCCCTCAATCTCATGGAGTTGAACCTGACCAGCTCGGACTTCTGCCATGCCCCGCAAGACCTTATCTGACAATTCCTTGTTCTGAGCTAGTCTCAGGGTTTCTTGTAGGCTGTCCCACTCGCTCTTAGAGATGACCACAATATCTTCTTCTGGATTCTTATTCACGACTGTCAAAGGCTCAAACTCATCATTCACCTTCTTCATATAATCCTTCAAATGATTGCGGAATGTTGAATAAACGACTGCTTCCATGACCATACCTCATTCTACCTCTTTTCTATTATTATACATGAAAAAGAAAAACTTGTCAGGAACTTGTACAAGTTTTCCCTCTCCACTTAATTATTCGTAAAAAGTTTCTAAAATTGGTAAAAAAAAACTACTGTCTAAAAAGATTTTTTAGACAGTAGATAAACATTGTTTCCGTATATCATAAACTTCTTGCCTTATGTGACAAAAGCTCCTTTATTTTTGTGAGCAAAGAAGATTTCAGTGAGACATTTTATTCTTCCACTCTCACGGGCACTCGACCCCAGGTTTGTTCCGTCAGTTGGGGATGGCCTAGCTGATATACCTGATCCGCTTGCTGAGTCAAGGCATCCCAAGGTTCCTTACCGATTCGGGTCACAATTTCTGCTGATTTTTTCAAGCTTTTGAGGTGGGCTTGGCCCTTTTCAGTGAAGCCTAAGACATGGATAGCGGTCGGCAAGATTTCCTCTCTCGCACCTACTAAGATATAGGTCAAGATGCGACGGACACGAGCCTTGGTATAGCGCTTTGTTGCGACTTTCTCCACCAACTCTTCCACAGAATTAGCACTTCGAACTGCCTCCTTTATCCGATGGGCCAGCTCCTCATTGACTTGAAAAATCTGTGTCAGATCTGGATGGGTTAGGATTTGATAACGGAGCAGTTGGTCATAATCCTCCCAAGATACCTGTGGAGCCGACTGAAAGAGTTGGCTATTGGGCATGAATTTAGCGACAAAATCCTGATCTTCCTTGTGCAGGCGTAGACTAGTGGCAGAAGCATAGGCCACTTCTTTTTCTTCTGAATGGTAGCCTGCACCCTGGCGTTGAATAGGCTTGAGCGCAATCCCCTTCCCAGCACAAGCCTTGGCATAAGCCAAGCCCAGGATATGGTTGGGAGTAGCTCCTGTGAACTCCACTCCAGCAAAGGTTTCCCACATTTTTTGGGTCTTCTGTGGATAGGATAAATCATCCGGAAGGCTTCGCAAGAAAGCTTCCATTTCCCTTGCTTTCTCCGAATAAACAGTCGCAATCGCTTGGTAATCTATGACCTCTTCTGTCCCAAAGGTCAATTGGTCGATTCCCAGACGGGACAAAATCTCCACCGCTCCCTTGGCAAAATGATCAGCTGACTGAACAGCCACGAGAAAGGGGAGCTCGACCACCAGGTCTGCTCCATCTTCCAAAGCCATCTGCGCCCGTGTCCACTTGTCTACAATGGCAGGCTCACCACGTTGGACAAAATTCCCAGACATGGCAACGATTTTCAGTCCTTCTGCCTTTTCCAGCAGGTACTTGTGTCCATTGTGAAAGGGATTAAATTCTGCAATAATACCTGTAACTGTCATGCTGTCCTACTTCTGTGCTACAAAAAACCAACGTTTGCTGGTCTTTGTTGGCTCTTTGTCCTCAAAGTCTGCATACAATTTGAAAGATTTAAAGCCAGCCTGCTCCAATAAGATGTCATAGGTTAAAACTTCATAAGTGCGTTCCTCATGAACTTCATCGTGGCGACTAAAGGATCCATCCTCTTCTTGGACAAAGAAGGTCAGCTCATGGACGATGGAGTGGGGGGCTTCATCCTCGTAGGTATCCCAAAGCATGGCAAAGTCTTCCGCATTTTCATGATAAGAATAGCCTGGGAAGACCTCATCTGTCTGGTAGGTCGAATGGACATCAAAAATAAAGACTCCGCCTTCATTGAGGACATTATAGACTTCCTTAAAGACGTCTCCTACTTCTACCTCGTCCTGCATGTAGCAGATAGAATCCGAGTAGCAGGTCACGAAATCATAAGTGCCTGCTTGCGACAGGTCCAGCATATTGCCCTCGATAAAATCAATCTTCTGCTTAGCTGAAGTAGCTCTTTTTTCAGCAATTTTCAGCATGTCAGCACTCAGGTCTAACCCTGTCACATCAAATCCAGCTTGGGAAAAACGAACAGATTGAATTCCTGTCCCACAAGCCAATTCCAGTAATTTTTTCCGATCCTTGCTTTTAGGGAGATGGCGGAGGGAAAAATCCGTCCACAAATCATACAGACTGTCATCCATGACCGCATCATAGACCGCCGCAAATGTTTCATAAGTCGCCATAAATCAAGATACAAAGAGCCTTAAAAGCATAGAGAAAATAGGAAACTTTCTGCCGTATCGTCAGATACAAAGGAAGTTTATCTTTTTCTCACAGCTTTTAGCTCGTGTTCAATTATCAAACTAACTAAACACAAGGCCCTATCCTTTCTTTCCATAGAATTTCAATTTAACCAACAAAACTCAGTTGCTACCAACTGAGTTTACCTGCTTATGCTAGGGTTGCTGAAAGATCAACAGCACTTGCTTCGTGCCAAAGCTTTTCTAGGTTATAGTGGGTACGCATTTCTTCTGAGAAGACATGGACCACCACACCACCTAAGTCAAGAAGGACCCAACCTCCAGCTGAATCACCTTCGACGTGGCTGGCATTGCCACCAGCTTCAACGACCTTCTCGCGAATATTTTCAGCGATAGCCTCCAACTGACGGCTATTCATAGAGCTTGCGATGACAAAGTAATCTGTCACGCTGGTCAAGCTTTGAACATCCAAAGCGACAATGTCTTCTGCACGCTTTTCATCGGCAGCTTTAACAACAAGTTCAAGTAGTTCTTTTTCTTTCATGTAATCCTCTTCCTTTAAAAAATTGATTTGTAATCTAAGACATCCGCAAAACGTTCTTCCCAAATATTCTCATAAAATTCATTGAGCGTTTCTGCTGGGATATCCTCTCCATCAAAGGTTGTGACAGCACCTTCTGGAATGACCAGCTTGTAGCCGTATTCAAATCCCACTTTGACGGATGTATCGACACAATATTCTGTCTGCATACCACACAGGACCAGTTGTTCAATCCCTTGTTGATCCAAGTATTCTTTTAATCCTGTCTCTTTAAACATGCTATTGTATCGCTTCTGAAATACCTTTTCATTCTCCTGTCTTTTCAACAGGGGCGATAATTGCCAATCTTCTGAGGCTAAAGCCTCTGGCGTTTCGATATGCTGTATGTAGATAATTTCAACCTGCTGTTTTCTAGCCTGTTCTTGTAAATAAGCAATCTTCTCTAAGAGCTTTCCTGTCTCAAAACCTGTTTCCACTAAGATATTTTGTACATCGATAATGATAAAAGCTGTCTTCACTCACTGCTCCTCTTTCAAATACTTCACAAAGGCGTTATAGGTTTCAAGGGTTTGGGGATAAATGGGCAATCCTTGGTGAGCCAAGTGTTCGACTGTGCGAGCCGTCTCATAGGCCACGGCACGATCCAAGGAGACTTGGGCGATGTCACGAGCTTGCTCTACCCCCGGAAAAGCCCGGTTGTGCTCAATATAATCGGCCACATAGATAATCTTGTCTAAAGTTGACATCTGTCCGCTTCCCACGGTGTGAATCTCAATACTCCGAAGAATGGCTGGATCTGTCAGTCCTAGATCTTCTTGGATCTTGTAAATCCCAACCATCCCATGCCAGACATTATTGCCCCAATTTTTTAATGTTGGATCCAGCTCATAGCGATCGATCAAATCGAGAAATTCCTGATCTGATAATTTCTTGGCATAGTCATGCAACAAACCTGCTAGTCCAGCCTGCTCTTCATCAGCCCCATAGCGTTTGGCCAAGTCACGCGCAGCTTTCTCAACCCCTAAACAGTGGGTTAGCCGTTTTTCTGGCAAGATTTGACCCATTTTTTCAAGTAAGACTTCACGAGAAAAGCCGAGATAGTTTTCATAGGTCATTAATACAAACCTTCTTTCTTGATGTAGTCCAATACTGGCTTTGGCAACATAAAATTGGGCGTCCGACCTTGGGCGATAAACTCTCGCACCATGCTAGAAGAGATGTCCATAAGAGGAACATCGACCCAGATCACAGGATAGGAGGTTCCCGCCTTGTAACGGGGACGTTGAACACCGACAAACTGCACCATCTCCACTAATTCGTCAATCCGATACCATTTTGGCAGGTAGTCAACCATATCCGCTCCAATGATAAAGTAATAGTCTGTATCTGGGTCTCGCTCATTGAGCAGCTTCATCGTATCGTAGGTATAGGAGATCCCTTTACGCTCTAGCTCAATCGTCTCGATCTCCAGACCTTCAATACCATCAATGGCTAGTTCGAGCATTTTCAGACGATGACCTTCATCTATGGTTTCTTTTTTATCCACATGCGGAGGCTCATATTCTGGCATGAGAAGAACCTTGTCCAAGCCTAATTGCTGGCGGACTTGATCTGCAACTACAAGATGGGCATTATGGACGGGATTGAAATTCCCTCCGAGGATTCCCACTTGTTTGCGTTTCTTATCTTTGATCTCTGGCTCTAACTCCACCTTGGTAAAGGGGGTTAATAGTTCAATGGCCATATACCTGCTCTCCTGTGTCTCTTAGATTTCTTTTACTTTGACTGAAATCTTCCGGTTTTCTTTTTTGCTTGATTGTTTGTATAAGATGAGGATGCGTCCAATTTTTTGAACTGTATCCACACCAATTTCTTCTTCCAAGATTTCTGCTACTTCATGGATATTCTCATCCGTATTTTGAAGAAGGGTCACTTTGATCAGTTCGCGCGCATCAAGCGCTTGGCGCACACTGGTTTTGATTTGGTCATTGAGCCCATTTTTCCCGATTTGGATAATGGGTTTGAGGCTGTGGGCTTGGCTGTTGAGGAAAGCCCGTTGTTTGGATGTTAATGTCATGCTTTTTTCATGGTTTCTTTTTTGATACTTTTCTGATGTGGTGGCAGTCGTCAGCGACCTCCTAGCGGAGTTCCATGACTTAAATTTGAGCCTAAAGTCTCAAATTTTCCGCGGCTAAGTAGTAAAATATCTACTTAGGCTTTCACCACAGCGAAAAGTATCCTTTCTAGGCTCGTTGCACTCGCCCAGTCTATAAAGAAACTATTTCCTTTCAAATTTTTAAATAATAGCTTTGCGGGTAACGACGGCGACGCCTTCTGGTGCCCAGACGGCTACTTTGGCTTCTCCATTGACGCGGATCCAGCCGAGGCCTGAAATGACCAGGTCTGTCTTGTCCTTGATGGTAAACTCATGGGAAATCAAAGGTGGGAATTCTTCTTTTTCCTTGCTATTGGGAGGAGTTAGTAAGCCACCGACATGCTTGTCATAAAAGGCGGTCGCTCCTTCTAGCTTGGTTCGGTGAAGCTTGAGTTCATTATCAAAGAAGGCGGTGAAGCCTTGCTTTTCTCCCTTGATAAAGTCAAACCGTCCCAGACCACCCAAGAAGAGGGTTTGCTCTGGATTGAGCTGATAAGTCTTGGGTTTGATTTCCTTTTTAGGGCTGACATACTTGAGGTTTTTTGCCGTCAAGTAATGAGCCATTTGGTGGCGATGAATAATCCCCGGTGTATCGTAGATGTAGGATCCATCGTCCAATGGGATTTCAATCTTGTCCAGTGTCGTCCCTGGGAAGCGAGAGGTCGTGATGATATCCTTGTCTCCAGTGATTTCTTGGATAATCGCATTGATGAGGGTCGATTTCCCTACGTTTGTCACACCCACCACATAGACATCACGTCCCTTGCGGTACTGCTCAATCTTTTCCATCAAATCCTTGATAGCACTCTTGTTTTGGGCAGAGGTGAGGACCACATCGACAGGACGCATGCCTTCTTCGTGGGCCCGCTCCATCAACCAATGGGTCACCTTGCTATCCTTGACAGACTTAGGCAAGATGTCCTTTTTATTTCCGACTAAAAGGACATCATTTCCTGCTACAAAGCGTGGTAGGCCAGGGATAACGGATCCATTAAAATCAAAAATATCCACTACATTGACCACGAGTGCATCACTATCCCCTACTTCGTGAAGGAGCTTTAGGAAATCATCATCTGTCAGATGCACATCTGTGATTTCATTGTAGTGACGGAGACGGAAACAACGTTGGCAATAGACTTCGCCTGTTTCCAAGCCCTTTTCAAGAGCTGATTGGGGAGTATAGCCTAGCCCCTCTTTGTTTTCTGTCTGAATGGGCGCTCCACAGCCAATACAGAATAATTCTTCCATTCTTAAATTCCTTTTTTATATACAATCGGACCATATTTTTCGGCCATTTGCTTCATGACACGGCGTTCACGCGCCCGGTTGATCTGGGTCTTGATGGAGTCATGCTCAACCAAAGGTTTGACCAAAATCGAACGAATGCCCGCCCGATGGGCAGCCCGGATATCCGTCATCAGTTGATCCCCGACCATGACCACTTCATTTTTCTCATAGTGGAAACGTTTGAGAGCCCGATCAATCCCAAAAGTAAAGGGCTTGAGCGACCAGGCTTCATAGTCAATATCAAATTTCTCAACAGCGCGCTTGACCCGTTTGGGACTATTATTAGACACCACGATAACCCGAATCCCTCCGTCACGAAGGTCATGCAACCACTGGCGCATCTCAGGAGTCCCATCCGGATTATTCCAAGCAATCAAGGTGTTATCCAAATCCACAAGGACTGCCTTAATACCTTGTTTTTTCAAGTCTGCAACGGTGAGATCATAGGCTGCTTCCACCGCAAAATCTGGTTTGTAATTTTCGATTGACACGTTTTTCTCCATTTTTTATATTCTCTTCATTGTAGCATAAATAGACGTATTTTGCACTTGCTTCGTTGTCTCCCCTTTGTAAGAGGACCCATTCTATCTCTTTGATATTCCCTAAAATAGACAAAATCGTTACAAAGTTCCAAAAACGTGGTATAGTAGAAGAAAAAAATACGCGGAAGAGTTATGATAACAAAAGAAAAAAAAATGAGGGAGGTCTCCCCTCTCCTCCAAAAAATCATCAATTGGTCCTCCATCGTTGGGGCCCTGGCAACCCTTGCTTTCTGTATCTGGGCCTACTTTGCTGGCATTCTCCAATCCAAGGAAACCTTGTCAGCTTTTATTCTCCAAGCAGGCATCTTTGGACCACCTCTCTTTATCTTTCTTCAGATCCTTCAAACAGTGGTCCCTATTATTCCTGGCGCTCTAACGTCTGTCGCTGGTGTCTTTATCTATGGCCACATCATTGGGACCATCTACAACTACATCGGCATCGTCATTGGCTGTGCCATCATTTTCCACCTCGCGAGAATGTACGGGCCTAAATTTGTCCAGTCTATGGTCAGCCAGAAGACTTACGACAAATATATTAACTGGCTCAACGAAGGCAAGAGGTTTGATCGTTTCTTCATCTTCATGATGATCTGGCCTATCAGTCCAGCGGACTTTCTCTGCATGCTAGCTGGATTGACCAATATGACCTTTAAGCGCTATATGACCATTATTATTCTCTGTAAACCGATTACTCTGGTCATCTACACTTATGGTCTCACCTATATCATCGACTATTTCTGGCAAATGACCTAAAAAAGATGTTGGGCAAACACCCAGCATCTTTTTTATAGAATTCCTTTTTCTTTTTGAATGATGAGGTCTTTCAGAGAGATCAGAAGAACTGCTAACAAAATCATCCCCATCCCAATAAAATCAATCGCATAGAACTGATCGTTCATGATCATATAAGCGAAAAATACAGCGGAAATAGGTTCGATAGAAGCTAATAAACTCCCCTTGACTGCCCCGACCATCGAGGTTCCTTTAAGAAAGACCGTATAAGCAAAAATGGTTCCTAACACAATCAAGCCAAAGAGGGCCCAGAGGTTATCCGAAGAATAGTGTCCTTGAAAGGATACCAAGCCACTAAAAGGAACCATGAGAATCCCTGGCAAGAGCATGCCCACCCCAATGACCAGCATGCTTCCCCATTTTTTGATTAAATCGAGGGGTAAAATGATATAGAGAGCGTAGGCAAAGGCCGAAAACAAGCCCCAGCCTAGACCCTTGGGCGTAATAGCCAATTGATTCAACTGTCCATGGGTTGCAATCAAGAAGGTCCCCCCAATTGCTAACAGCATGGAAGCAATCTCTGAGACAGTAGGCCCTACGCGATCCTTGATGCAGGTATAGGCTAAAACACCAACTGGGCAAACGTATTGAAGCACTGTTGCAGTTCCAGCATTGGTTTCTGCAATAGCGATCAGATAGGTCAACTGAGTCAATAGCAAGCCCAAAAATGCGAAGAGAATCAAAGAGATATAAGAGCTTTTATCCTTAAAAAAGGCAACAAACTTCTCCTTATCGGACAGATAAGCAAAGAGAAGGAGGACGGCACCTGCAATCAGCAGGCGAATATTGGTCAAGATAATGGCCGAAAAACCATGTGCCATCAAATATTGCCCACTGACTCCAGAAAGCCCCCAGGCAATTCCAGCAATCACGGTCATCACGGTTCCTTTGAAAGATGTAGACATGTTGCCTCCCAAAACGAATTAATACAGTACTCGACTTCTTCTCTATTCTATCACAAAAACCAGCCCAAAAGGGCTGATTTTTATTGGATTTATAAACTATTTTAAACCCTAGATGAAGAAGAAACTACTCTTCTTTTCTTCCTTTTTTCATCATGCCAAATCCAAGACCTGTCAAGAGGGAGAGGCCAGCAAGGCTAGCAAGTCCAGACGATTGTTCTCCTGTAGCAGGCAACTCGTCTGTTTTCTCTGATGATGGTTTTTCTTTGACGATGAAATCTTTGATCGGTTGTTCTAGGTCCTGATGAGATAAGGCATCAACTTGAGGGGTCAGGTCTTGCTCTGTTAGGAGATATTCTGGTTTTTCCAAGACTGCAGGAGCTACAAAAGCACCTTGAACCGGAAGTCGCAGAACGGTAGCCGTTAATGCATCTAGTCGAAGTCCTGTTTCTGTCCAAGAGATTCCTTTCGGATCAGTTAGATTGCTAATACCTGCGCGTTCACCATCCACTAGAACATCCGCCTTTCTAAAGCGTTCGAAGTCCGTTCCTAATGCAAAGTCACGCGCCTTGGTATCCGCATTGACTAACACCAAGTATACTTCTCCATTACTTGCTGTGATTTGGTAGCCAATCACCTGATCCTCTTCTTCAACTCCATTCTCACCTGGAATCGTCAAGAGCTTGACGCGGTTCTTCACTTCTTCCATGTTATCCATGCGGAAGGCGTCTGTTGACTTACGAAGGGCAATCAATCCTTTGGTGAAGGCGCGAGAGCGCGTATTCTCTGGATAGAGGGCTTCATTGGTTGCTTTTTCCCAATCAAAGTGGTTGATGGCATCGCTTGAGTCATAAGAATCGTGGATGAAGTAAGGGTAGTCAAATGGTTTTCCATTTTCATCTACCAATAAATGAGATTTGTTTGGAACCTTGTCTTCGGTAACAGGCGTGCGGTAAGCTGGATCCTTGAATTGCTTGGTTCGACCATATTCCTGACCAGAATGAAGGAACGGTGTTCCTTGAGCTGTCAGAACGAGCAGGTTTCCGAGACGCAAGCGACGATGAATCTCTGCATTATTGGCTGGGATACTAGGGTCCTTCTTGATAGACTGAGATATAATATCAAAGAGGGTCAAGTTATCATGGGCCGCAATGTATTGGATGACATCACCTGGGCTATCTGCCTCAAAGTTGGTTGGTTGCGCGATGAGATTCTTAAAGATGGTCGCAATCTTCCGTTTTCCATTGGTGATAAAGGCTGGTTGTCCCTCATTTGGATAGCCAGATTTTAGATTGTTTCGAACATCATCTGAGAATACGGCAACGGTGTCTGTTTTCTTCATCCAGGATTGGTCTGCTGGTTGTACTGGACTGTTTTCATCACCTGCATAGGTCACCCAGCCTTCACCCAACATGATGAGATTTGGATTTAGAGCACGAGCTGCCTTGTAGGCTTCTTCGATAGAGGCTGCATCATGGTCTCCCATCATGTCAAATCGGAAACCATCCACCTTATATGTATCCACTAAATACTTGATCGAATCGACCAAGACCCGTTTGGACATGTAGTGGGTTGTTCCCAAGCGTCCACCACCAAAGCTTGTTCGAGGCGTACCGTCCGCATCCATGAAATGATAGTAATTCGGCTCGATATCCTCAAAGATGTCCACGTTAGCTGTGTGGTTATAGACAACGTCTAGTACCACTCCCATTCCACGTTTGTGGATTTCATTGACCAAATTCTTGAATTCTTCAATTCGTTTTTGAGGATTGCTTGGATCTGTTGAATACATCCCTGACAAGGCGAAGTAGTTCTGTGGATCATAGCCCCAGTTGTAGTTGCTATTGCTTGAGGCATACTCTAACAAGCGCTCGCTGTTTTTCAATTCATTAACGTGATAATAAGACAGAACTGGCAAGAGTTGAACGTGCGTTACACCAAGGTCTTTGAGATAATCTAATTTTTCAACAAAGGAAGCAAAGGTCCCAAATTGGCTCTTAAGCTCTGATGCCAAAGCCGGATCAGAAGTGAAGTCGCGGACATGGGCTTCATAGATGATAGCATCTTCTCGCTTCTTAAAGTTTGGAATGGACGCATAGGTTAAGTCGCTCGGACCTAATCTACTTGGATCCACAAAGGCTGCTTTTGCTACCTTATGAACCGCATCTGTCTTGGACAATTCACTATTCCAAGCTGCCAACGATTTGGCATACGGATCAAGGACCGTGAAGGTTTTTCCTTGGCGTTCGATTTCATACTGGTAGAAATAGCCCGTATAATCTTGGATATCCAGTCCTGAATCAGCAGAAAGGGTCTGCTTCCAAGTGCCTCGCTCCCCTTTTTCTAGAGCCACACGGCCAACTAGTTTTTCAGAATCGTTCTTGTCATAGATGACAACGGATACCTTGTCCGCACTTGGTGACCAGAGGGTGAGATCAACCTTCTTCCCTCCTTCATGAAGATGAGCTCCGAGAGTTCCATCATAGCTATAGGCTTCATCCTTGAGGCGCCAGTTCATTTTAGTTGTAAAGCGGTCATTGTCGTATTGAACCGTATAGGATTGATCAACCTGAGAGAAATCCCCTGTATAGGTCACTTTCTTTCCAGCTTCATCTAAAAGCAGGTCCGAGATGGTAACTGGATTACCCTGAGCATCCGTGATCTTGGTCCGCTTGAGCAATTCTTCTTTCTGTGCCCCTGCCAAGGTCGAGAAGCTGGCTTCAATCTTTTCCTTACCGACATGTTGGGCACCCGTCATACGGATATCGTTGACATAGTATGGGTTGGTGTAAACAGTCGGATCATCGTCCCGTAAGAAAATCTGGCTGTGGTTCTTCAAGTCAGCAAATTTATAATCTTCTTGTCGAATTTTCACATCGTCTCCAGACTTACTCTCATCCAATAATAAGAAACCAAATTCTTTTGCAGCTTCCTTTAGGGGGATATCAATGTAACGACCGTATTTCCCTGTCGCTGTAAAATCTGTCCCATCCGGCCAGGCAGCACTGCTCGGATTCTCTACATCTCCCCAATACCAGAGAGATTTTTTGTCATAATTTCCATCTGTCCGATAATAATTGACTCTGACCATTCCCTCTGCTTGAGGCTGATAAGAATAGACTTTAAATTTGTCATCTAACCAGGCTTCATTCATTTTTGGAGAGAGTAATTCAATGGACTTGTCCCCTGTGATATTGTCCCCTTTAACATTGTTGATGAGGAAGCTAATCTTCTTAGCCTGATCATTTTTAAGCTTGACATCTAGATAATAGCCGTAGTCATCTGTCTTTGCATCCTTAAAGGATTGAGCACCCGTCGGCCAGTTTTCCGAAGGTTTTTCAACATCATCCCAGGTCCAGAGCCCCTGAGTTTCCTTGTTTTCTTCTGGTAGCTTTTTCACATGAATCCGGATGGTCTGATCAGCAATCGGCTCCTCTGCCTTCTCAGACTGAGGAGAAGCAACCTCTTCAGTGAGGGCGCTTACATTTTCAGGCGCAGTGACACTTTCTTCCGCCACTTTTGGAGTTTCACTTGTCTCAGTGTTCGCAGCTGGCTTCACATCTGATGAAGAAGTGCTTGCTTCATTTGACGGGGTTGCCACCACTTCTGAAGCTGTTGCGGGGGGATTGACCACCTCATCCGCACTGACTGGACCAGCAAAGGCTGTTAAGAGGGCCAAACTCGTCGCAATCGCCACCGAACCAACGCCATTTTTCAATCGACGAATCGCATAGACGACTTGTTTATCGCCTGTTACAGAAGAATTCTGTTTCATATTTGTCTCCTTAAAATGATTAGTGTTCAACCAGTATAGCATGTAAAAATTATTTATGCAAGCGTTTTCTCAATTTATACTATCTTTTTATATTGTCCTCCCTATTTTTAAAAAAACCAGCCCAAATGGACTGGTTTTATTCTGTAAGGATGTAGTACATTATGGCTCAACCAAAATCTTGATTTGCGATTTATCTTGCGTTAATTCGATAAAGCCATCTTGAACAATGTTTTCCAATTTGATTTTCTTGGTAACCAATTTTTCAGCAGAGAAATAGCCTTGTTCCATCAATTCCAATACTTTAGGGAAGATGTGGCGATAAGCGATAATCCCTTTGAGGGTCTTTTCTTGAATGGCGAATTCGTTTGGATTGATGCTGGCTTCGCGTTCCCAAATGGATACGACCATACACTCACCTGCCTTATGGACAGCTGCCAAAGCTTGTCCAAGAACAACAGGAACCCCTGTTACTTCATAAGACACATCCGCTCCCCCATCCGTCAAACGATGGATGGCTTCTACGACTGTTTCACCTTCTTCTGGACGAACCACAATGGCACCTAGCTCTTCTGCTTTGGCTTGACGTTCAGGGGACAATTCAACCGCATAGATTTTTGAAGCACCAGCTGCACGAAGGGCTTCCACGATTAAGAGACCGATAGGCCCCAAACCAAAGATAACAGCTGTATCTCCTGCCTTGATAGCAGATTGACGAACTGCATAAACGGCTACAGCAGCAGGTTCTGTAAGCGCTGCTTGCTCATAGCTCAAGCTATCTGGAATCACATGGACCAAATCTCCATCTAGGACACAGTATTTAGCAAACCCACCATCTGCCGCAAGACCGACGAAGTTCAAATTTGGATCAAGGTTATAATCACCAATTAAGTTGTGTTTTGCTAAAATTGGCTCGATCGTCACACGATCACCGACTTTAACACGAGTCACATCGCTTCCAACTTCAACAATTTCTCCAGCAAACTCGTGACCGAGGGTAACGGGTGCTTTTTGACCAGAATAGACATGCTCTTCTGTTGGAATGAAGATTGGTCCATCCAAGTATTCATGCAAGTCTGTCCCACAGATTCCCGTGAATTTGACCGCAACCTTTACTTGATGAGGTTGTACTTTAGGGACTTCTACTTCTTCGATACGAACGTCCTTCTTGCCATGCTAGCGAGCAGCTTTCATTGTTTCCATATGATTCTCCTATTTTTCCATGAATTGCAATTCCCTTTCAGGAAACCCGACAAGCATATTGTAAACCCTTTCACAAACTTTGTCAAGAAGAAACAGACGGTTAATATCTTAATTATCGGTCCGAGATGACTCTAATTTCCAACCGACAATCCAGCCCAGAACAAGAAGATAATTTTCAAAAGCTCCAATAGCATTTACTGGCAAATGATAGTTGAGATAAGCAAATAAATGATTGGTCCCAATCCCAAGCCCACCAATGATCAAGGCCAATAAAACCGTACGAAGATAAAACCAATCATATTTGAGATTGACAGCAATCAGGATCACAAGGACCGCCACATTCCAAATCCCAATCTCCCGTTGCCAACCGACAGAAATACCATATCCCGAATGACTTCCCATATAAGTTGGAAAGAAGAGCTGAAAGATAATCGCTCCAGACATGGCGATGATAACCAGGACAAATAAGACTCTTAAAAATTTGTTCATGTAACTCCTCCTAATGCCAGTTGATATGTAATGATCTTTCCTATTCTAACACAATTTTATGGATAGTAAAAACCAACCTTTCGGCTGGTCTTTCTCTATTACTCTTCTTTCAACTTCGCTAATTCTTGGGCAAGTAACTTGAGGGCTACCTGTGGGTTGGCTTGACCTTTGGTTGCTTTCATGAGGAAACCTGTGAAGGCCTTGTCCGCATTCCGCTTCCCTGACTTGAAGTCAGCTACGGCTGCTTCATTGTCTGCAAAGACTTGGTGGATGATTGGGATCAAGACTTCAGGGTCTGAAATTTGTACCAATCCAGCTTTTTCGACGTATTCACGCGCACCACCACCGTTTTTCGCCAAGTGAACAAAGACTTTCTTGGCAATCTTAGAAGAAATGGTTCCATCTTCGATGATGGCAATCATTTCGACCAAATTTTCCGGTGTCAATTGGATTTCTTCCAGCGTTTTGCCTTCTGCGTTCAAGAATTGTGCGACTTCACCTTGGAGCCAGTTAGACACTTGTTTGGCATCGCCACCAAGGGCTACAGCTGCTTCAAAGAAGTCAGAAGTGACTTTCGTCGCTGTCAATTGGTTGGCATCATAGTCAGACAAGCCAAGCTCTGCCACATAGCGAGCACGACGGTCTTTTGGAAACTCTGGCAACTCTGTACGCATTTCCTCGATCCACTCATCTGAGATTTCAAACAAGGGAAGGTCTGGTTCTGGGAAGTAACGGTAATCCGCTGCTCCTTCTTTGACCCGCATAAGAATCGTGCTCTTATTGGCTTCATCGTAACGGCGTGTTTCTTGACGAATAATCCCACCTGAACGCAAGATTTTCGCTTGACGCTCCACTTCGTATTCAAGACCTTTACGGACGTTTGAGAAGGAGTTCAAGTTTTTCAACTCAGTCTTGGTACCAAATTCCTCTTGACCGTACGGGCGAAGGGAAATGTTGGCATCTACACGCATCGATCCTTCTTCCATCTTGACGTCAGAAATACCAGTGTACTGGATGACTTCTTTCAAAGCTGTCAAATAGGCGTAGGCTTCTTCAGGAGAACGCATATCTGCTTCAGATACGATTTCGATCAATGGAACCCCTTGACGGTTGAGGTCTACATAAGAGAAACCGTCTGTTCCGTGGGTGTTCTTACCGGCATCTTCCTCCAAGTGGGCACGTTCAATCCCGATTTTCTTAGTTGAGCCGTCTTCCAATTGCACTTCAATCCATCCGTTGTATCCGATTGGCTCGTCAAATTGCGAAATTTGGTAGGCCTTTGGATTATCAGGGTAGAAATAGTTCTTACGGTCAAAGTGCATGTGCTGATGAATATCCATATTCAGCGCCAAAGCAGCCTTGATACCAGCGTCTACAACACCCTTGTTCAAGACAGGAAGCACCCCTGGGAAAGACCAGTCAATCACATTAGTGTTAGCATTTTGCTCGTTCCCAAAGTGAGCAGAGGTTGGTGAGAAAATTTTTGAGTTTGTATTCAATTCAACGTGGACTTCAAGTCCGATGACTGTTTCAAAGTTCATTAATTGTCACCTCCGAAAATAAGGGGTTGTTGCTTGTGGTAATCCGTCGTTGCTTCAAAGGCAGCTGCAGCTTGGTAGATGGTTTCTTCAGAATACTTGGGACCAATCAACTGCAAACCAACTGGAAGACCTTGCGCAAAACCTGCAGGAATCGAAATCCCTGGAAGACCTGCCAAATTGACTGGAATAGTCAAGAGGTCAGCCAAGTACATGGCAACCGGGTCGTGGTTGAGCGAATCCAAATCAAAGGCCACGCTTGGAGCTGTTGGCCCAAGGATAAGGTCATAATCTGCAAAGACTTTTTCGAAGTCTTGGATAATGAGGGTACGAACTTGGCCAGCTTTCTTATAGTAGGCATCGTAGTAACCAGATGACAAACTAAAGGTACCCAGCATGATCCGACGTTTAACCTCATCACCAAAGCCTTGGCTACGAGTATTCACGTAGATGTCATCTAAGTTCTTGGCATCTTCCGCACGGAAACCATAGCGAATCCCGTCGAAACGTTGCAAGTTTGAAGAAGCTTCAGATGAAGCGATGATGTAGTAAACGGCAACCCCGTATTTAGAGTGTGGAAGGCTAACTTCTTCGACAGTTGCTCCCAATTTTTCAAAGTGTTTGGCTGCATTAAGGATGGTTTCTTTGACTTCTGGATCGATCCCTTCACCAAGGTACTCCTTAGGAAGGGCAATCTTCATGCCTTTAATGTCTTGACCAATCTTAGAAGTAAAGTCTGCTACACGAACAGGTGCAGAAGTTGAATCCTTGGCATCTTCGCTGGCAATGACATTAAGCAATTGGGCATTTTCCTTAACCGTTGGTGAGAAAGTACCAATTTGGTCAAGTGAGCTACCAAAGGCAATGAGACCAAAACGTGAAACTGTTCCATAAGTAGGTTTGAGACCGACGATTCCGTTGAAGGCGGCCGGTTGACGGATGGAACCACCTGTATCTGAACCAAGAGACAAACGGACTTGCCCTGAAGCTACAGCTGCAGCAGAACCACTTGACGAACCACCAGGCACCTTGCTGTGATCCCAAGCATTCTTGGTTGGTCCATAATATGAAGTTTCACCAGATCCACCCATGGCAAATTCATCCATGTTGGTCTTCCCGATGACAATCATATCTTTTGCTTTGGCATTGGCAACAGCTGTCGCATCAAAGATGGGCTCGTAGTTATAGAGCATTTTTGATGCTGCAGTGGTCAAGATGCCATCTGTTGAGATATTGTCTTTAACTGCGAGCGGAATCCCTGACAGAAGGTTATCTGCATCGATTCCTTTTTCATCAATGGCCTTAGCTTGCGCAAGAGCAGCTTCTTCGGCCACCGTTACAAAGGCATTGACTGCTTCTTCACGCTCCTTGATATCATCAAGCGTCGCTTGTGTCAATTCAGTTGCCGAAATTTCCTTAGAGACAAGGAGGTCGTGCAACTCTTCAATGGTTTTATGGTTGAATGACATTAGGCATCTCCTCCATCTTCTAGGATAGCTGGTACCTTGATGTAGTAGTTATCTTTTTCAGGTACATTTTTAAACAAGCGGTCACGGTCCGTCCCTTTTTCAGCAACATCCGGACGCAATACGGTCTTACGATCCGCCATGGTTGTTGTTGGGGCAACACCGGTTGTGTCCACTTCTTCCAACAATTCCACCATGTCGACAATTTTCGATAAGGTTGTCGCAAACTCAGCTGTCTCTTCTGGAGAGAATTTCAATTTTGAAAGATTGGCAACGTGGGTTACCTCTTCTTGCGTAATTTTCATCTTGCTTCCTTTCGTGAAATGATGATTTTTCAATACCCTCTATTTTACCATATTTTTAGTATTTATGCGGTAGTTTGGCAAGAAAATAGAGTCCGAGGAAGGCTAGGCATTAGGCCATTCTCCTCGAACTCTAATCTTACAATTCTTCTAATTGTTCATTCACCACTTTTGCTCCCAAAACATGTTTGAAATGATTTAAAGCAAACTGGTGATTTTCAGGAGTGAGCGACGCCACTGCAGGCGCGACCACTTCGATCCGATAGCCCAGATTATAGGCATCTACTGCTGTATGGAGGACACAAATGTCCGTTAAGACTCCCGTCAAAATAACCGTATCTACGCCACGTTCCCGGAGGCGAATATCCAAATCAGTTCCTGAAAAAGCAGAATAATGACGCTTGTCCATCCAAAAGACGCGTAGATCCGCTTTGTGCTCCCGATAAAAATCAGCTAAGGGACCATACAAATCCCGTCCACTAGTCCCAATGATATTATGAGGTGGGAAGAGCTTGCTTTCTGGATGAAAGGGGTCGTCTACATCATGAGCATCAATCGCAAAAAAGACATAGGCCCCTTGGTCAAAGGCTAGCTGGGTCACCTGGGCAATGCTCTCGGAAATAGCTTGTGCAGGAGCTCCTGCCGTTAGCTTACCTTCATCCGCTACAAAATCAACGGTGTAGTCAATCGAAATTAACGCTTTAGTCATTAGTAGTCTCTTTTCTTAATTTCTTCAAAAATATCTGGGATCAAGACTTTGAGGTAGGTTCCCTTCATCCCAAGAGAACGGCTTTCAATAATACCGGCTGACTCCAATTTCCGCAGCGCATTGACAATCACAGAGCGGGTAATACCAATCCGATCCGCAATCACAGAAGCGGTCAACTGCCCTTCATTTCCCTTCAATTCACCGAGGATGGCAGATACCGCCCGCAATTCTGAATAAGACAAAGTATTCACAGCCATATTGACCGCTGTCCGGCGACGAATGTTTTTCTCGTCTTCCTCTCGTTGGAAGTTCAACATTTGAATCCCAACTACGGTACTGGCAATCTCAACCAAGATCAAATCATCATCGTCAAACTCTTTGTCATTGCGCCAGATAATCAAAGATCCCAAACGAATCCCAGATACATGGATAGGGGCAATGGTCGTCAAGCCTTCTGGAAAATCAGATTTGGTCTCTACTGGAAAGACTGTCAAATCATGTTCGATAGGAAGGTTGGCTTCTGTTTCATAGACTAAACTAGCTGCTTTAGCATAATCTTCAGGTAATTTTTTATTTTCAAAGAAGGCTTCTACCCGGTCATTGTTGGTTTTGTAGCGCATAAAATAACCAAGAAGAGTTCCCTTGCTATTAATAATACAAGCATTACAATGAATGATATCAGCCAGTTGACGGGCAATTGCATTATAAGGCATTTCATCTTGCAACTGTTCTTCAGAACGTTTCAAGATAGATGTAATTTTTCTCGTTTTTTCTAATAATTTAGCCATAATAAACCTCGCATATAGTCAGCTAAAGTATATCATATAAGTGAGGGAATTTCAATCAAATTATCTGAAAATTATTTATTTTTTCTACAATTCTATTCAATTCAGAAAAATTAGTCTTATGTAACAAAATATTCGCTGGATTCATTCAAAAAAAGAAACCGCCTATTAGCGATTTCTCTTACACTTATCGTTTGTATTGTTTTAAGAAACGAGTCATCTTCTCTTGAATTTGAGCCAATTCTTCTACTCGAGGAAGGTAAACAATCCGAAAATGATCCGGCTCTTTCCAGTTGAATCCACGTCCGTGAACCAAGAGAACCTTTTCTTGTTTTAAGAAATTCAAGACAAACTGCTCATCATCATCTACCCGGTACATTTCACGATCAATCTTAGGGAAGATATAAAGACCAGCTTTTGGTTTGACAGCTGAAAGCCCTGGGATATCGTTGATGGCCTTGTAGATAAAGTTCCGTTGCTCGTAGATTCGACCACCTGGGAGCAAGAGTTCGTCCACTGACTGGTA
Organism: Streptococcus sp. SCPM-O-B-15294 (M123); assembly: GCF_058200455.1. NCBI lineage: Bacteria > Bacillati > Bacillota > Bacilli > Lactobacillales > Streptococcaceae > Streptococcus > Streptococcus sp. SCPM-O-B-15294 (M123). The sequence goes on along the minus strand of NZ_JBYQGU010000001.1, from coordinate 334,758 downwards.
GCCTCCCAAAGAAGTCTGAACCACTTGTTGGGCCAAGACGTTTGAACACAGACGCATATTGGAGAGCATATTGAGCCCTTCGATATAGCCCTTCACATGGTGTTTTGGTCCAGACAAGACCATCCAACCCACACGGAAGCCCGCGATGCGGTGTGATTTGGACAAACCGTTCATGCTGACACAGAACAAATCTGGCGCGAGACTAGCAATGGCTGTGTGTTTGGCACCATCCATGACCAAGCGATCATAAATTTCATCTGCAAAGATAATCAAGCCATGTTGACGAGCAATTTCGACAATTTCCAAAAGAATCTCATCTGGATAGAGAGCTCCGGTCGGGTTATTTGGGTTAATCACGACGATAGCCTTGGTGTTTGAAGTGATTTTCGACTTGATATCATCAATATCAGGATACCACTCAGCCTCTTCATCACAAACATAGTGTACTGCATTTCCACCTGCTAGGCTGACCGCTGCTGTCCAAAGAGGATAGTCTGGCATTGGCACAAGTACTTCATCTCCATTATCCAGCAAGCCTTGCATGGACATCACAATCAACTCACTGACACCATTTCCGATATAGATATCATCAATCTCAACATTCGGAATCTTTTTCAATTGGCTATACTGCATAATGGCCTTACGGGCAGAAAAAATTCCTTTTGAATCCGAATACCCTTCACTATCCCGAGCATTCATAATCAAATCATGAATGACTTCGTCGGGAGCCGTGAACCCAAATTCAGCCGGATTTCCTGTATTTAAGCGAAGGATTTTCTCCCCGTTTGCCCGCATGCGCATCGCTTCTTCTAAGACTGGACCACGAATATCGTAAGCAACGTGCTCTAGCTTGACGGACTTATTGTATTCTTTCATGATTTTTTCCTCACTTTATCAAACTGCTTCCATTATACCACTAGTTAATCTGGAGTACAACTGAGCAACCTCTTTCATTCTCAATGAAATCCTATAGATATCTGATTTGACCTTTACTTTCTATGGTAAAAGGTTTAAAATATAATTATAGGTAACATAAATGGGTTCTTCCATTTCTTTTCACGTTTTCAAGCAGTAAAGGAGGACGGAACATGTCTCAAAAATACGAAAACATCATGGTTGCAGTTGATGGATCTCGCGAAGCTGAACTTGCTTTTGAGAAAGGGGTCAATGTTGCGTTGCGAAACGGATCTAAACTTACCCTTGCTCATGTCGTTGATACACGTGCCTTACAAAGTGTCTCTAGTTTTGATGCTGAGGTGTATGAAGGATTCCAAACAGAAGCTAATGAACTATTAGAAGGGTATATCAAGCGTGCTAAAGAAGCCGGTGTCCAAAACATTGCTTCGGTGATTGAAATGGGGAATCCAAAAGTCCTCTTAGCGACTGATATCCCAGAAGAAGAGGGAGTTGACCTCATCATGGTTGGGGCAACTGGTCTCAATGCTTTTGAACGTTTACTAGTCGGGTCTTCATCTGAATACATCCTCCGCCATGCCAAAGTCGATTTGTTAGTGGTTCGTGAGACAGAAAAGACCTTATAAACTTTATAAAAACCAAAAGGTGTGAAGGAAAACGAATTTCCTCACACCTTTTTATTTTCTTCAGATTCTGCTGTTTTTTCAGAGCAGTGTTTTTGATAAGCTTTGATTTGCCGTTCTAGCTCTTTTTGAATGTCTGGCTCAGGGGCATACTTTTCTTCCCAGTCGTCCGGTTTTAAAATTTTATGCGTGACTTCATCAAAGTGAGCCTGACCATCTGGGAAAATCTTCCCCATGTTTGCGCGGTGTACAATCTCAAAGACTTCTTCAGGATCGACCCCCATTAGAACAAAACTACCATAAGTCAGATACAAGGTATCAATCAAGGCATCGACCTGCCCCACCATGGAGATCTCAGCTGGATGCTTGCTACGAACCTTATTGGCTGCCTCATCTAGGGCTTGATGCAAGCTTTCGATTGAACGATCGAAGGTTGCTTCATCCTTGCTCGCTGCTCGAATAAATTCAACCAATTCTTCCTGCTTAAACATAGTTCGGTAAAGAGCCTCTTGATTATCCCAGGCCTTTGGTTCTTCCTGAGTTTGACCATCCATGAGTTGATGGAAGGCTTTGACCTTATTAAAGTGATCGTCGCGACTGACAAAAAGAGGCTGATCTGTAATAATTCCAAAATGTTCCAGCGCTTTTTGAATTCCGTCTTTGGTATTACTGGTCGTTGTGTGCTGAGCCACTTCTTTGACCCTGCTGGTTCCATTGCCCATCGCAATCGACAAGCCAACACCCGAGAGCATCTCTAAGTCATTATCCGAATCTCCAAAGGCCATCACCTGGTCCATTGAAAAGCCAAACTCCTCTCCTACAATCCGAATCCCTTCCATTTTTGAGTTATCTGGATTGATGACGTCCGCCGCGAAGGGGCTGGAACGCGTAAATTTTAATTCAGGAAAAGCTTGCTCAACTTTTTGAGTGTCTTTAGGACTAGCTAATAAGAGAACCTGATAAACCGGTCCTTGGGCAATTTGTTGCAGTTGCTTTTGGTCTTGAGGGACAACCTTGCTAACCACCTTGTTGAAGCCCTGACTAACTGCCTTTGAAAAGCCTTTTGGTACAAACCGTGCAGACCATAGAGAAATCGGACTCAGACCAAAACTCATAATGCGAGAGCCTTCAACTCCATCTTCTGTTCCTAAGGCGATTTCGATGCGATGTTTTTTTGCGTAGTCAATCAAGTCATGCAGATTCTTCTTATCAATTGGAGAAGCAGATAAGATCTTGTCCTTGGTAAAAATATACTGACCATTATAGGTGACCGCAAAATCAAAGTCATAGCGCTCGATAAAAGGACGGACAAAGAAGGGTCCTCGCCCTGTTGCCAAACCAACAAAAATTCCTTGTTCCTTTAAGGCGCGAATGGCTTTTTCAGTTGACTTCAAGACCATTCGACTATCATTGACCAAGGTTCCGTCAATGTCAAAAAAGACCGCTTTTATTTCCATGATGACTGCTTTCTTTCCGTTTTATGATACAATAAATTATAACACACATTCGAAGGAGACACACATGATTAAGAAAATTTTGGCCCTTCATACAGGAGGGACCATCTCCATGCAGGCGGATGCCTCTGGGGCTGTCGTGACCAATTCATCCAACCCCATGAACCATATTGATCTGTCACTGGCAGGGGTTGAGCTTACTTCAGAAGATTTTTTAAATTTACCCAGCCCTCATGTAACTCCTCAGCACATGTTGCAACTCTATCATAAGATTCAGAAAGAGGCTTCCCAGTATGATGGGATTGTCATTACCCATGGTACCGATACTCTTGAAGAAACAGCCTACTTCTTAGATACCATGGACTTGCCAACTATTTCGGTAGTCCTGACAGGAGCCATGAGAAGCTCCAATGAATTAGGAAGCGACGGCGTTTATAACTATCTGACTGCCATCCGAGTTGCAGCAGATCCCAAATCACAAGACAAGGGTGTCTTGGTCGTGATGAATGATGAAGTCCATGCAGCCAAGTATGTGACCAAAACACATACCACCAATGTCAGCACCTTCCAGACCCCCACACATGGCCCTCTAGGCTTGGTCATGAAAAAAGAAGTTCTTTTCTTCAAAACAGCTGAACCCCGTGTGCGTTTTGATTTGCGAGAAATCAAGGGAGTTGTCCCCATCATTTCAGCCTATGCGGGCATGAAAACAGAACTCCTTGACCTACTAGATGTCCAACAAATGGATGGTTTGATCATTGAAGCCTTTGGAGCTGGAAATCTTCCTAAGGAAGTAGCTGAGAAACTCTTTGAATTTCAAGAGGCTGGCCTTCCTATTGCCTTGGTGTCCCGTTGCTTCAATGGAATTGCAGAACCTGTCTATGCTTACGATGGGGGCGGAGTCAAACTTCACGAGCATGGCATCTTCTTTGTAAAAGAGCTCAATGCAGTCAAAGCCCGGTTGAAACTATTGATTGCTCTCAATGCTGGATTAAAAGGTGATGAATTAAGAGACTATATGAAAGGGTAGAATAAGGATAGAAGGTGTGATGCTAGATACGTCCGCCTTTTAGATTTAAAAATAGCTTTGATGGACTGAGATAATGATTGACAAGATGAATTTCAACATGGTTCGCATAGCTAGGACCTCTTTTCTATTTTTTACGATTATAGGTCCACAAACTTAAAATAAGATAAAAAGAGAGTGGGACAGAAATCGGTAATTCGTTAGAATTCGATTTCGTCGTCCCACCTCCGCACAGTTGAGTAGGACTGTAAAAGCTGATGAAATCAGCGTAGTAGAGTCCACTCAACCACTGCGTCTTGATCGACAATCCAAAAATAATTGAGAGGCTAGGACTTTTGTCCCAGTCTCTTTCTTATTCTTTCTTAGTCCAGGTGTTCTTTCTGTTCCAAATGTAGAGACAGACAGTGCCAATCTGGATGCTCTCGCCAATTAGGAGTCGTGACCACCTGAACAGCTACCTTTCGTGCTTCCTCTAAGATTGGATAATCTTCAATGAGGTTGGCCACTTGAAATTCTGGTATACCTGATTGACGCGTTCCAAAGATTTCCCCAGAGCCTCGTAGCTTGAGGTCTTCTTCTGCCAAGACAAACCCATTAGTGGTTTCGGTCATGATTTTCATCCGACGCTTACCAGATTCTGTTTTGGGATTGGCAACTAATACTGCGTAAGACTGCTTATCACCACGCCCTACCCGACCTCTCAACTGGTGCAATTGGCTCAAACCAAAGCGGTCTGCATCCATGATAATCATGACGGTAGCATTGGGAACATTGACGCCGACCTCGATTACAGTTGTAGAAACTAGTAAGTCAATTTCTCCCTGCTTAAAGGCCTGCATAATGGCCTCTTTTTCTTCCCCCTTCATCTTACCATGAAGGAGAGCAATACGGGCTCGGTCTCCGAAGTATGCAATCAATTCTTCCTCTAGAGCAATAGCATTTTTGAGGTCCAAGGCTTCAGATTCTTCAATCAAGGGAGAAATGACGTAGGCTTGGGAGCCTTTTTGAATTTCTTTGACCAGCCAATCCAAGACTAAATTTAACTGTTGATGCTTGACCCAGCGGGTGATAATCTCTTTTCGACCTGCTGGCATTTGGTCGATAATCGAAACATCCATATCCCCAAAAGCAGTGATTGCCAGGGTCCGGGGGATTGGGGTCGCTGTCATCATCAAGACATCCGGATTTTGGCCCTTTTCACGCAGTATCCGTCTTTGGGCTACACCGAAACGGTGCTGCTCATCAATAATGACCAAGCCAAGATCATGAAAATGAACCCCCTCCTGAATCAAGGCATGGGTTCCCACAATAAGGTCCACTTGCCCTGTCTGAATCAATTCCAAACGGTCTCGTCTCTCCGCAGCTTTTAGACTGCCTGTTAAAAGAAGGATTCTAAGACTAGGAAAGAGAGAGGTCAAACTTTGTAAATGTTGCTCAGCTAGGATTTCAGTTGGGACCATCAAGGCTGCTTGCTTGCCAGCTGTTACAGCAGCATACATGGACAGTCCAGCAACGACGGTCTTCCCGCTTCCGACATCTCCTTGCAAGAGACGATTCATGTGGTGAGGAGAACGCATATCTGCTAGAATTTCGTTCAGACTTCGCTCCTGGGCTTCTGTCAACGTAAATGGAAGTTTAGCTTGAAGAGCTTTTAACTTCTTCTCATCCCAATCCAGCACAATTCCCTGTCCGACGGAACGATTTTCTTCCTTCAAGACCTGCAGTTGCAATTGGAAAAAGAGCAGTTCTTCAAATTTTACGCGTCTCAGGGCCTGCTTGTATTCTTCAAGATCCTTAGGAAAATGCATGGCCCTGACTGCTTGTCTGCGAGAAAGCAAGTGGTACTTGTCCATTAAGATTTGGGGGAGATTTTCTTCCAATAGCTGATCTAAGCCAGCTTCAAAAGCCGTTTTGATGACCTTTACTAGAGCAGACTGGCTCACCCCCTGAGACAAGCGGTAGACCGGTTGCAAGTCATCTTCGACTTGGGCTAACAGCTTCATCCCTGTCAAGGCTCCTTTGGCCTTATCCCACTTACCAAAGACAGCCACCGTTTGCCCTAGTTCAATCTTGTCCGCCAGATAGGGCTGGTTAAAGAAACTCACCGCTAGGACCAGCTCTCCTTGTTTAATGGTAAAGCGAAGACGGTTACGCTTGTAACCATAATACTGGACACTGGCTGGAGTGGCAACAATTCCAGAAACAACTGCTTTTTCTCCATCTTCCAGGTCCAGAACATTTTTTGATTTAAAATCTTCATACCGAAATGGGAAGTAGAGCAAGAGATCCTCAACCGTTTCGATTCCCAATTTCTTGTATTTCTCTGCTGATTTCGGTCCAATTCCTGGCAGGACAGAAAGTGGTTGGTGTAAGTTCATTCTTTCCTCCTAGATAAGAAAGGAGGCTGGGACCTTCGTCATCAACCTCTTTCATCTCGAACTTTTTATAAAAGGAAGCTGGGAAAAGACAAACAACTTACTTCCCACTGTCTTCCTTTGTTGGACGATAAACTCTTGGTACGCGATCGCTCAAGACACAAACAACCTCATAGTTGATAGTACCACGATAGACTGCTACATCTGTTGTCGTTATAGCTAGATCACCATCCCTTCCGATCAATACCACCTTAGTCCCAATCGGGTAGGCCTTCGGTAGGCGAATGGTGATCTGGTCCATGGATACGCGACCAACAATCGGGCAGAATTGCCCATCGACAAGGACATGAAAACCTTGCATATCTCTGGTCCAGCCATCTGCATAGCCAATCGGAATGGTTCCAATCCACTCTTCCTCACTAGTCTGATAGGTCGCTCCATAGCCAACAGTCTGACCCACTTCTAGTGGTTTGATATGGACCAATTCTGTTTCCAGACTCAAAGCAGGACGGATGCTATAGGGAAGCTCTAACTCTCTTCCACTTGGATTGAGACCATACATGACATCGCCTAGTCGGACAGCATTAAAAATGGTATCAGAATGCCATAAAGTTGTTGCTGAATTGCTGGCATGAACGATTTTAGGAGTATAGGGCAAGAGCTCCAATAAGTTCTTAAATCGTTGCAATTGGCCTTGGAAATGCCGGTCATCTTTCTCATCAGCTGTTGCAAAATGAGTAAAGATCCCTTCCACTTCTGCTCCATGGTCTCTTAATAGGATCATGGCTTCCTGCAAGTCTTCTGCCGAACGAAAACCAATTCGTCCCATTCCTGAATCCACTTTAATATGAACCTTCAACCCAGTCAAATCAGACTTTTCAGCCAACAATGCTTTCAACCACTCGAGACTAGCCACTGTATAACGAATTTCCTCTTTGATGGCGATCGCAACGTGTTCGACTGGTGCAACTCCCAAAATTAAAATCGGTTTTTCATCTGCTACTTGGCGAACTTCCAAGGCTTCATCTAAGTTGGAGACACAAAAAGCATCTACTAGTGGCAATAAGCGTTCTACCACTGGCACAACCCCATGGCCGTATGCATTTGCCTTGACAACTGCAAAGGTCAAGGTCTCTTTCGGAATATGGGCTTGTATTTGTTGAACATTATAGGCAATAGCCTCTACATCCACATATGCTCGCGTTGGTCTATGTATACTAGCTTTCATTTCTTTCCTCCAAAATGACACTGGTCGAAACTAAATCGCCTGAGTGACTAATCGATACCCAAATCTTTCCACTAAAAGGAGCTTTTGAAAAATAGGGAGCCCCTTTTTGATTGGTTAGAATTTCCAGATCCTGAAATCCTACTGGACCAATTCCTGTTCCCCAAGCCTTGGAAAAAGCTTCTTTGGCAGACCATCGACCTGCCAGGTATTCCATTTTCCTTTTCCCAGATAATTGGTCGAACCGTTCTCGTTCCGTCTCTGTCAACACCTTGGAAGCAAATCTCGGATGTCTCTGGTAGGCTTGTTCAATGGATTGGATCGATTCGATATCTATCCCATGTCCAACAATCATATCTTTTCCTCTTTAATGATTTTCTATCAGCAACTCTATTTAAGAAGGAAAGGGCTGAGAATATTTTCTCCAGCCCTCTCCTCTTATTCAGCTACATACTGATAAATTTCTCGTACTAAGCTTTCTGTCTTTTCCCAACCCAAGCATGGGTCTGTGATCGATTGACCAAATACTTCTGGTTGATCTTGACGACCGTCCTCTAGATAAGATTCAATCATAAATCCACGGACGACATCATGGATAATTGGATTCCAGCTACGATTTGTAAGGGTTTCTCTGACAATGCGAATCTGCTCAGCAAATTTTTTCCCAGAATTATCATGATTGGTATCAACCAGGATAAATGGATGTTGCAAGCCCAAGGCTTGGTAGCGATGCGCAGCTTCTAGCAAATCTTCATAGTGGTAGTTTGGAATGTTTTTCCCATTCGCGTCTAAGGCTCCACGCAGAATAGCATGCCCGAATGGATTTCCACTTGTCTCCACAGAACGACCATTATAGAAGAAATGGTGCCCATGTTGTGCAGCATAAATTGCATTAAACATGACCGACAGATTTCCAGACGTTGGATTTTTCAATCCAGTTGGGACTGAGATGCCACTCGCCACAAATCTATGGCCTTGATCTTCTACAGAACGTGCCCCAATGGCAACATAAGAAAGGAGATCTTCAACAAATGGGTAGGTCTCTGGATACAACAGTTCATCTGCTGTTGTCAAACCAGTTTCGGTAATCACTCGATGATGTAGGCGACGAACAGCCTTTAAACCAGCTACAAAGCTAGGTTCTGAAGCGGTATCTGGCTGATGCATCAAGCCTTTGTAGCCATCTCCATTGGTCCGAGGTTTGGCAGTATAGACCCGCATCACAATGAAGACCCGATCTTTAACTTCTTCTTGAAGGGTTGCAAGGCGACGAGCATATTCCATCACTGCTTCCTCATTATCTGATGAACATGGTCCCATCACAAGCAAAATCCGCTTATCTTCCCCTTTCAAAATAGAGGCTAATTCACGGTCACGCGCTTCTTTGCGAGCCAGATGTTCACCTTCTAAGCGATAAAGAGAGGTTACTGCTGTTTCATCAATGATTGGGCTAGTAGCTGTAAAAGACATAGGCCGATCCTTTCATACGATTAGAGTTTTTTACCGTGGCAGTTTTTAAATTTCTTACCAGATCCACATGGACAGATGTCATTGCGTTTGATTTGACTCAAGTCAAGATTTTCTGGTAAATCAGTTTTTTGAGCGGCAATATTACGAGTCGCTGTCGTTGAAATACTGTGTTCTGTACGTGGACGCTCTTGTTCGTGGATTTGAGCTTTCATCATCAAACGAGTCACATCAAACTCGATAGAGCCAATCATATCGTTGAACATACGGAATCCTTCTGATTGGTATTCAACCACAGGATTGTTTTGTGCATAACCACGGAGACCGACAGCATTACGCAATTGATCCAAGGCATCGATGTGATCAGTCCATTTGCTATCCACAACGCGAAGAATCAAGACTTTTTGGAATTCTCTGACTGCTTCTTCATCACGTAATTTCGCTACTTGGTTTTCATAAACCTCTTCAGCGCGTTTGTACAAGTAATCAATCACATCTTTATCAGATTTACCTTCAATATCGCTCTCTGAAATCGTATCTTCAGGGACCAAATTGTATTTGGCAAAGTTCAAGATAGCTTCGATTCGTTCTTCCTTGCTTGAATGGCTTGCTCCTTCAACGATCCGTTTAATCGTCCGCTTGATCATAGCCTTGATTTCTGGCGCCAAATCACGATCTGCTGTAATGACATCATAGCGTTGAGAGTAGATAATCTCGCGTTGTTCCCGCATAACATCATCATACTGAAGGACTTGCTTACGAGTGTCATAGTTGTTCCCTTCCACTCGTTTTTGAGCTGCTTCGACTTGGCGTGTAAACATGTTAGATCTGATGACAGATTCTTCTTCGCTTAATTTGAAGCGGTCCAGCAAGGCTTTGATACGCTCTGAACCGAAACGACGCATCAACTCATCTTCAAGAGAAAGGTAGAATTGAGATTCACCTGGGTCCCCTTGACGTCCAGAACGTCCACGCAACTGGTTATCAATACGACGGCTTTCATGACGCTCGGTACCAATCACACAAAGTCCACCGAGTTCACGAACCCCTTCACCGAGCTTGATATCGGTACCACGTCCGGCCATGTTGGTCGCGATGGTAACGGCACCACGTTGACCAGCGTTCATGATGATTTGCGCTTCTTTGTAGTGGTTTTTCGCATTCAAGACTTCGTGAGGAACGCCCGCTTCAACCAAGAGGCGAGATAGGTAGTCACTGGTTTCAACAGCAACGGTACCCACCAAGACTGGTTGGCCTTTTTCATAGCGAGCTTTTACATCTTCTACTACAGCTTTAAACTTAGATTTCAAGCTTGGGTAGAGAAGGTCTGGATGGTCGATACGAGCAATCGGACGGTTGGTTGGAATTGGAATAACGCGAATGTTGTAGATTTCACGGAATTCTTCTTCTTCTGTTTTACCAGTACCTGTCATCCCTGAAAGTTTCTTGTACATCCGGAACAAGTTTTGGTAAGTAATAGAAGCTGATGTTTTGGTTTCTTCTTGGACTGGTACACCTTCTTTAGCTTCAATCGCTTGGTGCAAGCCGTCTGAATAACGACGACCTTCCATGGTACGACCTGTAAATTGGTCGACGATCAAGATTTCTTGATCCTCACTGACTACATAGTCGATATCCAAAATCATGATGTAGTTTGCACGGAGGGCATTGTCAATGTAGTGCGTCAAAGCAACATTTTCAATGTCATACAAGTTTTCAAGCTTAAAGTAGCTTTCAGCCTTATCAATCCCAGAATCTGACAAACCAATGGTTTTTGAAGGGACATCAATAATGTAGTCTTCTTCCTCCAAAGATTTCACAAAGGCATCCGCCATGTGATAAAGTTGGCTAGTTTCTGTAGAAGTCTGACCTGAGACAATCAATGGCGTACGGGCTTCATCGATTAAGATAGAGTCTACCTCATCGACCAAGGCGTAGTTCAAAGGACGTTGTACCATGTTTTCGGCACGAACAACCATGTTATCACGCAAGTAGTCAAAACCAATTTCCGCGTTGGTTGAATAGGTGATATCACAAGCATAAGCTTCTTGTTTTTCAGACGGTGATTTTGCAGCTAGGTTGATCCCAACTGAAAGACCTAGCCATGAGTACAATTCTCCCATCTCTGTCGCGTCACGTTCTGTCAGGTATTCGTTGACAGTGACAACGTGAACCCCTTTACCAGATAGGGCATTCAAATACACCGGCATGGTCGCAGTCAAGGTTTTCCCTTCCCCTGTACGCATTTCTGGAACGTCACCATGGTGAAGAACAATCCCACCCATGACCTGTACTTTATAAGGGAACAAGCCCAAGACACGCTTGGCACCTTCACGAACTACCGCAAAAGCTTCATACAGAAGGTCATCCAATGATTCGCCATCTTGGTAGCGTTGCTTGAACTCTTCTGTTTTCGCTTTCAGTTCATCATCTGACAAGGCAGCCATTTGATCTTCGTATGAGAAGACCTTGTCTGCCATCTTTTCCAATCGTCTTAATTCACCTTTATCATTTTCGATAATTGTTTTTAATAAATTAGCCATTAGTTTCCTTACTTTTCAAATTTCTTAAATTTTAAACGTTCTTTTTATTATAGCATTTTTTAAACATTTTTTCAAGATAAAGGCTGTATCTTACAAGACTTTCGAGTGGTTTTTTCGTGTGAGAAAATCCAAAAAGATGCCTGCTCAAGCAGACATCTGAAAGTGAAGACAAACTGTTCATTGATACAAATCTAATAAATTCTATAAAAATTATACTCGTTAGAATTATTCAATCATCTACTAAAACTTTGTTTTTAATCCGAATCACCTCTATAGTAGACATCTCTTCTTTATGCGATAGTTATTCAGACAAATGGTAAGAATAGCTTGCCACAACCACTTCTTCATGCCAACGAAGTGCATACTTCAATTTCAAACTCATTTGGTTGTGGAGAATATTTTGCCAATGTTTTTTAGGGATAAATTGAGGAACTAAGACTGTGACGGTGTTTCCTTTTTCCTTGGCCTCCTCAGCTACTTTTGAGACAAATTCAACTGTTGGTTGGATAATATCCCGGTAACTTGTCATAACATTTTCAAAGCGAATATGAGGGAAATAATGCTTAAATTCTTCTGCTACCTCAGCATCTTTGACCTTGGTTTCTTCCGTTGACACGTGCATCGCTACAACATCGTTTCCTAGGCTATTTGCATAACTCATAGCTCCCACGCTTACCTGAGTGACATTCCCAACAAGGACAATGACAGTATTGCCCGCGTAATTTGTCTTTTCGATCTTCCTTCCCAAACGCAATTGAGCCGCAACTTTATCATAGTGATTGCGAATACTTAAGAACATCCAAAGTAAAAGACCGATTATAGGGAAGAAAGGCCAGATCTCACTCAGACGGAACAACAAGAGGATCAAGACAATCCCATAACAGATAGCAGCCCCGAGGATATTAGCCAGCGAATACTTGAGAAATCCTTTTTGATATTGGCGTTTCCAATGAATGACCATCCCTGTTTGAGAAAGGGCAAAAGGAATGAAGACCCCAATGGTATAAAGCGGAATCAAGCTTTCTGTTTGTCCATCAAAGATCAAGAGTAAGACGATGGCACCAATCGCCAAGGTCAAAATCCCATTGGAATAGCCCAGACGATCTCCTTTTTCCATATACATGTGTGGCATGTATTTGTTTTTAGCCATGTTAAAGGCCAACATTGGAAAGGCTGAGAAACCAGTATTCGCAGCTACTGCCAGGATCAAAGCTGTTGATAATTGAAAGACGTAAAAGAAGGCTTGACCGACTGGGGAATTCCCTAAGATGGCTTGGGCCATTTGGGCTAGAGTTGTTACCCCTTTTGCCGGAACAACACCCACCCAGTAATTAAGGAAGGTAATCCCTGCAAACATGATCCCCAAAATCAAAGCCATAATGGTCAAAGTAGAGGCAGCATTCTTTGCTTTTGGTTTCTTAAAGAAGGGAACCGAATTGGAGATGGCTTCAACACCTGTTAGGGAAGCCGATCCACTCGTAAAGGCCCGCAACAAGAGAATAATGCTAACCCCTGAAATAGTTTGGCCAACATGCGCAGTCGCGTTATAGGCCAAATGCCCTGTCAAAATTTGGATCACGCCATAGCCGATTAAGGCAATGGTACTGACGATGAACAGGTAGACCGGAATCATCAAGGATGTGGCCGATTCGCGCAGTCCCCGAAGGTTCATCAGCATCAAAAGCAAGACCAACAAAATGGAAATGTGAAGATTATAAGGATGAAGAGAGGGAATCGCTGACGTGATGGCATCTGCACCGGAAGAAACAGATACCGCTACTGTCAGCATATAGTCAACCAAGAGACTTCCACCAGCAATCAAACCCGCTTTGGGAGACAGGTTCTCCGAAGTCACCATATAGGCTCCTCCCCCTTGAGGGTAGGCATGAATGACCTGACGATAAGAAATCGTTAAACTGGCTAGGAGAACCAAGACCACAATCCCAATTGGAATGGACCACCAAATGGCTCCTGCTGATACGGTCATCAAGACCAGGATAACTTGCTCTGGACCATAGGCAATAGAAGAAAGTGCGTCACTAGAGAGCATAGCCAAGGCCTGCATTTTCCCTAGCAATCCTCCTTCACCTTCTGCACCAGATTTCAACGGACGGCCAATAAACCATTTTTTCAATGTTGAAAACATAAAAAACTCCTTGAAAAAAGATCATGAGGCCGGGAATTCCCTGCCTCTTTTCATAAAACAGGGGTTATTCTACTCCTTTTTTTCAAGACTGTCAACTTAAATTATGAAATTTTCATAAAGTTTTCATCGTCTTCATTCATTCGAGCTCTCTTAGATCGGTCCGCTTCTTTCAAATTGATCCAAGCAAAAAACGAGGCTGGGACAAAAATCCTAGCCTCTCAATTATTTTTGGATTGTCGAGCAAGACGCAGTGGTTGAGTGGGCTCTACTACGCTGATTTCATCAGCTTTTACAGCCCTACTCAACTGTGCGGAGGTGGGACGACGAAATCGAATTCTAACGAATTACCGATTTCTGTCCCACTCTCTCTTTTTTATTTTGCTTGATTTTCGACATAAAAGGCAATGACATCCGAAGTGTACTGGGCTGTGCCAGCTCCAAACTTGTCGATGTTTTCCTTGAATTCTGGATTATAGACATAGCCTTTGCCGATATGGCCAAAAACCTCTATAGAGCAGTCAAATCCATACGTTCGAATCGCGTCTAAAAGTTTGGCGGCTTCTTCTTGGTTTTCCGATGCTGTTACTGGCAAACCAGCCTGGAGGTTTTTCGCCAAGGCTTGAAAGACTTGATTAAAGGCTCTTGTCGCCTCCTCTTCTCGACCTTTTTGGCGTTCAAGCGCTTGATCCATGACTTCTTGACCGTACTTCTCTACCGCCTCTTGCTGGTATTTTTTAGTATCTTGGTAGCTAAATCCAGTAAATTTTTCCTCAATGGTCATTTTTCTTTCTCCTTTTTGTTCCTGAATGGTTTTTTGCAAGGTGGAAATCAAGGTATCCAGGCGTTGCCTTTCTTGAGTCAAATAGTCCAACTGTTTGGTCAAATGGGGCAATAAGTTAGATTTTTCCTCGGCTAAGAGTTCTGCTATTTGGTCTAAGGAAAACCCTAGATACTTATAGTAGAGAATCACCTGTAATCGTTCTAAATCTTCTTGACTATATACCCGATAGCCATTTTCAGATTTGACAGGAACGAGAAGTCCTATCTTGTCATAGTGGTGCAAGGTCTTGACAGAGACACCTGACAGCTCTGCAGCTTCTTTGATATGGTACATGATTTCCTCCTTACAAAGATAGTATAATCCCTCCCCTTAGGTCAGAGTCAAGACTTAACATAAAAATAGTTTTCAGATAAAAAAGGCTTGAGTTGTTCCACAGCTTTTAACTCAAACCCTTTCTTTTTTATGGATGACTTACGATCAATTCTATACCTTGCCCTTCCAAAGTCCAGGATTCAACATCGCTCGGTAAGATAAAGTGACTTCCTTTTTGAATAGGATAATCCTTTCCAGCTACCGTCAATTTCCCTTCTCCGGCTAAGACGCTCAATAAGCTGTAATCATGGGTCTTTTCAAATCGAACTTCCCCATTGACTACCCATTTATGAACACCAAAGAAGTCATTGGCCACTAACAAAGTAGACGACAAGTGATCCACTTTTTCCTCAACTGGTCGGCTATTCGCTGGAGCCCCTAGGTTCAGCACATCAATGGACTGTTCAATGTGCAACTCACGTAAATTTCCTTGATCATCTTTGCGATCAAAGTCGTAAACTCGATAGGTCGTGTCGCTTGATTGCTGGGTTTCCAAGATTAAGATACCTGAACCGATGGCATGCATGGTTCCACTTGGCACATAGAAGAAATCTCCCGCTTTCACAGGAACCCGCGCTAACAGATCATCCCATTCTTTGGCTTCAATCATTTGACGCAATTCTTCCTTAGACTGAGCGTGGTGACCATAGATAATCTCTGCCCCTTCATCAGCGGCAATAATGTACCAGCATTCAGTTTTCCCAAGTTCTCCTTCATGCTCCATTCCATAGGCATCATCTGGGTGAACCTGAACACTGAGCCAGTCATTAGCATCTAGAATCTTTGTCAACAAAGGAAAGACCGGTTCTGGTCGATTCCCAAACAATTCGCGATGCTCTGCATATAGTTGGTCTAAGCCCATTCCAGCATAAGGTCCATTCTTAACAACAGAAACACCATGTGGATGGGCCGAAATAGCCCAGTATTCACCAACATGATCGCTCGGGATTTCATAGCCAAACTCATCTCGTAATCTAGTTCCACCCCAAATTTTTTCCTGCATAACTGATTGTAAAAATAGCGGTTGTGACATACCTGCCTCCATATATCCTTGTATTCAATACCTTATTATACCAAATTCCACTTGTTTTTGAAAGCCCTGCCAAGCTCTTTAGCCTCTTTTTAATTTTTTGCACGTTTTTCGCATTTTTACCGGCTTTCCGCTATAATAGGAATATGAACCTCAAAGAATCCATTATCGAATTGGCTCACTCCATTGGTATTTCAAAAATTGGCTTTACCACTGCGGATGATTTTTCCTATTTAGAAAAATCCCTCCGCCTAGCTGTGGAAGAAGGCCGAAATTCTGGTTTTGAGCACAAAAATATTGAAGAACGAATCCAACCACGCTTAAGTTTAGCTTCTGCTAAAACGATTATTTCCATTGCCGTTGCCTATCCCCACAAGTTAAAACAACAACCTCAGAAGACGGCCTATAAACGCGGAAAATTCACCCCCAATAGCTGGGGCCTTGATTATCACTATGTCTTGCAGGATAAATTAGACCGCCTAGCACGAGGGATTGAAGAATTAACCGCCAACTTCGAATACAAGGGCATGGTGGATACCGGTGCCTTAGTGGATACCGCGGTTGCTCAACGAGCAGGGGTTGGCTTTATCGGAAAGAACGGCCTCGTCATCTCAAAAGAATACGGTTCTTATATGTTTTTAGGGGAGCTTATCACCAACCTAGAGATTGAACCCGATCAAGCCGTTGACTATGGTTGCGGAGATTGTAACCGCTGTGTAGAAGCCTGCCCGACTTCTTGTTTAATCGGAGATGGCTCTATGAATGCCCGACGTTGCCTATCCTTTCAGACCCAAGACAAGGGGATGATGGATCTGGAATTCCGTAAAAAGATTAAAACGGTCATCTACGGTTGTGATATCTGTCAAATCTGCTGTCCCTACAACCGTGGTCTGGACAATCCGCTAGCCACTGATATCGATCCTGAACTAGCTCATCCGGAATTAATCCCCTTTATTGAGTTATCCAATGGACAATTCAAGGAAAAATTTGGAATGGTCGCTGGTAGTTGGCGGGGAAAGAATATTCTCCAGCGTAATGCTATCATTGCTTTGGCCAATGCTAATGACCGGTCTGCTATTCCTAAACTGTTAGAAATCATCGAAACCTCGCAAAACCAGATTCATATTGCAACAGCCATTTGGTCACTGGGAGAGCTGATTCGAGAAGTCACACCTGACTTGGTTGATTTGTTAACTTCCCTCAAAAACCCAAGTCCAGCTATTATAGAAGAACGCGAACGCTTCTTCCAAAAATTCCAACACCAAATCTCACATAATTAAAAACTGCCTAACTGAGTTAGGCAGTTTCAGATTGAAGACAAAGTAATTTTAAAAACTTTCCTTAGGTGAGTACGGACGTCATGGAACTTCTAGGAAGTTCCATGACTTAGTTTTGGATCTAAGGGTTCCAAAACTCCCGAGTGCCTGAAACAACTCTGTTTCAGGCACTTTTCTCAGGACGGAAAGTTTTTTTCAAATTCTTTAATGAATAAAAATAAAAGTCATTTTTTTAAAAATCATCTAGCTGTTTTATGTAAAACAATAGTTTTTCTACATTCAAAAACTTCTTCCATCCAACCTCTATCAGAAAATTCCTAATAGAGAAAAACTGACGATCCCCCATAGGAGTGCAACGACAAATCCGACTACGACATCACGGACAAAATGGAGTCCTGCCAGAACACGAACTCCTGCCAATAGAAGAGCCAGGAGGAGGCCAAAGCTAGATAAAAGAGGATTCACTCCCCAGGCTACTGTCGAAATGATGGCCGCCGAAAAGACATGCCGACTTGGCATGGAACTCCCCTTGCCTTCTCTCTCTAAAAGAGGGGGAAACGCGCCAATCTCATAGGGACGGGGCCAATTGATTGCTTTTCGAATGACACTCAGTAACATAAAGCCAGATGCCGGAACCAACAAATAGGCAAGAACAACCCAAATCTCGGAAGCTTTCAGATAAGCTGCCCAAAGAACATAAACATAAAGGAGTGGCATCAGCAGGGTGACGAGGCGGTTGACCCACTTTAATAAAGAAAGATAATAGGAATGGGAGACTAAAAATGGTCTAACCCGTTCATAGAACAAATATTCTTTTTTCATCAATAATTTCTCTTCGATCGATTCCTTAACAAGCAGCAACTAGACCTAGATCAAAATCCCTTCCAGGTGATCTAGCTCATGCTGGCAAATCTGGGCCGCAAAACCTTCTAAGCTTATGAGCTGAGGCTTCCAATTCATGTCGCGATAGGAGACCTGAATCTTTTCAAAGCGGCTCGTTTTTCGGCTCCCTGCCAAAGAAAGGCACCCCTCTTCTGTCTCATAAACTCCTTCTTTCTTGACTAGAACAGGGTTAAAGAGAACCAAAGGCATCAAACCAAATTGGATAATGATCACTCGCTTGCGTACACCAATCATATTAGCCGCCATGCCAACACAGGAATCCTGGTGAGCTCGTAAGGTATCTTGTAAGTCTTGCGCCAGATACAAATCCTCTTTTGTCGCTTCTTCAGATACTTGACTCAAAAAGAAGGGATCCTTCATAATGGCTTTTTCCATCATTTCTCCTCTCTTGCTTAAAAAAGAGAAGGTCATTCATCCATCTTCCCGACGAAGAACTCCCTCCCCTAGCATTTCATGCTTTTTGTTGTTTCAGCCTTACCTGATTAGTCTTTTTTGCTGACTTGTTTTGCTAAGACAAAGTTACCCAAGGTTGCTGAACCATTTCCAGCTACCGCAGGAGTCACGATGTAGTCACGAACATCTGGAACTGGTAAGTAGCCGTTCAATAATACTGTGAATTTTTCACGAACGCGATCCAACATGTGCTGTTGTGCCATCACTCCTCCACCAAATACAATCACATCTGGGCGGAAGGTTACAGTCGCATTAACAGCAGCTTGAGCAATATAGTAGGCTTGGATATCCCATACAGAGCTATTGAGCTCGATATTTTCCCCACGAATACCAGTACGAGCTTCCAGGCTTGGACCAGCCGCAAGACCTTCTAAACAGTCTCTGTGGAATGGACACACACCGTTAAATTCTTTTTCAACATCCATTGGGTGTTTGTCAACATAGTAATGGCCCATCTCAGGATGTCCTACTCCACCAATGAATTCACCACGCTGGATGACACCTGCACCAATTCCTGTACCGATTGTGTAGTAGACTAAGTTTTCAATCCGTGCACCCGCATTATTACGAGCGACAACTTCACCATATGCTGAGCTATTTACGTCCGTTGTAAAGTAAATCGGTACATTTAATGCACGACGGAAAGCACCTACTACATCAACATTCGCCCAATGGGGTTTGGGAGTTGTTGTAATAAAACCATATGTTTTTGAATTTTTATCAATGTCAATCGGTCCAAATGAGCCAATCGCTAAACCAGCAAGAGTTTCAAATTTAGAGAAAAATTCAATACATTTATCAAGGGTTTCAATAGGAGTTGTTGTTGGAAACTGTGTCTTTTCAATGACGTTATTATTTTCGTCACCTACAGCACAAACAAACTTTGTTCCACCAGCTTCAAGACTTCCATATAATTTAGTCATATCAATCCTCTTCTTCAATTCTCTTTTTTTCTATTATATCATAAAGGAAAACGGTTCACTTCTATTCCTTAAAGAAAAAACTACTCTTATTTATGTTTCAACATTAGGTGAGCAACTTTTTCATTCCAAACCTCATCTCCAAACAAAATTCAAGGACTGGAGGATACCCTAACCAGTCCTTGAGCAATCATATTTTAGATTATGCTTTTACTTCAATAATCGCATCGCCTTTAGCAACTGCACCAGTAGCTACTGGAGTTACTGAAGCATAGTCAGCTGTGTTTGTGACGATGACCATTGTTGTATCATCAAGACCAGCTGCTGCAATTTTAGCAGAATCAAATGTTCCAAGAACATCTCCAGCTTTGACCTTGTCACCTTGAGCAACTTTTTTCTCAAAACCGTCACCATTCATTGAAACAGTGTCGATCCCAACGTGGATCAAGATTTCAGCACCATTCGCTGTCTTCAAACCGAAGGCATGTCCAGTTGCAAAAGCAATCGTTACTTCAGCATCTGCAGGAGCATAAACGACACCTTCAGATGGCTTCACTGCAATCCCTTGACCCATAGCACCGCTTGAGAATACAGGGTCATTCACATTTTCTAAAGCAACAGCTTGCCCAACGATTGGAGAGATGATGGTTTCATCTTGAAGAGATGCTGGAACAGTTCCAGTTGTTTCTTCTTCAATAATTGCACCAGCTTCTTCGTCCTCTGCACGAACTGATGAAGCTTCATCTTCATAACCAAACATATATGTCAAACCGAAACTTAGTGCAGTTGTAAATACAACCATAAATACATATTTCAATAATTGACCATTTAGATAGAGAAGTGTTCCTGGAATAATTGTAATACCAAATCCTGTACCAGCAAGGTTTAACATAGATGCAATCCAACCACCTACAGCACCTGCTCCCAAAGCAATAACGAATGGTTTCACATAACGCAAGTTCACACCAAAGATTGCTGGCTCAGTAATACCTAATAAGGCAGAAATAGTTGCAGGAAATGCTAAAGCTTTCACTTTTTGAGATTTTGATTTCACTGCCACAGCTAAAGTCGCACCAGCTTGTGCAGTCATAGCAGCTGTAATAATTGCATTAAATGGATCTTTTTTATCCGAAGTAATTAATTGCGATTCAAGAAGATTAAAAATATGATGGACACCAGTAACAACAATCAACTGATGAACCCCACCGATAAGAAGACCTGCAAGACCGAATGGTAAATTTAAAATAAACTTAGTTGCATTCAGTACATGTTCCTCGATGCTGTGGAAGAATGGTCCAATAATAAACAAGGCGAGGAATGACATGATTGTTAATGTAAATAATGGAACCAATAACAAATCTAAGACATCTGGAATTTTCTTATGGAGCCATTTTTCAAGTTTCGCACCAATTAGACCAACGAAGAAAGCGGGAAGAACTGAGTTCTGGAATCCAACTACATGATGGAAGATACCAAAGAACGTTGCTGCTTTAGAAGGATCTTCCGCTACAACCCACGCATTTGGAAGTGTCGGACTAACCATCATCAAACCAATTACAATCCCAAGAACAGGATTTCCACCAAATACTCGGAATGCAGACCATGAAATCAAGGCTGGGAAGAAGGCAAACGCAGTATCGGTTAAAATTGTTGAATAGGTATAGAAATCTGTAGATTTAAATGCGTCTGCTGTAGTACCAAACAAAGCCAACACTTGGTCTTGAGCAATAGCACCACGAATTCCCATAAACAAACCAGTTGCAACGATTGCTGGTAAAATTGGGACAAAAACATCCCCGAAGGTACGAATAGCTCGTTGGAACCAATTTCCTTGTTTAGCGGCTTCAGCTTTCATTTCATCTTTTGATGAAGTTGGCAAGCCTAGAGCTACTACTTCATCGTAGATCTTGTTTACAGTACCAGTACCAAAGATGATTTGGTATTGACCTGAGTTAAAGAAAGCTCCCTGTACTTTTTCAATGTTCTCAACAACATCTTTGTTGATTTTTGCTTCATCTTTGACCATCACGCGAAGACGAGTCGCACAGTGAGCAACACTGCTAACGTTCTCAACTCCACCGATTGCATCGATGACTTTTTTTGCAATTTCTGTATTTGACATTTGCAAAAATCTCCTTATTTTTTATTGTTTTGAAAACGGTTCACCCGTCTCTACGCATTTAATTGTACCACGTATTAAGAATATGTCAACCGTTTTGCAGAAAGTTTTTGGTATTTATTTGCAATTTTTGATGGTTTGAAAATAGTACTTTTGATTTTCATTCAGCCAAACGCCTGTCTAATGTAGAATATGGACTTTATCAGGTTTTTAAATTTTCAAAAACTTTCATTCTTTCATTTGTTTTCATAAATCAAATCTAGCCTCCACCTCGATATTTTATGATAAACGTTTGACATTTTTTCTCAATTCTTTGGCCAAAGTCTTGCTTTTTTTTATAGAAATCGGTACTATGGAAGTAAGAAAAATTTTGGAGGAGTCAAATGGAATGGACAACAGAACTTCGGTACAAACGGTATGAAGACTGGACCGAAGAAGAAAAGAAACAAATAAAAGAAAACATGGCTAATTCTCCTTGGCATACTCATTACCATGTCGAACCCAAAACCGGCCTTTTAAATGACCCGAATGGTTTCTCCTATTTTAATGGTAAATGGATTCTCTTTTACCAGAATTTTCCCTTTGGAGCCGCTCACGGATTGAAGTCTTGGGTACAACTGGAAAGTGATGATTTAGTTCATTTTAAAGAAACTGGTCTTAAGGTTTTACCAGACACACCTTTGGATAGCCATGGAGCCTATTCTGGTTCAGCTATGCAATTCGATGACAAACTATTTTTATTCTATACAGGAAATGTACGAGACGAGAACTGGATCCGTCATCCCTACCAAATCGGGGCCCTCTTAGACCAGGATGGAAACCTCGAAAAAATCGACCAAATTCTCATTAATCAACCAGAGGATGCTACCGATCATTTCCGCGACCCACAAATTTTTAAATTCAAAGATCAATACTATGCCATAGTCGGTGGTCAAGACCTTGAGAAAAAAGGATTCGTTCGCCTTTACAAAGCGGTGAATAACGATTATACCAACTGGGTTGAAGTAGGCAATCTTGATTTCAACAATGATTGTACAGCTTATATGATGGAGTGTCCAAACTTGGTCTTCGTCGGAGAGCAACCTGTCCTTCTGTATTGCCCTCAAGGTTTGGACAAAGCAGTCCTCGACTACGATAATATCTACCCAAATATGTATAAGATTGGGGCTTCCTTTGATCCTGAACAAGCTCGTCTCGTTGACGTATCTGAATTACACAACTTGGACTACGGCTTCGAAGCCTATGCAACTCAAGGCTTCAACACTCCTGATGGAAGAGCCTTAACGGTTAGCTGGTTAGGTCTACCAGATGTCGCATACCCATCCGATCGCTATGACCACCAAGGAGCCTTCTCTTTAGTCAAAGAGTTAACTATTCAGAACGGTAAACTTTATCAATATCCGGTCGAAGCAGTAAAAGAGCTCCGCTCCACTTCTTACGAGTTTACAAACAAGGAAAAAACCAATAATTGCTACGAGTTAGAATTAGCCTTTGAAGCCAATAGCAAAAGTGAGATTGTTCTCCTAGCCGATAAAGAAGGCAAAGGACTTTCTATTACTTTTGATATTGCAAATGGTCAAGTCATTGTCGACCGTAGCCAAGCTGGCGAACAATATGCCCAAAAATTTGGGACTACTCGTACTTGCCCGATAGAAAACCAAGCGACAACTGCTACAATTTTCATCGATAACTCGATTTTTGAAATCTTTATCAACAAAGGAGAAAAGGTATTCTCTGGTCGCGTCTTCCCGCATGCTGATCAAACTGGTATCTTGATCAAATCCGGAACACCTACTGGAACATACTACGAACTAGACTATGGTCGCAAAGCTCACTGATGTCGCCAAATTAGCTGGCGTCAGCCCCACGACAGTTTCACGAGTCATTAACAAAAAGGGCTATTTATCTGAAAAAACTGTCTCAAAAGTTAAAGAGGCCATGAGAGAATTGGGCTACAAGCCCAATACGATTGCTCGGAGCCTACAAGGAAAATCAGCCAAGTTAATCGGCTTAATCTTCCCCAAAATCAGCCATGTCTTCTATGCAGAATTAATCGATAAACTGGAAGAAGAACTGTTTAAACATGGGTACAAAACTATTATTTGTAATAGCGAGCATGATTCGGAAAAAGAACGTGAATACATCGAAATGCTAGAAGCCAATCAAGTAGATGGGATTATTTCTGGTAGTCATAATCTAGGAATTGAAGACTATAACCGGGTCACAGCTCCTATTATCGCCTTTGACCGGAACCTCTCCCCTGAGATTCCGGTCGTCTCGTCGGATAACTACGCTGGGGGCGTTCTCGCTGCGGAAACCCTTGCCAAGACAGGGGCAAAAAAGATTATCATGCTCACAGGGAATGATAACTCCAATTCCCCTACTGGCCTCCGGCATGCTGGCTTTGCTTCCGTCCTACCAGAAGCACAAATTATCAATGTTTCCAGTGATTATTCACCCATTCGCAAAGAAATGGAAATCAAGTCCATCTTGACCCAGCAAAAACCGGATGCCATCTTTGCGTCTGACGATCTAACGGCTATTTTGGTGATGAAAATCGCTGACGAACTCGGCATTGCCATTCCAGAAGACCTGAAGATCATTGGCTATGACGGGACCTACTTTATCGAAAATTATTTCCCCCGTCTCACCACCATCAAGCAACCCTTACAGGAAATTGCTCGCCTGACGGTCGACCTTCTTCTTCAAAAAATCGAAGGAAAAGACGTAAAAACAACAGGCTATTTTCTCCCAGTGAGTGTTTTACCTGGCAAAAGTGTTTAAAAGAGAGTGGGACAGAAATCGGTAATTCGTTAGAATTCGATTTCGTCGTCCCACCTCCGCACAGTTGAGTAGGGCTGTAAAAGCTGATAAAATCAGCGCAGTAGAGCCCACTCAACCACTGCGTCTTGTTCGACAATCCAAAGTCAATTGAGAGGCCGGACTTTTGTACCAGTCTTTTTCCTTATCATGATCAAGCGAAGCTCTATACTCAAAAAGAAACCACCCGTGAAGGTGGTTTCTTTTCTATCTTATTCTGCTTCCGTTACGAATTGGCTTAAGACACCATTCACAAACCGAGCAGATTTTTCATCTGAAAATGTTTTAGCTAATTCAATTGCTTCATTCACTGCAACCAGCTGAGGGGTATCAAAGGAAGTGATTTCGAACACACCCAAACGAAGAATGTTTTTCTCCACTAGAGTCAAGCGTTCGACGGTCCATCCAGTTTTCAAGTGTTTGGCAATCTGTTGATCCAATTCATCCTTTGATTGACGAACACCAGATACCAAATTGAGTAGAAAAGCTGGAATTTCCACTTCCTGGTCTGTTTCCTCTTTGTCATGAGTAAAAGCAAATCGACACGCTTCTACAACATCCCCTTCATACTCTAAACTCATTAGAGCTTGAAAGGCACGCTCCCGTAGATCACGACGTGATTCAAATAAAATATCAGTCATTGAGGAAATCCTCATTAAACAAATCTTTCAAATCAGGTTTCGCTGCTTTTTCAGTCACGATTCCAACCACATGGATATTGACATCATCCAAGGTCACATCTGCCATATTGTAGACAGCTGTTTTTACTGCTTTTTGGATCGCAACCGCTACTTTAGGGACTGCTACACCATACTCTAGATAGAGGTAAATATCAACAGAGATTTGACCATCTTCTTGTGTACGAAGGTAAACCCCACGTCCAAGAGCACGTTTTGAAAGGCTATCCGATACACTCTTGTTTTCAAGAGAATGAACACCATCTACTTTTGCAGTCGCAATCGCAATAATTTTTTCTAGCACACGAGGTGCAATGACGATTTCGCCGTATTGTTCAGTTGCCATAGAAGTTCCTTTCTATCAGACCTATTTTAGAGCTGATTAGGCACGAGAAACGTAAGTTCCTTCAGCTGTATTGATAATCAATTTTTGTCCTGCTTCGATGAAGTCTGGAACGTTTACCACAAGACCTGTTTCCATTGTAGCTGGTTTACCAGAACCTGTCACTGTAGCACCTTTAATAGATGGTTGAGTTTCAGCAACTGTCAATTCAACAGTTGTAGGAACAGTCACCCCAATCACTTCGCTTCCGTAGAATTGGATTTTCACTTCTGAGTTTTCAAGGATGTAAAGCAATTCGTTCTCAACATTGACAACAGGAATTTCATATTGGTCATATGTTTCAGTATTCATGAAGTAAGCTGTATCATCCATTTTATACAAGTATTGAGCTGGTACAGTTTCAATAATAGCTTGCTCAAATTTTTCTTCTGGACGGTAGCTTGTATCAAAAGTTGAACCAGTACGAACATCACGCAATTTCATACGCATGATGGTGTTTCCTTTACCTGGTTTGTGGTGGCTAGCTTCCAAAACGCGGATCAATTTTCCATCAGCTGTTTCAAAGGTCATACCAGCTTTCAACTTACTTGCTTCAATCATGTTTTCATACCTCTTTTTAAAAATATATTACTCTTTATTTTATCACAAATGCTCAGATTTCTCAAATCTGTCTCTGCAAATTTCCTTAGATCACAATCAATTCTTTCGGTGCCAAGGTCAAGACTTCACAGCCAGTTTCCGTAATCAAGAGATCATCTTCAATCCGGACACCAGATAGGCCTTCAATGTAGATCCCTGGCTCATCTGTCAAGACCATGCCGGCCTTGATAACTTCTTTGGAAGTTTGACTGAAATAAGGCTCTTCATGGATGTCCAAGCCAATTCCGTGGCCAATTCCATGAGTAAAGTACTGGCCGTATCCTGCAGCTTCAATAATATCTCGAGGAATTTTATCAAACTCACGGAAACCGAGTCCATCCTTAGCTTCAGCAATGAGAGCTTGGTTGGCTTTCAAGACCGTTTCGTAGATTTCTCTTTCCTTATCGCTGACATGACCTGCATAAATGGTCCGGGTCATATCACTGACGTAATGGTTGTAAAGACAGCCAAAGTCCAAGGTCAAGGCATCCCCAGCAGAGATGATGCGATCACTTGGAGTCGCATGGGGCATAGCAGAGCGCTCTCCCGCAGCGGAGATGATATCAAAGGATACACCTGACGCTCCCAATTCCCGCATTCTGAAATCGAGGAAGGTCGCCGCTTCTAATTCTGTTGTTTGGCCAACCTTGATAAACTCTAGCACATCTAGGAAGGCTTGATCTGAAATACTGCAGGCCTTGCGGATGGTTGCTACTTCTGTCTCATCTTTAATCAAACGAAACTCCATTACAAAATCAGACAAGGCTCTTAGAGCGACTCCTGAGAAAGCGGTCGCTAGACGGGTATGGTAGGCAACTGTGATCTCATCCTCAAAGCCAAGTTCTTGGATCGCTGCGTCTTTGACAATTTTTGCTGCTTCTTCCAATTCATTGCGGGTTTCCACAATCTCAACAAAGGGGAAGCAAGTCGCATGGGCATGAATGGTGTAGCGAGAATCTGTAAAGAGGACCACGCGCTCTTCTGTCACCAAGACAGTCCCATTTGATCCCCAGAAACCTGTCAAATAGTAGACATTTTTCAAGTTGTTAATGAGGACAGCTTTTAGATCCTGTCCCTTCATTTTAGTTCGTAGATTTGTAATTCGTTGGTTCATTGTAATTTCCCTTTCAAATACTGTCCTGTAAAGCTAGCTGGGTTGCTGGCTACTTCTTCTGGTGTTCCTGTCGCAATAATGGTACCACCACCGACTCCACCTTCTGGTCCTAAGTCGATGATATGGTCCGCTGTCTTAATGACATCCAAGTTGTGCTCAATAACCAAAACAGTATTGCCATCATCCACAAAGCGTTCCAAAACCTTGAGCAGACGGGAGATATCCTCTGTATGAAGACCTGTTGTCGGCTCATCCAAGATATAGAAGGACTTGCCAGTTGAGCGCTTATGAAGCTCTGAAGCTAGCTTCATCCGCTGGGCTTCTCCACCAGAAAGTGTCGTTGCCGGCTGTCCCAGGGTCACATAGCCCAAGCCGACGTCCTTGATGGTCTGTAATTTGCGATTAATCTTTGGAATATGTTTAAAGAAATCCACCGCGTCATTGACGGTCATGTCCAAAATCTGGGAGATGTTCTTTTCTTTATAGTGAACTTCTAGGGTTTCACTGTTGTAGCGTCGCCCATGGCAGACTTCACACGGTACATAGACATCCGGTAGGAAATGCATCTCAATCTTGATGATCCCATCTCCCGAACAAGCCTCACACCGACCTCCTTTAACGTTGAAACTAAAGCGGCCTTTTTTGTAGCCTCTAATCTTGGCTTCATTGGTTTGGGCAAAAAGATCGCGAATGTCGTCAAATACACCTGTATAGGTAGCCGGATTGGAGCGTGGAGTGCGGCCAATCGGACTTTGATCAATATCAATCAGTCGATCAATGTGCTCAACTCCTGAAATAGTCTTGTATTTCCCTGGTTTCTCTGAATTACGATTCAATTTTTGCGCCAGCGTTTTTTTCAAAATACTGTTGACCAAGGTGGACTTCCCTGAGCCAGAAACGCCTGTTACAGCAATGAACTTGCCCAGCGGGAAGCGTGCTGTCACATCTTTTAAGTTATTTTCAGCAGCCCCTGTCAATTCGATAAAGCGACCGTTGCCTACCCGCCGTTCCGTTGGTACAGGAATAGCACGTTTTCCAGAGAGGTACTGACCAGTGATGGATTTGCTATTGCGTGCTACCTGCTTAGGTGTTCCAGCCGCAACAATCTCGCCTCCAAAGATACCGGCTCCTGGACCGACGTCGATCAGATAATCAGCCTCTCTCATGGTATCCTCATCGTGTTCGACCACGATCAAGGTATTGCCCAAATCACGCATCTTCTTGAGACTGGCAATCAAGCGGTCATTGTCCCGCTGATGAAGACCGATCGAAGGCTCATCCAGAATATAGAGGACACCTGAGAGGTTTGATCCAATCTGAGTAGCCAAGCGAATCCGTTGACTCTCTCCCCCAGATAAAGTCCCGGCCGAGCGAGACAGGGTCAGATAGCTCAAGCCAACATTATTCAAGAAGGTCAAACGATCCTTGACTTCTTTGAGAATCGGTCGAGCAATGGTCTCCTCATTCTTGGTTAATTTGAGATCAGCTACCACCTTAAGATGGTCCTCAATGGACAAGTCAGAGATTTGCCCAATATGTAGCCCCTTCTCTCCTCCTACTCGGACAGACAAGGCCTGGTCATTCAAGCGATAACCATGGCAGGTGACACAAGTCAATTCATTCATGTAGGACAACATCTGATTGCGAGTAAAGTCGCTAGACGTTTCGTGGTAACGGCGATTAATATTGGTAACGACCCCTTCAAAAGGAATGTCAATATCGCGAACCCCACCAAATTCATTCTCATAATGGAAATGGAATTCCTTGCCCTCAGAACCATAGAAAACCAAGTGTCGCTCTTTTGGAGACAAGTCTTCAAATGGCTTGCCCATATCAATCCCAAACTGGATCATGGCCTGCTCCAACATCTGAGGATAGTAGTTAGAAGAAATCGGATTCCAGGGTGCAAGTGCTCCTTCACGGAGAGTCTTACTAGCATCTGGAACAACCAAATCCAAGTCCACCTCTAGCTTGATCCCTAGTCCATCACAATCTGGACAAGAGCCAAAGGGGGCATTAAATGAAAAGAGACGAGGTTCCAACTCAGGGACGGTAAAGCCACAAACCGGGCAAGCATAATGCTCTGAAAAGAGCAGTTCATTTTCGTCCATGGTATCGATGACCACGTAGCCATCTGCGATCCGAAGGGCTGCTTCGACTGAATCAAAGAGACGGGACCGAATGCCATCTTTGATGACAATCCGGTCTACGACAACCTCAATTGTGTGCTGTTGGCTTTTGGATAATTCTGGAACCTCTGTCACATCAAAGATCTCGCCATCCACACGCACCCGGACATAGCCGTCTTTTTGCACCTTTTCGATGATATTCTTATGCTGGCCTTTTTTCTTACGAACAATAGGCGCTAAGATTTGCAGGCGTTGGCGCTCTGGTAATTCCAAAACTTGGTCAACAATTTGCTCAACTGAAGAAGCAGTAATCGCTCCATGCCCATTGATACAGTAGGGAGTCCCCACACGAGCATAGAGAAGACGTAAGTAATCGTTGATTTCAGTTGTCGTTCCAACCGTTGACCGCGGATTTTTGCTGGTTGTTTTTTGGTCAATGGAAATGGCTGGACTTAGGCCATCAATCGAGTCCACATCGGGTTTTTCCATATTTCCTAAAAACTGACGAGCATAGGCTGACAGGCTCTCTACATAACGTCTTTGTCCTTCCGCATAGAGAGTGTCAAAGGCTAAGCTCGATTTCCCAGAACCTGATAGACCAGTGACCACGACCAGCTTATCTCGAGGGATTTCAACATCAATATTTTTTAAATTATGAGCACGCGCTCCATGAATGACAATTTTATCGAGCATTTCTTCCACTTTTCATCATTTTATTTATCCTTCATTATATCAAATTTTTCAGCATTCTTTTATCCAAAAGCGTGCTTTTTCTGTTATAATGTTAAGGTGTAAAAAAACAAGGGGAGGCACCATGAAACAGGTCTTTTTATCAACAACGACTGAATTTAAAGAAATAGAGACACTGGAACCCGGTAGCTGGATCAACCTTGTCAACCCTTCCCAAAGTGAGTCGATGGAAATCGCCTCTGCTTTTAACATCGATATTGCCGACTTACGGGCACCGCTCGATGCGGAAGAAATGTCTCGTATGACCATCGAAGATGAGTATACCTTGATCATCGTAGACGTTCCCATCAAGGAAGAGCGGAACAATCAGACCTACTATGTCACCATCCCTTTGGGAATCATCCTAACAGAAGAGGCCATCATCACCACTTGCTTGGAAGAATTGCCTCTCCTAGACACCTTTATCAATCGTCGCTTGCGGAATTTCTATACTTTCATGCGGTCGCGCTTCATCTTTCAGATCCTTTATCGAAATGCAGAGCTCTACTTGACCGCGCTTCGTACTTTAGATCGCAAGAGTGAACAGATTGAAAGTCAACTGCACAAGTCGACTCGAAACGAAGAACTGATTGAACTGATGGAATTAGAAAAGACCATCGTCTACTTCAAGGCCTCTCTGAAAACCAATGAGCGCGTGATCAAGAAATTGACCAGTGCCACTAGTAACATCAAGAAATACCTGGAAGACGAGGATCTCTTGGAAGATACCTTGATCGAGACCCAACAGGCCATTGAGATGGCGGATATTTATGGAAACATCCTCCACTCTATGACCGATACCTTCGCATCGATCATCTCCAACAACCAGAACAATATCATGAAAACTTTGGCCATGGTGACCATCGTCATGTCCATCCCAACCATGATCTTCTCAGCCTATGGCATGAACTTTAAAAACAATGATCTCCCCCTCAACGGAGAACCTAATGCTTTCTGGCTCATTATCTTTATTGCCTTTGCCATGACCGGATCGCTCGTTGTCTACCTCATCCATAAAAAATGGTTCTAACACCTACTAATAACACTAAGGAGTATTTATGTCTCAATTTGATTTGACCCAATTAAGTAAAAAAAATCAAGAATTCGTTCGCATCGCTAAACACCAATTGATTGAAAACGGCAAAACAGAAGAAGAGGCTAGTAGCCTGATTGAAGAAATTCTTCCAGCTATCTTTGAAAACCAACCAAAAGGAGTAACGGCGCGAACTCTCTTTGGAGCGCCAACTGTTTGGGCCAATGCTTTTAGTGATCAGGAACGCTACGAAAAAGAGCATCCAAAAGAGAATGATGCTCCTCATCTCATGATTACAGATTCTTTCCTTCTCGTCTTTGGTCTCTTTGCTGCCATTTCAGCCTTCATGAACCTTTTTGCACCTCAGGGAACTACTTATGGACTCCTCACTTTGACTCTTGGTAGCTTGGCTGGTGGGGTTGTGCTCTATTTGATGTATTACTACTTCTACCAATACTACGAAGTTTCTAAACGTGGAATGAAACGGCCTGCTTTAACCAAGTCACTTCCTATCCTAATGTTAGCCATGATCCTTTGGGTTGTGATTCTCATGGTCACTGCTTTGCTCCCACAATTCCTCAATCCGCGTGTACCAAACTGGTTCATGCTCTTACTCGGTGGTGGTGCTCTTCTCCTCCGCTACTATTTGAAGAAAAAATACAATATCAAGAGCGCCAATACAGCACCCCAACGACGCTAAAAAGAAACGGATGAAGTTTTCATCCGTTTTTGTTTTACTGTATTTCCCTGTTCAACCTTTTTGAAAAATAGAGGACTAAGTCATCATTATTTTCACAAGAACTGTAAGGGGCCAAGGGCTGATCCCTAAACCAAACTCCAGATCCATCTGGGATATAGCCCCGTTTGACATACAGTCTTTGAGCTGGGCCATAACCCGAGTGTAAACCAACCCCTAAAGTAACAATCTCTGATAGTAGCCGGACTCTTTTTTCTGCCTCCTCTAAGAGTTGATTCCCAATCCCTCGATTTCTAAATGGTTAAAAAACATTAAAATCAGATAGTTCAGGATAGACTCCCACGAAAGGGCCGTGCTTGGCAGCAGGCAATATAGTGATATAGCCTGCCACAAATCCATCTGACTCAGCTACTAATACGTCCCTCTCTCTATTCTCCTGCTCTTGAAAATAGCTAGTCAAGATATCCTCTCTACCTGGCCACCCTTGGTGGATAAAGGCTTGAGAGATGTGCTCAATATCTGCCTTTATCATCCTCCTGATGATTACACCTTCCTTCATGTTGCGCTCCTTGATACCTTTCTCCCCTCATTATAGCATGATTAGAGCTAGGGAAAGGTCAAAGAGGGCCACTGGACCTCAACTCGCTACCCAATTTCCTGGCTCGTGAAAAAAAGACCCGTAAGGGTCTTTTCTTTAATCTTCGTTTACGAAAGGCATCAAAGCCATTACGCGAGCGCGTTTGATAGCTGTTGTTACTTTACGTTGGTTCTTCGCTGAAGTTCCAGTTACACGACGAGGAAGGATTTTCCCACGTTCTGAAACGAAACGGCTAAGAAGCTCAGTATCTTTGTAATCAACATATTCAATTTTGTTTGCTGCGATGTAATCAACTTTTTTACGGCGTTTGAATCCGCCACGACGTTGTTGAGCCATGTTTATTTCTCCTTTATAGTTTTAATTCGTTAAACCCATTCTTAGAATGGTAGATCGTCATCCGAGATGTCCATTGGATTAGCTCCGAATGGATTGTCATCACGTCCAAAGTTTGGTGTTGCGTTTGATGGTTCAGATCCTCCAAAGCTTGGAGCTGCATTTCCTGCAAATCCTCCAGCTGAAGCATAACCACCACCTGCTTGTCCTTCACGATTCGCGCGGCTTTCCAACAATTGGAAGCTGTCCGCTACGACTTCAGTGACATAAACACGTTGACCTTGCTGATTCTCATAATTACGAGTCTGGATACGACCTGTAATCCCAACTAAGGCACCCTTTTTAGCCCAATTTGCTAAATTTTCAGCTTGTTGACGCCAAATCACACAGTTGATAAAGTCCGCATCTCGTTCACCATTTTGGTTTTTAAAATTACGGTTAACCGCGAGTGAGAATGTCGCAACAGCCTGATTTTGAGGGGTATAACGAAGTTCAGCATCTCGAGTCATACGACCTACAAGTACAACATTGTTAATCATTAGTCACCTTCTTTATTCGTTAGGGCTTACGCGTCAACTTTTACGATCATGTGACGAAGAATGTCACCGTTGATTTTTGAAAGACGGTCGAACTCGTTAAGAGCTGCATCGTCGTTCGCTTCAACGTTTACGATGTGGTAAAGTCCTTCACGGAAATCTTGGATTTCGTATGCAAGACGACGTTTTTCCCAATCTTTTGATTCAACAACAGTTGCACCGTTGTCAGTCAAGATAGAGTCAAAGCGTGCTACCAAAGCGTTTTTAGCTTCTTCTTCAATGTTTGGACGAATAATATAAAGAATTTCGTATTTAGCCATTGATATGTTCCTCCTTTTGGTCTAATGACCCCAAGTCTTTGCAAGGGGTAAGTGAGGTTTGCTCACAAGAAACTATTATACCAGACTTCGAGATAGAAGGCAAGTATTATCTATATGATTTAAAAAATAACAAGAAGATCAAATATTGGTTTTCTGTTTTAAGATACAACGTCGAAGATTTCGATAATAATATACGATGAACAAGGCCGTCATGGCTTCCATCAAATAAAATGATACTCCTGCATCCACACCATAGTTTAGTATTAATAGTGTTTCTTTTAAGTAAAATACAATTACCAGATTAACGATTGATAAGACAAAAGGAAATAGATTGGACGCAAAGGTTCTTTCTATTGTTAGAAAATATCTTCTGCTTAGTATCACAAAAAACAAGGTTCCTAAAATAAGATCAGAAAAGACGCGAAGCATTAACTGATGGTTTATTAATTCATTCATTTTCGAGACATCGTTTATGAGAATTCCATTCGGAAAAGATCCATATCGATCATCTAAGGTCATAAACGGAACCCAGTAAAGCAAAATTAAATAAATAATAAGTAAAAACCATTCCCAGCTTTTCCAGATGGCAAACTTATTTTGATTTTTTTCTTGCACAATTAATAACGCTCCTCTATTATTTCTCCATTTTTCAATATAAGACCATTAAAATTACCATTTATTCGGTATAAACCATCTGGTAAGGGGGTCTTTTCATTGAGCATAATTAGCTCTTCTTTCATTTTCTCAATATCCAAAGAAGGATTCTCTTTTTCTGGAAATGAAATATCCACGTATAGAAGGTTCTCTTTTATTGCCTCCTCTACCTTAAGGGCTCCTGCTCCTCCAAAAGCGGTTTGCCCTTTTTGGATATTATTTTTCATTTCTGTTCCTAACCATACAAAAACCTTTGTAGGATATAATCGCGAATCAAAAATAAGTTTTAACTTTACTTTCGCCTGCTTAAATGTAGGATCCTTCTCGAAAGCTATTTGGTATTTTTTCTCAATAGGTTTGAAATCTTTTTGACTTTCTAATGCTTGATACACAATCGGTCCATAATTCTTTTCTATATTCTCCTCCGTAAAAATAGAAAAATCAGCAAATATCGATACAGTATCTTTTCTTCCCAGATACCATTCATCACCAGGTACAAAAGGAAAAAGTAGTTCGCTAGGTTGATGTTCCCTTACAATTGGGATTTGATATTGTCTTCCATTAACTGTTTCTGAGTAAATATAGTTAACTTTCACTCTATAGAAATTCCAATTAGCTGAAAAGGGATTGATTCCAGTCACTTTTAGCTTACCTTTAAAGTCCCTTGCTTGGAGATAGGCATTTGCTCGACTTTCAATATTTTTTATCCCTACATAACAAAAAATACCAAATACGAGTATAAACACAGCAAGCTTTTGAAGCACTTGGTATCTTTTACAATACAAAAGAGCCTTTTTTAGATGATCTTTTTGATGATTTAATCTTTCCACTATTAAAACTCCTCTTTGCTAAGATTATCAAAAACCTTCATAGCTAAAGCAGATGCTCCCTGTAAATAACGACCATCACTCATTTCAAAATGTTTATGGACTGACTCCTCATTAGTCCTTTTATTTTCCTGTTCTTTAATTATACGATAAACAAACATGCAGACAAAAAGGGTTAGCACGACTGTAATCGCTACAAGAGCATGAATATGCCACATTTGCCATTTCCAATGTTTTTTTAATTTCACTCTTTTTCTCCTAAAAACTATTTATTAACATTATACAATAATTAATTTTCCCAAAAAAGTCCTTTTAAACTTTCAATTATCACTAGATTTAGTATGTTCTCTCTCCCTTTCCTTAAAGAAAACTGATATCAGTTAGCTTTAAGAAAGGGCCGTTATACTAACTTCATCACAAACAAGAAACGAGGAACGGTTATGAATTATTTAGTCATCCCCGCTTATCAACCCGATCAAAAACTTCTCAAACTGGTTAAAAAACTGAGAGAAAAATGTGACTTCTCCATTATCGTTGTGGACGATGGTAGTTCTGAGGACTGCCAAGCGATTTTTGAAAAGTTAGACGGGCTAGCTACAGTCCTTCACCACGAAACCAACCTTGGAAAAGGAGGGGCTCTCAAAACAGCCTACACTTACATTCAAGAGCAAGGGCAATACGGAACAGTCATCACTGCCGATGCCGATGGCCAACATAAGGTTTGGGATATCTTCCGCGTAGCCACTCAATCACAAGAAAATCCCAACCAATTGGTTCTAGGGGCACGCGCCTTTTCAGGCAAGCTTCCTTTGCGTTCTGCTTTTGGAAATAAATTGACCCGCTTCTTGTTCAAGCAACAAACAGGGGTCGCTGTGACAGATACGCAGACTGGCCTTCGAGCCTTTACGACGAACATGATCCCCTTTATGTTAGATATCGAGGGTCAACGGTATGAGTACGAAATGAATGTGCTTCTTGCAGCTAGCAAGGCCTTCCCCATCTTGGAAGTCCCGATTGAAACAGTTTATATCAATGACAATGAAGGGTCCCACTTCCGTCCTATTCGCGACGGTCTCATGATCTACAAGGACATGTTCAAGTTTGCCCTCTCTTCCCTGAGTAGCTTTATCGTTGACTATCTAGTCTACGCCTTCTTCCTTTTCGTGATGATGGCTGTGCCCATTAGTCTTCGCATCCTCCTTGCAAACGGGATCGCTCGTGTGGCCAGCTCCATCTTTAACTACTCGACCAACAAACGTCTAGTCTTTAAGAACAAAGACAGCGTGGCTCGAACCGGAAGTGGTTACTTGGGACTTGCGATTGGACTCTTTATTCTCGATACCCTCTTGATTCGACTCTTCTATACAAGCTTTGGTCTCCATTTGCTCCTCAGCAAAGTGATCGTCGGACTCTTGCTCTTCGTCGTCTCATGGTTGATTCAGAAAAAAATCATTTTCAAGGAAAGGACTGCACCTACTCATGAAATTCTTTAAAAAATCTTATACCTATGCTGCTTGTTTCGGCATCCTGCTTACAAGCTCCTTCAGCTATTCTATGCTCAAAACCTTTGTCTTATCGGATGCTATCCAAACAGTCAAAGCTACGACCACTGATACCAAGGCGGCTGAGGAGGCAGCGGCCTCTGCTACTACAACAGATACCAGTTACTCCGATGACAATATCCAGGTGAGCCTGACAGAAAAAACAGTTGAAAACACTCAAGTTTACATTGCAGATATTACGGTTAGCTCTTCTGACTATCTAAAAACTGTTTTTGCTCAAAATACCTATGGAACAAACGTGACGGCTAAAACTTCCGTCACTGCAGCTGAGAACAATGCCATTCTAGCCGTCAATGGAGACTACTATGGAGCTAATAGCACCGGCTATGTCATCCGAAATGGAGTGGTCTACCGTGATACGGTTCGTGAAGACTCTAGCAATGGCGACCTGGCGATTTATAAAGATGGTTCCTTCAAGGTTATCTACGAAGATGAAATCTCTGCGAATCAGTTGGTCAAAGACGGGGTTGTTAATCTCCTTGCCTTCGGACCTTCCTTGGTTGAAGATGGAGAAATTACAGTCGATACGAACTCAGAGGTGGGACAATCCATGGCGTCTAATCCACGTACTGCCATTGGGATCATCGATGAAAACCACTACATCATTGTCGTCTCGGACGGCCGGACTTCAGAGAGTGAAGGCCTGTCTCTCTACCAATTAGCGGAAGTGATGAAATCGTATGGCGTCAAAACAGCCTACAACCTGGATGGTGGTGGATCTTCTACACTTTACTTCAATGGCCAAGTTATTAACAAACCAACTACAAATGGTACTATCTCAGAAAGGGCGGTGAGTGACATTGTCTACATCGGTTACTAATCCTATCAAACAACGGTTGAAAAAGACCATCCTCTGGTACAGTCTGATTTCAGCTTTCTTCTTCGTCGGAAGTCGCATCTACGAACACTTTAGTTTTGGCGAAACCTCTGCCTTCATGCACTACCTCTTCTTGATTCCTTTGATTGGTGGCGCCTTGCTAGTGGCTCTGCAACTAGTGGTAAAAGGCCTCTCTCGAATCACTCTTAATCTTTGGAACTCAGCTGTTGCCACGGCAACTGCTGGAGCCCTCTACCGAGGTATTGTTAACCTCTCTGGTCGTTCAACAACTCTCGATCAACCCTACTATTATGTTGCAGGGATCTTCCTAGCCCTTGCCCTCATCAGCATCTTCTTTGTCCGCAGTGTCTGGGTGGAGAAAGTAGCTTAAGATCAAAAACGTCCGTTTCTTTATAGAACGGACGTTTTAGTTTGAAGTCAAAGTCTTCTGAGAAACTTTCCTTAGGTGAGAACGGACGTCAGCGAACTTCTTCAAAGTTCCATGACTTAGTTTTGAACCTAAGGTTTCAAAACTCCCGAGTGAGGCTGGGACAAAAGTCCTAGCCTCTCAATTATTTTTGGATTGTCGAGCATGACGCAGTGGTTGAGTGGTCTCTACTACGCTGATTTCATCAGCTTTTACAGCCCTACTCAACTGTGCGGAGGTGGGACGACGAAATCGAATTCTAACGAATTACCGATTTATGTCCCACTCTCACTTTTCTCACGGCGGAAAGTCCCTGTAAGGAGTAAATGATATCTATTGCAGAATCATTTAATTTTTATGCAAAAACAGTTTGTTTACTTGCTATCCCCAGTTAGCCTTCTCGTTTTTTGCTAACTACAAATCCTGCTAAAGCTAGTGAGGTCATGCCAAAGAGGCTAAGGACTGTTGAAGCCAAGGCTTCTTGTCCTGTTTTTGGAAGGCTAGTTGTTGGCATTGAAGTAGCCACCTCTGCTTGGCCACCGGTATGATAGTGAACAGCGACTGGTTTACTTTCAGATAATGCTGGTTTGACAGGCGTCACTGGAGTTTCCGGTATCTCTAGCGTCGGATTTTCTGGTTGAATCCATGGCGCCACAATCGCTCCACCGTACTCTTCTGGGCTAGCTTTGACCAATGAAAGAAGGTGGAAATTGATTTGATTGCTCACTTCATAAAGGAAATCATTTTCCGATGCACGATAACCTGCTGGGAGATCTACATGGACACGATAGGAGCCGTTCATCAGCATGGTCTCAAAGCGCTGCAAATCATAGATACTTTGTGGGAGAAGACGACTGATACCATCATTCCCCACCACTTTTACGACTGTTCCTGTCGGAACCGGCTGATCAAATCCAATAGTGAGTTTGTTTTCATCTAAATAATGGAAGGCAAAGGTCACTTTTGGATGTGGATTTTCGGCTGAAACCGTCACCTTCTTCACTATCTCTGTTCCCCAATCATAATGGTAATCAGACAAGGTGATTTTCACTGTATAAGTGCCAAAAGGTAAGTCTGGGAAGGTGCCAGCATTGTAGGAAGCATTGAACTCTCCTTCCACTACACGACCTTGGTCATCCACTACCTGGTAACGTACAACGGATGGATAATACGAAATGACTTCGCCACTGCTATCTGTGAAGACCACCTCCAAAGTGCCCTTTTCAGCCTTTGGTTTTTCAGTCTCTGTCTCTCCTGGTTGTTCATCTGAACCGGCTTCATTCGTTGGAGTCGTTGCCTCTACTTTCTTTCCTTCAATGTCCATCTCAGTGGTATTGTAGACCTTATCCCAGATGGTATAGCGAACAGTAGAAGGGTCCACCCCTTCCGGAAGCAGATAGCTACCGTCCTCTTGGGGTTCCAAGGCCACTGTTTCCCCATCTTTGACGTAGGACAGATAAGTCCCTGCTAAGCCACTACCAGTTTCAATCACTTTACCTGGTCGGAAAATCCGTGTTGCTGGATCGTACTGAGCACTTCCAGACTCGATGCTTGGAGCCGTATTGTCAATCTTAACCTTGAAGTTAAGCTCTTGTTGCTTAGCCCCTGAAGCAGTCGGACGGTAGGTAATCACAAATTGGTATTCCCCATCTGGTAATTGCTTGCCGTCTTTGTCCAAACCTTCCCAAGAGATTTCATAAAACTCTTCGCTACGATTCCCAATCCGGTAACTCCAGTCTGTCTTACGATGCACTTCGTTTCCGACCTCGTAAATCGGGTTAGTACGAGCTGTGTCCTCCTTCTTGTAAACTGATAGGTGGACATTTTCAACATTGCGAAGCATGACGGCTTTGACCTTAATGCTATCAAAGCTGGAATCATTGTTTGGAGAGAAGTAGAGTTGGTCCCCGTCAAAGCGATCCCCATCCTGACCAAGAGTTTTGGCTACGGATTCTCCATTTTCATAGACATAACTGATCAAAGATGTAAAGTGATTGTCTGGATGACGCTCTGGCGTTTCTGGGACCTTTTCATCTGGATAATCGGTCTTGTCCTTGTAGTAGTAAAACGGCTTGTCGCTACCTGTGTATTCGTAGATTGGCTTTTCAATGCCCCGCAGATTTTGGTAATCTCCATGGAAGCCAACATAAGGGAGGCTGACCAGATGTTTTTGGGTGCCGGCATCTTTAACCAGTACATAACCTTCTAAGAAATAACCATTTGGCATTTGCTTGCCGAGCTCTTCCTTGTACTTGCCCGCATCAACCGTTACATGGATGGTCCGCTGACCATTGGCTGGAACAGTGATGGTTTCCTTGCCATCTATGGTTTCTAATAGCCGAGGATGAAGGGTGAATTTACCATCTTGAACTTGGTCTGTCTGAAGGGTCGTTTCATAACGAAGAGACTTCTCTTGATTGGAAAGATTGTGGATGGTCACGTCAAACTCAAAAGTATCTGTGACATTGCCTAGTGTCAGACTACTTTTAGCATCTTTGGCTGTTACATAGAGATCTCCTAGAGCTGCAGCTGTGACATCCATGACCCCTGCTCCTTGCTGACGAACAGAGGAATAGGCATGTGTTTCCTCATCTACATGAGGGATTGCTGTACTCATAGTCATCTGTTTGACAAGAACTTGTAACTGTTCTGGACTGAGATGAGGGAAGCGCTCCTTCAGGGCTTGTTTCACCAGCGCAGTGGCACCCGCTGCATGAGGAGAGGCCATACTGGTCCCCCTATCCATATAGTACTCTCCATTATTAACAGATGAGTAGATCATCCCTCCTGGAAGAGTGACATCCGGTTTGAGGTCGCCATCAGCTGACAGCCCCCAAGAGGAGAAGTCGGATAATTGATTGGCTGCGTCGTACGGAGCCCGTTTGAATTTGTTGGCAATATGGAGCTGGTAGTCCTTGGCATGTTGAGCTAAGACACTTCCAGCATCGTGGCCAATAACCCCAACTGGGAATCGTTCCCCCAGTCCTTCTAAGTCAAAGCCTACAGGATTATTGCCCTGCTCCTTAGTCTGGTAGAATATCACCCCTGTAGCACCTGCTCTTTTCAGCTCTTTGACCTTATCCACATCCGAAACTTCCCCACCTCGCTCCGTAAGGACTAAGTGCCCATTGATACTATCAGCTTGGTAGTGGTCGATTCCTCCCTTTTCCACATGGAGATAGCTTTGAGGGATGGTTGTCCGAAAAGCGTCACGTTCTACAAAGGAGTGCATCGGAATCTTGCCATCAGGAAAGTCCACGGAACCTTTTAAGGCTTCTACGGTCAGGCTTGCTTCTGTCGACTCATGCTTGGTGAGACTATTAATAGACGCGACTGAGATGACATTTGGGTTGACGGATGGGGTTCCTGTCATCCCATAATCCGGTGTGCTTGCAAGAGGTTTGCTGTGCCAGAAGCCATTGGTCGCCATATTGGTAGAGGCAACTGTAATGCTCACTCCCGCCTTTCTCGCTGCCTCAAAAGCCTGGCGCGTGATTTCTCCCACATCATAAATCGAGCCTGATGCGGTTCCCAAACTCATGTTGATAGAATCCGCCCCTAATTTGACGGCATCTTCCACTGCCTTGGTATAGATGAAATTTTGCACCTGACCGCCCTTGGTGTCTGAGAAAACACGCAAAAACATAAGCTGGGCTTCGGGAGCGACACCTCGGATAATCTCACCATTTGGAGATGGTTGGGAGGCATTTCCCACAGCGGTTCCAGCTACGTGGGCACCGTGAGAGATTGGATCATCTTCTTTAACATTGTCATCCATATCACTATAGTTGTGAACGTAGACGACTTTATTGTTGTACCATTTACCGTAAGTGATGCCGGCCTTCTTCTTAGCCTCTTCAATTTCCGCTTCACTCTTGTACTTGGCCTTGCTGATATCTGTTAGACGGAAAATATCGTGGGCAGGGTCGACCCCCGAATCGATGACCGCTACAACCTGACCTTGACCCTTAATCCCCTTATCCCAGAGTGGCTGTAAATTGATCAGACTATTTTCTTCACTGACCTTGGTCGTAGTTGAAGTCGGTGATGTAGGAGCAGGTTGTGTTTCTTCCACTC
This sequence comes from Streptococcus sp. SCPM-O-B-15294 (M123), assembly GCF_058200455.1. Classification (NCBI taxonomy): domain Bacteria; kingdom Bacillati; phylum Bacillota; class Bacilli; order Lactobacillales; family Streptococcaceae; genus Streptococcus; species Streptococcus sp. SCPM-O-B-15294 (M123). The sequence continues at coordinate 292,796 of NZ_JBYQGU010000001.1, read as the reverse complement.
TAGTCCGACTTAGTGGAGCATAATCTAGGGCATCTACACGCGCTAGTCCCCGAATCTTTTTAGCATCTCCATAAGTCGTCTCTAGAGCCAGTCCATTAAAGAGCAAGTTAACGTCATACAATTTTTTGAACTGAATGGATTGTCTTTCGAGCTCTTTTAAAAATTGTTCGTGGTCTTGGTTGGTTTGTTCGATACGCGCTTCTTTTGAGACTGGTGATGATTCTCCAACCCCATCAGAAACTTTTTCTTTCAGACGAACTAGGACCTCGACTGGACTTGAATCCTCTAGAGTTTCTTTCGTTCCTTCCTTGGGAGTGTCCTTCGTAGCAAGCTCAGGATTAGCTGTTGGACTTGCCATAACAGAAGCTGACAAGGTCTTCTCTTCTTTTGGTTTCTCATTTGAAGAATCGCTAGTAGCTGAAGAGGTAATTTGTGGTTGCTTGGTTTGGTCCTTACCATCAGGCTTGGCTTGCTCTTGTGAAGAAGACTCCTCCTTAACTGCATCAGTTGCATGAGCTCCGTCCGAGCCATCGCCCTGTCCGACTGTCGAATTCACCTCCTGACTTTCTTCCTTGACTACAAGAGCGGGTACATCTGCCTGCCCTTCCTGCTCCTGGGCTGAAACAGTCACCCCACAAAAAAAGCATCCGACAAGTACTGATACTAAGCCGACTGCATATTTTCGTAAAGAAAAACGTTGTTGTCTGTCTCTTCCCATAACCAGACCTCCTTTGTATTTTGTAAACGGTTTCCGCACCTATATTTTAGTCCTTATCTTATGCAAAGTCAATGCAATCTAGCAAAATCTAAAAAAATATACTATTTTATTAATTTTTACAGATTTCTCTATCATTATCGAAGAATCTTTTCTTGCCAAGGCGAATTCTTTAACTAAAGTTCCCTTCTTTAAAAAGGTACAAAAAAAGAAATCAGAATAACTTCTGATTTCTTTTGGAATAAACTTATTTATTTACGTTTTCCCATTTCCAGTTGTGTACTTCTGGAATATCATCACCATGTTCACGGATGTAAGCGTTGTGGAAGGCAATTGTTTCGTCCATTTGAGCTGCGAATTCAGCTGCTTCTGCTCCAAGAGCTGCATTGGCTGCATCTTGTGCCAAGTGGAAGCGATCCAATTCAGACATCACACGCATATCGAATGGTGTTGTGATATCTCCGTTTTCACGGTAACCATGTACACGAAGGTTATGGTTGTGACGGTTAAAGAAGATGTCACGGATCATACCTTCGTAACCGTGGAAGGCAAAGATCACTGGTTTATCAGTTGTGAAGACTTTGTCGAACTCTTCATCTGAAAGTCCACGCGGATCAACTGATGGGTGACGTAATTTCAAGATATCTACCACATTGACAAAGCGAATCTTCAATTCTGGGAAGGCCTTGTGCAAGATTGTGATGGCTGCAAGAGCTTCTAAGTTTGGCTCAGTACCTGCAGCTGCAATGACAAGATCTGGCTCTTCATCTGCTGAAACAGTTGATGCCCAATCAATCGCCTTGTATCCTTCACGAACCAATTCTTCTGCTTCATCAGCTGAGTAGAATTGAGGACGTGGGTGTTTTGAAGTAACGATCAAGTTTACCTTGTCTTCTGCCTTGAAGGCTTTATCCATCACTGCAAGCAAGCTATTGGTATCTGCTGGCAAATATTCACGGATGTATTCAGGAGTTTTTTCAGCCAAGTGAGTCAAGATACCTGGATCTTGGTGAGTGTAGCCATTGTGGTCTTGTTGGAAAACAGTTGAAGTCGCAATCAAGTTCAAGGCAGGGTAGTTTTTACGCCATGTCGTGTGAGTCTTAGATTTACGCAACCATTTGAAGTGTTGAGTAATCATAGAGTCTACGACACGAAGGAATGATTCGTAAGAAGCAAAGAATCCATGACGACCTGTCAAGACATATCCTTCCAGCATTCCTTCTGCTTGGTGCTCTGACAATTGAGAGTCAATGACACGTCCAGCAGGGCTCAAAGCTTCATCGTAGTCTGGTTTCGTACGTCCTAACCATTGACGGCTTGTCCGAGTGAAGACTTCTTGAAGACGGTTTGATTTGGTTTCATCTGGTCCAAAGATACGGAAGTTATCTGGGTTCGCATCCACAAGATCTGCTGCATACTTACCAAACTCAATCATATCTTGCGCCATGATGGCACCTGGTGTTTCAATCTTGAAGGCATGTTTCTTCCAATCAGCAGTGTCCATTGGTTTAATGACACCTGCGTTTGTGATTGGGTTCATAGCCATACGACGGTCACCTTTTGGTGCAATTTCAGCAATCTCAGGAAGTAATTTACCAGTTTCGTCGAACAATTCAGCTGGACGATATGATTCCAACCAAGAAAGAAGAGCATCCACATGCTCCATATGGTGAGCATCTACTGGGATTGGCACTTGGTGAGCACGGAATCCACCCTCGATTGGTGTACCTTCCCAAGCTTTTGGTCCAGTCCAACCTTTAGGAATACGAGCAATCAAGACAGGATATACTGGTTGAGTTGCTTCTTCTGCAGAACCTTTACGAGCTTCTGCTTGGACTTTCTTGATTTCTTCAATCGCTTCGTCCAATTTTTCTGCAAACAAAGCGTGAGCTGCTTCGTGGTCGTCAGAAATAGCTGTTACGTCTGCAAAAATTGGTTTCCAACCAAGACCTTCAAAGAAGAGGCCCAATTCTTCGTCTGTTTTGCGTTCGAAGATCGTTGGGTTGTGGATCTTCCCACCATTGAGGTAGAAGATTGGAAGAACAGCACCGTCGTTAACTGGGTTCAAGAAGGTATTGGCCAACCAACCAGCCATCAATGGACCAGTTTCCCCTTCACCATCACCGATTACGGTTGCAACAATCACATCTGGATTATCCAAAACAGCTCCAGCTGCGTGAGAAAGAGCATAACCAAGTTCTCCACCTTCGTGGATAGATCCTGGTGTTTCAGGCGCCGCGTGAGAGGCAATCCCTCCTGGGAATGAGAAGATTTTACATAGGTGTTTAAATCCTTCTTCATTTTGTGGGATATTTGGATTCAATTCTGTGTAAGAACCATCTAAGTAAGAGTTGGACACCATAACTTGTCCACCATGACCTGGTCCTTCAATGTAGAACATATCCAAGTCGTATTTGTTGATGGCACGGTTCAAGTGAGCATAGATAAAGTTTTGTCCTGGTACAGTTCCCCAGTGTCCGATTGGGTGAGCCTTCAAGTCGTTTTCAACCACTTCACGTTTCAATAATGGGTTGTCTTTCAAGTACATTTGAGCAGCCGAAATGTAGTTGGCTGCACGCCACCACGCATCCACTTTATCCAAGTAAGCTTTGCTGTTAAAATCAACAGTCATATTGTCTCCTCTCAAATTCTAGCTATGATTCTGATGAATTAGAATCCAGTGCAAGTATTTAGGTTATAAACATCCTGTTTCATTCATATGAAGACAGAACGAACGCGAACCAAATTTTAATTCAATTCTTTTCTATTCTATCAATAATTTAGCTTTTTGTATATAGAAAAAATTAAAAAAAATATAGTTTTTTATAAAAAGTTGCAAATCTCTTCTAAAATCAAAGCATTTTTCAATCATTTTACAAACAGCTTTCTGCTTAGACCACTTAAAAAGCCTTTGAAATCAGCTATCTATAAATCCCCTTGTCACATAAAATCTTTCATGATATACTTTAGATGTCAAACTAAAGGAGATCATTATGATGACGGAAAAACGCAATAAAGGATTTGTGTCAGGTCTAGTGCTTGCCCTTGTCTTTCTTGCATTCGCAGGATTAGTATTTTCATTATGGATGGGCCGCCAGAACCCTTCTACTAGCTTTGCGAAGGCAGAAAAGTCTGGGGACCCTGTAACGATGAAGGTCTATGATATTACACGAGAACCTGTCGGAACTGTGGACAACGGCCACGTCCTCTATATCGTCCAGTACGATAACCAAAACGATGGTAGGTTTGCAGGGATCGAAGCCAAAAAAGACGATGCGACGATTAAAGAGGTCATTGATAAGGCAAAAAATGGGGAACTGCAGACCGATCCTTATCAACTAAAGGGAACGCAATTAGCCCCTTTGGCAAAGGATAGCAAAAATACGTCTCGTAACGGTCGCCTTGTCGGTTATAGTGACTACATCCATTCCCTTCTCGACCCGACTTCTGTCGTGTCACTTAATATGACGACCAGCTATTACTTAAGCCTCACAGAGTACAACAAAGACTCCTTATTCCTCTTAATTGGTTCAGCTGCTCTTGCTGGACTTTCTATCATAATGGTCGTAGCCAGCTTCTCCGTTCGGAAACGGACCATTGCTTCCTATCAGGAACTCCACCAAAACTATCCCGAACTCCAAGGAGATCTGTCTCGCCTGTCTGATGAAGCCAGCTACTACAATCAAGACTTAAAAGTTATCTTGTACAAGAATCATTTGATCACTTATTTTAAAGGAACGCAAACGATTGATTTACGAGAGGTTCAACAACTATACTTACATGTCACTCGAGTTCGTCAATCAGGGATTGCTCGCTCGATCTTTCAATTGTGCTACATCCGCAAGGACAAACCAAAGAAACAGCACCGCCTAGCCATTAAAAATAAGAAGAACGCTGAAGAACAACTTTACACTCTTTTTGCACAGGTGTCTGAGAGATTCCCAGATGTCAAGGTTGGAATTTAAAGCTTTCCAACTCCCTTTGGAAATACTTTTCTCAGCACTAAAATCCCCTCATCAGAATCAATTGATGAGGGGATTTTTTCTATTTAGGTCACATTTGAAACGCGAAGATCAAATCACTTTTTTACCATTTTTATAGACATCTGTCACTAGGTTGGTCGCAAAGAAATAGAAGAGATAATCTAGATTTGGTGCATCGTAAATCGTGATATCGGCCTGTTTTCCAGTATCAAAAGATCCAATAGTTTTGGCACGATCGACTGAATAAGCTGCATTAATAGTTACCGCATTGAGAATCTCAACTGGCGTCAAACGCATCATGAAGCAACCCAGGTGCATGGCAAACTGGAGATTGGCTGTCGGACAGGATCCTGGATTGCTGTCCGTTGTTAGGGTAATGGCCATGCCAGCATCCAACATCTTACGAGCTGGTGCATAGGTATCTTCCATGAGGCTGAAGGTTGTAGCTGGCAAAAGATTTCCGATAACTTTTGCTGCGGCTAGTTTTTGAATACCTTCATCGGTAATCACCATCAGGTGTTCTGCGCTAGTAGATTCCAATTCAGCTGCAACATCCACACCACCGATAGACTCGATTTCATCCGCATGGATCCGCAGTTTGAAGCCCATTTCCTTGGCTTTTGACAGAAGATAGCGGGACTCATCTGCTGTAAAGACACCCTTTTCACAGAAGATATCACAGAATTCAGCTAACTTTTCTTCCTTCACTTTTGGAAGCATTTGCTCAATGATGAGATCTAAGTACTCTTTTGAACGGCCCTTGTACTCCGTCGGGATCGCATGGGCTGCCATAAAGGTCGAAACCAGATCAATTTCATGGTCACGGTCCAAGGCTGCTACTACATCTAATTGGCGTTTTTCAGTTTCCCAATCCAAACCATAGCCACTCTTAGCCTCAACGGTGGTCACTCCATGACGCAACATATAGTCCAACAATCGTTTGGACTTGTTATAGAGATTGTCAAAAGATGCTTCACGTGTTGCCCGAACAGTGCTCAGAATTCCACCGCCTTGAGCGAGGATGTCTAAGTAAGAAACACCCGCTAACTTTTTCGCAAATTCATGTTCACGACTGCCTCCATAGACCAAGTGAGTGTGGCAGTCGATCAAACCAGGAGTTGCAACTTTTCCTTCACAAGATTTTACTTCCGTATGGTCATCGACCAGTTCTGGATCTGGTTGACCTGTCCCAACTGCGAGGATTTTTCCATCCTTAATAGCGATATAAGCATCGGAAAGGATTTGCGCTTCTGCCATCTCTTTTCCATAGAGAGGATGGCCTAAATCATTTGGACAAAACAACTGGTTAAAGTGGGTTAAGATTACATCAGCAGACATATGAAAACATTCCTTTCTATTTCCATTGTTATTCATTTTACAATTCTAAAGAAAAAGCGTCAAAAAAAAGTCAAAAAGTTTCTCCCTCATTTTTTTTTGCTTTATTAAAAATTAAATTTATTTTTGACTCTTTATTGACGTTTCTTGGATACAATAAAGAAAATATAAATTCATAGTCTACACATAAGGAGGTTCCTACTATGTCATTTATAGACGATAAAGAAATTGCAGCTGCTATGTCTGTCAAACTTGACTTTGATGTCCTTCCTGAAAAGGCAACTTTTCAAGAAGGCATCCGTCGTGCACCTGATAGAGGCTTCCGCTTAACGCAAGCTCAGACTGAGATTGCTCTTAAAAATGCTCTGCGTTACATCCCTAAAAAATTCCACCAAGAGTTGATCCCAGAATTTCTGGAAGAACTAAAAACTCGCGGTCGGATCTATGGCTATCGCTTCCGTCCAAAAGATCGCATCTATGGAAAACCAATTGATGAGTACAAAGGAAAATGCACCGCTGCTAAGGCTATGCAGGTCATGATTGACAACAACTTGAGCTTTGAAATTGCCCTTTATCCTTATGAATTGGTCACTTACGGAGAAACAGGTTCTGTCTGTGCCAACTGGATGCAGTACAACTTGATCAAGAAATACTTAGAAGTCATGACAGAGGACCAAACCTTGGTGGTTGAATCTGGGCACCCTCTCGGCCTCTTCAAGTCTAAACCAGAAGCTCCTCGTGTCATCATTACCAACGGTCTCTTGATCGGTGAGTATGACAACATGCGTGACTGGGAAATTGCTGAAGAGATGGGCGTTACCAACTACGGTCAGATGACGGCTGGTGGCTGGATGTACATCGGTCCTCAAGGGATCGTTCACGGTACCTTCAACACTCTTCTTAATGCTGGACGTCTTAAACTCGGTGTGCCTGATGATGGCGACTTAACTGGTAAACTCTTCATTTCATCTGGTCTCGGTGGTATGAGTGGAGCTCAAGGGAAAGCAGCTGAAATTGCAAAAGCTGTTGCCATCGTTGCAGAAGTGGACCGCTCTCGGATTGAAACCCGTCACTCTCAAGGCTGGATTAGTCAAGTAACCGACAGTGCCGAAGAAGCTGTGAAATTGGCTCAAGCAGCACTGGAAGCTGGTGAATCAACTTCTATTGCCTACCATGGTAATATCGTAGACTTGCTCGAATATGTCAACGAACACCAAGTCCACGTTCACCTCTTGTCTGACCAAACCTCTTGCCACAACGTCTATGATGGTGGCTATTGCCCAGTTGGGATCAGCTTTGAAGAACGGACACGTTTGTTGGCAGAAGACAAAGAAACCTTCCATCGCTTGGTCGATGAAACCTTGGCTCGTCACTTTGCAGTGATTAAAGCTTTGACGGCTAAAGGTACCTACTTCTTCGACTACGGTAATGCCTTCATGAAATCTGTTTACGACTCTGGCATCAAGGAAATTTCTAAGAATGGATTGGATGACAAAGACGGCTTCATTTGGCCATCTTATGTAGAAGATATCATGGGACCTATGCTCTTTGACTATGGTTATGGTCCATTCCGTTGGGTCTGCCTCAGCGGTAAACATGAAGACTTGATCGCAACTGACCATGCAGCCATGGAAGCGATCGATCCAACTCGTCGCTACCAAGACCGCGACAACTACAACTGGATTCGCGATGCTGAAAAGAACCAATTAGTCGTTGGTACGCAAGCTCGTATCCTCTATCAAGATTGTATGGGACGTGTCAATATCGCTTTGAAATTTAATGAACTTATTCGCCAAGGCAAGATCGGACCGGTCATGATTGGACGTGACCACCATGACGTATCTGGTACAGATGCTCCATTCCGTGAAACATCCAATATCAAAGATGGTTCAAACGTTACTTGCGATATGGCGGTTCAATGTTACGCCGGTAACGCCGCTCGCGGTATGAGTCTCGTGGCTCTCCACAATGGTGGTGGTACTGGTATCGGTAAGGCCATCAACGGAGGATTTGGTCTCGTTCTAGACGGTAGCCACCGGATCGATGAAATCATCAAATCCGCGATTGCATGGGATACCATGGGTGGGGTTGCTCGTCGGAACTGGGCAAGAAATAACCATGCGATTGAAACAGCAATCGAATACAACCGTCTCCATGCAGGAACAGACCACATCACCATTCCTTATCTTGCAGACGAAGATTTGGTTAAAGATGCGGTTCAAAAATTGTTTTAACATCAAAAAATAAAAACTGAGAAAGGGGAGGAAATACAAAGACTCCTCCTCCCCAACTTCTCCTATAAAAAGAGGTAATCATATGGCAAAAATTGTTGAGTGTATTCCAAACTTCTCTGAAGGACGCAATCAAGCTGTGATCGACGGATTAGCAGCTACAGCAAAAAGTATTCCAGGTGTTACACTGCTGGACTACTCGTCTGACGCCAGTCACAACCGTAGCGTCTTTACACTCGTTGGGGATGAAGAAAGCATTCAAGAAGTGGCTTTCCAATTGGTAAAATACGCATCTGAAAACATCGATATGACCAAACACGAAGGCGAACATCCTCGGATGGGGGCAACAGACGTTTGTCCATTCGTTCCAGTCAAAGATATCACAACAGAAGAATGTGTCGAAATCGCTAATAAAGTAGCGGAACGCATCAATCGTGAATTGGGTATTCCAATCTTCCTTTATGAAGATGCTGCAACTCGCCCAGAACGGAAAAACTTGGCTAAAGTGCGTAAAGGACAATTTGAAGGAATGCCAGAAAAATTGTTGGAAGAGGACTGGAAGCCAGACTACGGTGAACGCAAGATTCACCCAACTGCAGGGGTTACAGCTGTTGGTGTCCGTATGCCACTCGTTGCCTTCAATATCAACCTTGACACAGATGATCTAGAAATTGCCAACAACATTTCTAAAGTCATTCGTGGATCTAGCGGAGGATACAAATACTGTAAAGCAATCGGTGTCATGCTAGAAGATCGCAACATCGCCCAAGTCTCTATCAACATGGTCAACTTGGAAAAATTCCCATTGTATCGCGTCGTTGAAACCGTTCGTTTCGAAGCACAACGCTACGGGGTTCGCATCACTGGAACAGAACTCATTGGTCTGGCTCCTGCTAAGGCTCTGATTGACTCTGCTGAATACTACTTGCAATTAGAGGACTTTGACTACAGCAAACAAGTCTTGGAAAATCACTTGTTGGGTTAGAAAGGGAGTTCTATGAAACTAGTTGACTTAAGTATTACAGAGTTTGCCAAGGTTCTTGGTTCAGATGCCCCAGCTCCAGGTGGCGGTTCTGCTGCTGCCCTATCTGCTGCAAACGGGATTTCCCTTACAAAAATGGTCTGTGAACTGACCATTGGTAAGAAAAAATACGCTGAATTTGAAGACCACATCAAAGGGGTTCACGAAAAAAGTGCTCACCTACAAGACCAATTACTAGAAGCCATTGACAAAGATACAGAAGCTTTCAACGTTGTATCAGCAGTCTTTGATCTTCCAAAAGAAACCGAAGAAGAGAAAGCCGCTCGTCGCGAAGCCATGCAAAAAGCTTTGAAACATGCGACAGTATCTCCTTTCTCTATGATGGAGCTCATCGTTGAGGCGCTTGAAACAACAAAAGAAGCTGTTGGTAAGTCCAACACCAATGCGGCGAGTGACTTAGGTGTGGCTGCTCTCAACCTTAAAGCTGGACTTCAGGGGGCTTGGCTCAATGTCCTGATCAACATTTCAGGAATCAAGGACCAAGACTTCGTTCAAGAATACCACGGTAAAGGACTCGAACTCCTCCAAACAGGTTCTGACCTTGCAGATAACATTTACCAAAGCATTTTAGAAAGCCTATCATAAACCTATCAATCAACTTTATAACTTCAATACTTACAAAGAAAGAAGGGATTCTATGGTTTTATCGGATATTGAAATTGCCAATTCTGTCCAAATGAAGCCCATCACGGAAATCGCTGCTGAACTTGGATTGACTGAAGACGACATTTCGCTCTACGGAAAATACAAGGCAAAAATCGATAGCAATCAACTGGAACAACTAAAGGACAAGGAAGATGGGAAGCTGATCCTCGTGACAGCTATCTCTCCCACTCCTGCCGGAGAAGGAAAGACAACCACCTCTGTTGGACTAGTGGATGCCCTCTCAGCTATTGGTGAGAAAGCAGTCATTGCCCTCCGCGAACCTTCACTCGGCCCTGTCTTTGGGATCAAGGGTGGAGCTGCCGGTGGCGGGTACGCTCAAGTGGTTCCAATGGAAGATATTAACCTTCACTTTACCGGAGACTTCCATGCCATTGGGATTGCCAACAACTTGCTTGCAGCCTTGATTGACAACCACATCCATCATGGCAATGAGTTGGGCATCGATTCTCGTCGCATCACCTGGAAACGGGTGGTCGACATGAACGACCGTCAACTCCGCCATATTGTCGACGGCCTTCAAGGAAAGACAAACGGGGTTCCTCGTGAAGATGGCTTTGACATCACGGTGGCGTCTGAAATCATGGCTATTCTCTGTCTCTCAGAAAATATCCTTGACCTCAAAGAACGCCTCGATCGCATCATTATCGGATACAACTACCAAGGACAACCAGTGACAGCCAAAGACCTAAAAGCTGGTGGTGCTATGGCAGCCGTCCTTAAAGATGCCATCCATCCGAACTTGGTCCAAACCTTGGAGCATACTCCTGCCATCATCCACGGTGGCCCATTTGCCAATATTGCTCATGGCTGTAACAGTGTGCTAGCTACTAAACTAGCCCTCAAATATGCAGACTATGTCGTGACAGAAGCCGGTTTCGGAGCAGACCTAGGTGCTGAAAAATTCATCGATATCAAGTGCCGTATGGCCGGACTCAAACCTGCTGCCGTTGTCCTCGTAGCAACCATTCGCGCTCTCAAGATGCATGGTGGTGTTGCAAAGGCAGACCTGGCTACTGAAAATGTCCAAGCCGTTATCGATGGTCTGCCAAACCTAGACAAACACTTGGCCAACATCCAAAAAGTCTACGGCCTACCAGTGGTTGTTGCCATCAACAAATTCCCACTGGATACAGAGGCAGAGCTAGAAGCTGTCTATGAATCTTGTAAGAAACGCAATGTAGATGTGGTCATCTCAGATGTCTGGGCACATGGTGGAGCTGGCGGCCGTGACTTGGCTGAAAAAGTCATTCAACTGGCTCAAGAAGAAAACCACTTCTCTTATGTCTATGACGAAGAAGACAGCATTGAAACAAAATTGACCAAGATCGTTACAAAAGTCTATGGTGGAAAGGGTATTAGCTTAACACCAGCTGCCAAACGCGAACTCAAAGAATTGGAAGCACTTGGTTTCTCCAACTACCCAATCTGTATGGCCAAAACACAATATTCCTTCTCCGATGATGCCAAGAAGATTGGAGCACCGACAGATTTCACTGTAAAAATCAGTAACCTTAAGGTAGCAGCCGGAGCTGGCTTTATCGTAGCTCTCACCGGAACGATCATGACCATGCCTGGCCTACCTAAAGTTCCTGCCAGTGAAAAGATTGATATCGACGCCCAAGGCAATATCACTGGTCTCTTTTAAGAAAGAGGACGTCCTATGGTGACTATCCTTCATCTTACCCCCGCAGATTATCAGATTTCTACTTGGTCTGGTGGCCAAACCACCCAACTCTTCCTGTCCCCAAAAGAAGGAAGTTATCCAGATCGGACCTTCGACTTTCGCCTCTCCACCGCAACGGTAGAGGTTGAAACAAGTGACTTTTCCGATCTCACTGGCTACCACCGAATCTTGATGCCTCTGACTTCATCGATTACACTCACCCATCAACATCAAGAAGTGGTTTTGAAGCCATTTCAAAGCTACTTCTTTGACGGGGGAGATCCCGTATCTAGCCAAGGGACCTGTCAAGATTTTAATCTAATCTATAAACCTTCCTATCAGGGGCATATGAGTGCTATATCCCCAAAAGAAAGTGTCACGAGTCAGAGTCGCTATCAATGGATCTATGCTCTCTGTCCACTAACACTTGAATGGAAAAAGGGACAATCCTACTCCCTCCAAACTCACGAGCTCCTGTTTATCGAACAAGCATCTCCTCTTCAAGAGATGACAATCACGTTTTCACCCCATCAGTCTGGGGAGCAACCGATTGCTATCTGGACTGCGCTAAAATAATGTTTAAAAGGAGAGACATTATGAACGGAGCACATAAACAGTCGATTGAGGAACAAGAAAAAGCGAAATTCAGCTTTAGCGGTGCCACTCTATACGGTATCAATGCCGTAATCGGATCTGGTATCTTCCTCTTACCTCAAAAAATTTATGCCGGTTTAGGACCAGCTTCTCTAGCTGTCATGTTCGGGGTAGCTGTTCTCGTCATGCTACTATCAGCCTGTCTGGCTGAAACGGCTGGCTACTTCGACAAAAACGGTGGAGCTATGCAATACTCAAAAGCAGCTTTCGGAGACTTCGTCGGCTTTAACGTCGGAATTCTCGGTTGGGCCGTTACCGTTATTGCTTGGGCTGCCATGTTGGCCGGTTTTGCCAAAATCTTCATCATTACTTTCCCAGCATTCGAAGGCTATAACCTACCGATTAGTATCGTTATGTTGGTTCTCTTAAGTCTGATGAACATTGCCGGTCTGAAAACATCTAAGATGTTCACTCTGACAGCTACTGTTGCAAAATTAATCCCTATTGTCCTCTTCTCGCTCTTTGCCATCTTCTTCATTTCTGGTGGCGTGAGCAAGGGCAACTTCACACCTTTCCTCCAATTGGAAAGCGGATCAAATCTCTTTAGTGCTGTTTCGAGTACTGCCGTCTACATCTTCTACGGATTTATCGGATTCGAAACCATGTCCATCGTTGCAGGGGAAATGCGTAACCCTGAAAAGAACGTTCCCCGTGCTATCTTGGGATCTATCAGTATCGTATCTGTCCTCTACATGTTAATCATTGCTGGAACAATCGCCATGCTTGGTGGTCATATCATGCAAACAAATGCACCAGTACAAGACGCATTTGTTGAAATGATTGGCCCTATCGGAGCTCCTCTCGTTTCTTACGGTGCCCTCATTTCAATCGCCGGTCTAAACATTGGTGAATCCATCATGGTTCCTCGTTTCGGTGCAGCCCTAGCAGACGAAAAACTCTTGCCAGCCGGTCTTGGAAAAACAAACTCTAAGAATGCTCCAGTCGTAGCCATTATCATTTCCGGTGCCTTTGCATTCTTACTCTTGTTATCTGGATCTTTCGAATCATTAGCAACCTTCAGTGTTGTCTTCCGTTTCTTCCAATATATTCCAACTGCTTTGGCAGCCATCAAACTTAGAAAAATGTACCCAGATAAAAAGGTTACCTTCCGAGTACCATTTGGTCCTGTTATCCCAGTTCTAGCTGTTGTGATCAGTATCTTGATGATTGCAGGGGACAACATGATGAACTTTGTTTGGGGGGCTATCGGTCTAGTAATTGCTAGTGGTCTTTACTATGTCTTCCACGGTGACAAACTACCTAAAAAACAAAGTAATCCTCACTAATTCTATTTACACACTAGATGGGAACTTTAGCGGGAGTAAAGCATTCCTTTGCTCCCTAGCCCATCTAAGAATCCACGAATATCAAACCTGAGCTCTTTTCTCTAAGACTTCTTTCAATCTTCCTAAGAGCAATAGACAATGGGCTCACGTTTGGTATTCAAACTGAAGTAAACACATCTACTTCTACAGAACAATTCATAATCGGAGGTTTTATATGACTCAATTGATTCATTTAGATGGTAACAGCTTAACACTCGAAGAAGTCATCGCCGTTGCTCGGCACGGTGCCCAATGTGAGTTAGATGAAGCGGCAAAAGAAGCTGTCATTGCATCTCGTAAAATTGTTGATGATATCGTCCGTGAAAAACGTGTTGTCTATGGTGTGACCACTGGATTTGGCTCCCTCTGTAATGTCAGCATTTCTCCAGAAGATACTGTCCAACTGCAAGAAAACTTGATCCGTACTCACGCATCTGGTTTTGGTGATCCACTTCCAGAAGATGCTGTTCGTGCCATCATGCTCATCCGGATCAACTCTCTCTTGAAAGGTTATTCTGGCATTCGTCTGTCAACCGTTGAAAAACTGTTAGAATTGCTTAACAAAGGAGTGACTCCTTATATCCCTGAAAAAGGCTCTCTTGGAGCTTCTGGAGACTTAGCACCACTTGCCCATATGGTTTTACCAATGCTAGGTCTTGGACATGCCTACTACAAAGGTCAACTCTTGAGTGGTCAAGAAGCCCTCGACCAAGCTGGTATTGAAAAGATCCAATTGGCTGCTAAAGAAGGGCTTGCCTTGATTAATGGTACGACTGTCCTAACCGGTATCGGTGCTCTTGCAACCTATGATGGTATCCAATTGCTCAAACTGTCTGACATTGCCGGTGCTCTTTCAATGGAAGTCCACAATGGTATTACAAGCCCATTTGAAGAAGACCTTCATACCATCCGTCCTCAAAGTGGACAATTGGCAACTGCTCGCAATATCCGTAATCTCCTTGAAGGAAGCAAGAACACAACGGTAGCAACCCAACAACGGGTACAAGACCCTTATACACTCCGTTGTATCCCTCAAATCCATGGAGCCAGCAAGGACTCTATTGCTTATGTGAAAACAAAAGTTGAAATCGAAATCAACTCTGTAACAGATAACCCAATCATCACCAAGGAAGGACACGTCATCTCCGGAGGAAACTTCCACGGTGAACCAATGGCTCAACCATTCGATTTCTTAGGTATCGCCCTTTCTGAAATCGGTAACGTATCTGAACGTCGGGTGGAACGCTTGGTCAACAGCCAACTCAGTAAATTGCCATCCTTCTTAGTTAAACACCCTGGCCTCAACTCAGGCTTCATGATCACGCAGTATGCTTGTGCCTCCCTTGCATCTGAAAACAAAATCTTGTCTCACCCAGCCAGCGTAGACTCAATCCCATCTTGTGAAAACCAAGAAGACTTCGTCAGCATGGGAACTACTGCCGCTCGTAAAGCAGCTGAAATCCTCAAGAATTCACGTCGCATCGTTGCGACTGAAATTATGGCAGCCTGCCAAGCTTTGGATCTCAAACCAGAAAATCATGAACTTGGTAAAGGTACAAAACCAGCCTATGACATGATTCGCAG
Organism: Streptococcus sp. SCPM-O-B-15294 (M123); assembly: GCF_058200455.1. Classification (NCBI taxonomy): domain Bacteria; kingdom Bacillati; phylum Bacillota; class Bacilli; order Lactobacillales; family Streptococcaceae; genus Streptococcus; species Streptococcus sp. SCPM-O-B-15294 (M123). Next base: position 277,598 of record NZ_JBYQGU010000001.1, on the reverse strand, counting down.
CAAGGTGGCCTTCATTGAATTTGACAAGGACATCGAAATCTTCGAAGAACTCAATAAAGCATCTGCCGTTGTCGAAAGTGAAGAATTCTTAGCAACCATCGAAAAAGCAGTTGACTTAAGCATTCAATACTGATACAGTAAGGATACAGCAGAAAAAGGCTGAGAAAATTTCTCAGCCTTTCCCTTTCTAGCCAAATACAAACAAACGGAGGCATGTAACGTGCTTAGAGATTATTACCCAATGACTTACAGTTATTACCAAGGCAGTATTGAGGACAATCCCTATACAGCCAAATGGGGAATGCTGACGAAGTTTTTGGATTTGAATGATGAAACCTTGACTCCTTTTGAAGAAGTCACCTTTGGAATCCTTGGTTTTAAAAGCGATAAAGGAGTCTATATCAATAACGGTCGCGTCGGTGCTGTCGAAAGCCCTAATGCTATTCGCACCCAGCTCGCCAAACTTCCTTGGCACTGGGGCACCAACGTCACAGTTTTTGATGTCGGAAATATCGATGGCCCCAATCGTTCTCTTGAAGATTTGCAAGAGAGCCTCTCTCTAACTGTCAAACGGATGTTGGAGCTAAATATTCAACCAATCGTCCTCGGTGGAGGGCACGAAACGGCTTATGGTCACTACCTGGGCCTCAAATCCTCCTTGCAACCAGATGAACAATTGGCTGTCATCAACCTAGATGCTCACTTTGACCTGCGTCCTTACGACCAAACCGGTCCCAACTCTGGAACAGGATTTCGCCAAATGGCAGACCACGCAAAAGAAGAGAGCAAAGATTTCCCTTACTTGATCTTGGGCATCCAGGAACACAGCAACAACTTGTTCCTATTCAACTATGTGGCAAAAACACCAAGCATTGATTTCTTAACAGGACAAGATCTCTTCCGGATGAGCCACCAGGCCATTCTTGATCGGATTGATCAATTCTTAGAAAAACAGACAGCGATCTACCTCTCCATCGATATGGACTGCTTTGCCGTTGGTTCTGCCCCTGGCGTCAGTGCCATCCAGTCACTTGGTGTGGATCCAAAACTAGCCCTGATGCTACTCCAACACATTGCAGCTAGCGGCAAACTGATTGGATTTGATATTGTGGAGGTTTCCCCTCCTCATGATATTGACAACCATACTTCCAACCTTGCTGCAACCTTTATCTTTTACTTGACCCAAATCTTGTCTCAACAAAAATAAGATTCAAAACCTCTCTAACATACAAAAGGCTTATCAACATCCAGCCCTTGGGTGTTGATAAGCCTTTTTTTATTCTTCCTTCGTGACATTTGATGAGCTATACTAGATGACTTTTAATCTCTTGAGGAAGAGACGGTCTCTATACGGAGTCAGGTGTTGCTCTGCCAGTTTCTTGTAGTAATTCTTATCTTCTTTCAAGAAAGCACTCAAAGCAGGAACCAGTTGCTCTCCTTGCTCCTTCTGGGCCGCCAAGAAGGCCAAGAGATAATACACCATCCCCTTGTCTCGTGCATTCGTCGTTTGCTTCATGGCTCCTTCTTTACGAGATAGGTAAGTTGCCACCTTCTCTTGCTCTCCGAAATGACAGGCAATTAAGGATTGATAAAATCCGAGCAGTTCTTCCTTCCAAGGGAAGCGAACACTGGACAAAACCTTTTGAGCCCTGTCAAAATAGAATCGGGCTTGGACCAAATCCCCCTTCCAATAGTAGGCAATCCCAAGATCGATTTCAAACACCACTCGGACTGAATCAACAGATTGATCTCCCACCAAGCGTAGGACCTCTTCCAAATGGGTGACAGCTACTTGAAAATGCCCTCTCACTTGCTCTATTTCAGCCAGGTAGGCTAAAGATGCTGCAATTTGAATGGCATACTTGGCCTGCATGCTATTGGTCAGACTAAAGCAATCAATGGAGCGATAGAGGTGGCGGGTCGCCTGCTCCTCATCCCCTACCATCAAATGGTACAACCCCTTCAAGCGTAACTGAATCGCAATCGCTTCATGGTTGTTGGCCTGAATCGCATCTTCTAAAGCCAAATCTGTGTAATAGGCCATTTCAGAAATATTTTCTGTTTGAATGCAATAATAAATGATTTGCCGGTACCCTTCTAAAAGGAAGTCGAGCCGTTTGAGTTCCCGCGCATAGGAGATGACCTTTTGAATATCATGAATCCCCTTTTGGTACTCACCACTTCGAATGAAGTATCGCCCCTCTAGATACAAGTAGCGCAGTTGCAAATACTTGTAGTCTCTATCTTTTTGGTGTCGCGAAAAAAGCTGTTCCAGTTCTCGACGAAGACGAGAGAGTTCCCCAAAAATGTCCAAATGGCTATTTTCACCATCTGATACTACTCCCTCTTCTCCCTTGGAGTATATTGGGAATAGTTCATGTTCCAACTGGAGGATTTCTTCTAAGTAGGTCAGCTCAAAGGATAGGGAACGCAAGTGATTTTGGGACTGCTTGTATTGGTAAGCTATTTCCTTATAGAAGAGCAGGTCTGTCGAATCTTCTAAGGTTTCTTCCAGTTTTTGCGCGATTTGTTGATGGAAGAGACGCCGTCTGGCTGGTGACAGGAGTTGGTAGAAGTACATGGCTACCAATTGCTTGCAAAATTGGACCAAGAGATCCTCCCCTTCCTCCACTATTGAGATGATTCCTCTTTGAGCTAAAGGATCTAATAATGCAGTTAAAACTGAAAGATCTGTAGCTGTCAAATCGGCCAAGATAGACATGGATATCGGCTTATGAAAACAAGACAAATAATGAAGAAGGGACTCCTCTTCACTGCTCAAGTCACCCAGCTCTTGAGACAGATAGGCTTGAATGATATCAGGTAAGGGCTCTAAACTTTCCTTCTCTTTCCACTCTTCTATATAGCTGGACAACAAGAAGGGACTACCTTCACTCCACTCCATCATTTGCTCGATCAGGGCTGGTTCTATCTGCCCCAGTTGCCCTTGCAAGAGTAATCGACTTTCACTCGGATCAAAATTGGTCAACTCTAGCTGGGACAACCGTCTCTCGACTTTTAAACTCCCAAAGAAGGTGACCAAGAATTCCGGCAAAGGCCCCTCAGCTGTAACAATCAGTTGCCATCTTTCCCCGCTACTTTTCTCCTCCAATTGCTTTACTTTATTGAATGAGGCCGCATCCATCCACTGAGCATTTTCAAGCAGAATCAGGAGAGGTTTTTCTTGGCTGAGTCTTTGAAGGTGCTTCCGGACAGCAGGGAGATTGTCCGCTTTTCCTAGAGGAGGAGCTTCCAAGCCCCCACTCACTTTCTCTAGGGAAGCTTTGAGGTCGTCCCAGTTCCCTCCTTCTTCTTGGCGACTGCCGACTTTGCCTTCCAGCTTGACAAAGCTAAAACTACGATTGGACAGCAAGACCAATTGACGCAATAAACGTTTTTTGCCTGTTCCAGATTGCCCCATGACCAAGAGAGGGCCAACCGCTTCCCCCTTCTCTACTAAGGAGAGGTACTCTTCCAGTTGGGACAGTTCTTGTTTGCGACCAAAGAAAGGGAGTTCTCGGACATTCACACGATTGCTCTGTTTACGGGTGCGTTTAGCTTCCAAAACAGAATGATACAGTTCTTCTATCACTCGACTGGGACGAACATTCAGCTCACGATCCAATAAATCAACCAGCTTGTAATAGGTCTCAAAAAATTTCCCCAGCTGGTGATGGACTCTATAATACTCCATCAAGAGCTGGTAGTTCTTTTCTTCAAATTCATCCAGCTCTACTAAATGGTGGAGTAAGGACTCTATACCAGGATCCCCCAGCCCCTCCTTGTCAATCTTTTGATAACAGCTTTCAATATAGAGTTGCTTATAAGCGCTCCGTTTGCGCGAAGCCCACTGGTCAAAGTCCTCATCATCCTTGACATAGAAGCCTTCTAGAAAATCTCCCTGATAAAGATGTAAATTGCTTATCGGATCCCTTTCAAAAAGCTGGACATCCAAAGAAAGATTCAACTCAGGATTAAGGGCCAGGCTACTCCTACTTGGAGAAACAATGACATCTCCTTCAAAGATTTTATTGGCTTGGTAAACAGTATTCCGTAGATTTTTCCGAGCGACTTGGTTTTCCTTATCCCCCCAGAGAATACCCGCAATTTCATCACGGTTAACCTCACCCGATACAGCTAAGTAATAAAATAAAGCCTCCATCTTCGAGAAGGAGAAACGGATGTCTTTCTGTTGGAAAACAACCTTAGGGGGTCCAAATAACTTCAACGTGAGTTCTCTCTTCATTGCAAGCGCCTCCAAAATCTTCATATTAATACTATAAAAAAAAAGTTGCCATTTAGCAAGCGATTGGTCCAAGTAAAAAAGAGACTGAGAAAATTTTTTCTCAATCTCTACAATTCCTGCTTAGACTGTTGATTAAATCACTTCCAAGTTTGGTTGGTGTTCAAATAACGCTTTTGTTGCATGGTGGACATGATAGGCTACATCTTCATTGTTCATGGTGTAGAGATGGACACCGGCAACATCTTGTGTGACCAAATCAACGATTTGATCCACCGCATAGGCTAAACCAGCCGCACGAAGGGATTTTGGATCATGTTCATACTTATCCAGAATGGCTTTGAATTTCCGTGGGATATGAACATTTTCACAAGTCTTCAACAAGCGAAGGGCCTGGTTTCTGTTAAGAATTGGCATCACCCCTGCATGAATGGGAACATCAATTCCCGCCAAGGTACACTTATCTTGAAAATCGTAGAAACGCTCATTGTCAAAGAAAAGCTGAGTCACTAGGCTCGAACATCCAGCATCCACTTTCTTTTTCAGATTTTGAATATCTGAAATTTGGTTTGGCGAATCTGGGTGACCTTCTGGGTAACAAGCACCGATTACATCAAAGTGAGGAGCTTCTGTTTTAATAAATTCAATCAAGTCCGTTGCATAACGAAAGTCTTTTAAAGGCTCAATACCAGGAATAATATCACCACGAAGGGCCAAGATCCGATGAACCCCTACTTGATCTAATTCATGAAGGGTATCTGCTACTTTTTCCTTGCTTAGATAGATGGCAGGTAAGTGGGCAATGGTCGGAATAGACAATTCATTCTGAATATGATTGGCTAAAGCAACCGTCGTCTCTTTGATATTGTATTTATTATTGCTAGCTGTCACACTGATAAAGTGTGGAGCTAATTCCTGCATATTTTCCAAGGCACGTAAGAGCTTGGCATTGCCTACTTCAGGATTTGGAGGGAAAACCTCAAAGGAGAGCGACGGTGTTTGCTTAGTCATCAAATGTATTCCTTTCTTGATTGAGCAATTCTTTTTTTGCTATCGAGCAAGCTTAGGAATTTCTACTTGCTTTATAGCGCTTTACGAGCAGCTTTTGCCGCTTCTACAAGACGGATCAAGCTTTCTTTTGTTTCTTTAATTCCACGTGTTTTCAAACCACAGTCAGGGTTGATCCAAACTTTTCTGCTTGGTACTTTCGCAAGGATTGCTTCGATTGTGTGGTCGATTTCGCCTTCGTTAGGCACACGAGGTGAGTGGATATCGTAAACCCCAGGTCCAACTTCTGTTTGGAAGTTTTTCGCTTTGAGTTCGTCCAAGATTTCAAGGTTTGAACGGCTCGCTTCAAATGAGATAACGTCTGCATCCATGTTGTCGATAGCTGGGATGATATCTGTAAATTCTGAGTAACACATGTGCGTGTGGATTTGTGTGTCTGGTGCTACTGTTGAGTGTACCAAACGGAAGGCTGGAATCGCCCAGTCAAGGTAGTCTTCGTACCAGTCGCTACGACGGAGTGGCAATTTCTCACGAAGAGCAGCCTCGTCGATTTGGATGATCTTCACGCCTGCAGCTTCAAGGTCAAGAACTTCATCCTTGATAGCAAGAGCGATTTGAAGAGTAGAATCCTTGATAGAGATGTCTTCGCGTGGGAATGACCAGTTAAGGATGGTAACAGGTCCAGTCAACATACCTTTTACAGGTTTGTCCGTACGGCTTTGTGCGTAGCTAGACCATTTGACAGTGATTGGGTTGAGACGAGTCACATCCCCCCAGATGATTGGTGGTTTCACCCCACGCATACCGTATGATTGTACCCAACCATTCTTAGAGAAGAGGTAACCTGACAAGTTTTGACCGAAGTACTCAACCATGTCATTCCGCTCGAATTCACCGTGTACAAGCACGTCAAATCCAACTTCTTCTTGCCATTTGATCCATTCGTCGATGGTTTCAGCAAGGAAGGCATCGTATTCTTCTTGTGACAATTCACCCTTACGGAAGGCCAAACGTTTCGCACGAACTTCTTTCGTTTGAGGGAAGGATCCGATGGTTGTTGTTGGAAGGGCTGGAAGTTTGAAGGCATCTTCTTGGATAGCTTCACGTTCTGCAAAGACTGGCAAACGAGTGTAGTCTGCTTCTGTCAATCCAGCAATACGTGCACGAAGTTCCGCATTTGCTCCGACACGTTCAGTCGCAAAGAGTTCTTTGTTGGCTGCAAGAGCTTCTTCACCTTGACCATTGCGGATAGCATCCAAGTCACGAAGTTCTTCCAATTTTTCAACAGCAAAGGCAAAGTGATTCAAGATAGCTGGTTCAAAGTCTTCATTAGCTGTTGTAAATGGCACATGAAGCAGTGAGCAAGAAGTTGTCAAAACAATGTTTTCAGCTGGTACTTGTTTCAAGATTTCCAAGCTTGCTTCGTAGTTGTTGCGCCAGATGTTCTTACCATTGACAATACCTGCATAAAGAGTCTTGTCAGCTGGGAAGCCACCTTTAACGAGTTCAAGAGTTTTCTTCCCTTCAACAAAGTCCAAACCAATCGCATCTACTGGCAATTTCACAAGGTCAGTGTAAACGTCACGAACATCACCGAAGTAAGTTTGGATCAAGACCTCAAGACCTTTTTTGTCAGCCAAGAGTTTGTTGTAGAGGTTCAAGAAGAGAGCTTTTTCTTCAGCTGACAAATCTTTAACAAGAGCAGCTTCGTCCAATTGAATACGAGTTGCACCAAGCTCAGCCAATTTAGCAAAAACATCTTGGTAAGCAGCTACTAAGCTATCCACGAAGTCTTCTGCTTTTACGCCTTCTTCAAAGTCTGATAATTGAAGGAAAGTGAATGGTCCAACCACAACTGGACGAGTATCAAGACCCAATTCTTTGGCTTCTTGGTACTCATCAAAAATCTTGTGACCAGCCAATTTGACTTCTGTTGTTTTTTCAAATTTTGGAACGATGTAGTGGTAGTTGGTGTTAAACCATTTCTTCATTGGAAGAGCACGCACATCCCCTTTTTCTCCTTGGTAACCACGCGCCAAAGCGAAGTAGCGTTCAAGATCAGACAAGTCCAAGTTTTGAACCGATGCAGGAACCACATTGAAGAGGAAAGCAGCATCGAGGAAGTTGTCATAATGAGAAAAGTCATTTGATGGGATTTCAGTGATCCCTTTTTCTTTGACAATGTTCCAGTGTTTGGCACGCAATTCTTTTGCAGCGTCCAACAAATCTTCAGCTGTAATTTCGTTTCTAAAATATTTCTCAGTTGTAAATTTTAGTTCGCGGAATTCACCCAAACGAGGGAATCCGATAATTGTAGTTGACATGTTTTGTCCTCCAAAAATTCAAGTTGAGTCTATCTTATCAGAAGAAGCCCCTTCTGTATAATTGCTTTTCAATGGTTTATGATATAGCCAGAAGCTATAACCTTATAGATCAAGGGTTTCCGCCTCTTGTCATTGACCAGAACTAATAGTCCTTATAAAAAATAACTATAAGGCTTCTACCAGACAGACTGAGACCCCTCCCATAGGACAGTCCTCGTTCCCTCTAAAACAAAAAAGAAGCTATCCGCTTCTTTTTTTGTAGGAACTTATGCTCAAGTTAGTTGCACACAAAAAGCATCCCAAGGTTCCAATACTTTTGTTTGTTTGACCTGCTCTACATTGGTATTGCTAATGAGGACCTCCTGATAGTCTTGCTCCAGTTCAAAGCTCTGGACTTGACTAGACAAATTGACCACAATCAAATAGCGTTGATTCCCATCTACTCGTTGGTAGGCAAAGACCTGATCCGTTGTATCCACTAGCTCAAAGTCTGCCGAGATCAACCAGTCTTGCTCCTTACGGAGGGCAACTAATTGTTGGTAGGTATAAAAAATGGATGAGGGATCAGCCAAAGCTGCTTCTACATTGATTTCCTGATAGTTTGGATTGACAGCTAGCCATGGGCGACCGGTTGTAAAACCAGCCTGTGGCAGCTTGGACCACTGCATAGGGGTTCGAGCATTGTCCCGGCCAATATGTCGGATCTGGTCCATAATGGTGTCTAGCTCCACTCCCTTTTCTAGGCTTTCCTTGGCGTAGTTAATAGATTCAATATCTTCGATTTCGTCCAGGCTCTTAAAAGGATAGTTGGTCATGCCAATCTCTTCCCCCTGGTAGATATAAGGTGTCCCTCTCATCAAATGAAGAAGAATGGCTAGGGCCTTAGCGGACTTCACCCGGTAGACTTGGTCATCTCCCCAGGCAGAGACAATCCGAGGAAGGTCATGATTGTTCCAAAAGAGGGAGTTCCAGCCTTCATCCATGCCCAGTTCCGTCTGCCACTTGTAAAAGATTTCTTTCAACTTAGGAACATTGAGCTTCTTCGCATAGTGCCATTTGGGCTGACCCTCTTGGAAGAGAAGCCCAATGTGTTCAAATTGAAAGACCATCGATAATTCTTCATTGTCAGGACCAGAGTATTGCTTAGCAATCTCAGGTGTCGCTCCCCAGGTCTCCCCGACCGTTAACAAATCCTTATCCCCGAAAGTCGCTCGATTCATTTCTTTCAGATAAGGGTGGAGCATGGGACCATTGGCTACGATCTTCTGATCAGGAATTTTTCCAATCATGTCGATGACATCCATCCGAAAACCACCGATCCCCTTGTCGATCCAAAAGTTCATCATGTCATAAATCTTCTGCCGAAGGGTCTCATTTTCCCAATTCAGGTCTGGTTGCTTCTTACTAAAGAAGTGCAAATAATACTGCTGGGAAGCTGGATCAAATTCCCAAGCTGAACCACTGAAGGTAGATACAAGATCATTGGGTTGGTCCCGCCAAATATAGTAATCCCGCTCTGGACTGTTTGGATTTTCCTTGGCCTCGATGAACCAAGCATGTTCATCAGATGTATGGTTGACCACCAAATCCATGATCATCTTAATACCGCGCTTTTGCCCCTCCGCAATCAATGTTTCCATATCTTCCATGGTGCCAAAGATGGAAGCAATATCCTCATAATCAGATATATCGTAGCCATTATCATCCATAGGGCTTTGGTAGACAGGAGACAGCCAAATGGCCGTAATACCTAACTTTTCCAAATAATCCAGCTTACTGATGATCCCCTTGAGGTCACCGATTCCATCTCCATTGCTATCTAAAAAACTCTTGGGATAGATTTGATAAATCACGGCATCATGCCACCATTTTTTCTTCATGCGATTCTCCTTTTTGGTTTCACTTGTAATCCCTTACATCATAACCAAACTGGAAAAGAATTGCAACCCTCAGCTGACCTATCTGTCTCCCTTAAAATAAAAAAAGAAGTCTCTCTAGAGAACTTCCTTTTCAAGCCTTCTATTCTTCTTTTCTTTTTGCCAAGAGTGATAAGAGAGCATGGCCAATCCAAAGAGATGACTTCCCAACAAGGCCGTCACAAAAATCAACTTGCCCCTGTCTGGATAAGAAAGCGGGACATTGCTAAAGCCATAGCGAGCCCATTCGATAAAGATCGGATGCGAAAAATAAAGCGCCATGCTCATCTGCTTTAAGTACTGCAAATCATAGCTTTTCAAAAAGGACGATCACAGACAAGCATTAACCAAATAGACCGTCACAAAGGGAAGGAGCAAGTAAAAGTTCTTATCGATTCCTTCATGTTGAAAAATGATGAGGCCTTCTAAACAGAACAGTCCAAAGGCAAGGGCCACTTTTTGCCAACGGTGAACCTTAAAGGTTTGTGCATAAAAATGATCATACAGATAGTAACCCATATAGATAAAAACAGGCGTGTAAAAGAGACCATTTCGCGCTGTAAAAAATAAATTGCTGTAGAGCTGGTAACCCTTAAGAAGACTCGTAGTGTCCAGATAAGCCGAATAGGTCTCGATCAAGCCCCAGCAGTAAAGAAGAAAAGTGATCACCCCCGTCCAAACCATGCCTAGGCGTTTGACCAATTGATTGACCAAAAACAAGCCCAGCAAAAAGGCTGGGATATACCAGAGTTGGTAGCACATTCCCAGATAGAGAAGAGCAATCAGAACGCCTGCTGGAAAGAGATAGACAGGGAGATGGAGACTAGAAAAAAAGACCCAGGCATAGGGAAGATAGACACAACTCCAAAATAAATAGGTTTTTACGATTTTGACTAGATAGGCCTTTATATTCCTTGCATCTCTTAGTGATGGCTTGAGGAAAAAGCTGGCACAGACGATAAAAAATGGCACCGCTAGCCGTCCAAGGATACTCTTGAGACCAAAATGCACCGGCTCATAGGAAGTTAAGCGACCACTATGCACCAAAATCACTGCAATCGCAAAGAGGTATTGAAAAAGACTAATACTGGAAGTGTTATAGAGGGAATTCTTTTTCATGGTCCTACTCCTTCGCCAAATGCAGATTCTATGGTTATTTTAGCATGAAAGAGAGGACCAAGCAAGGAATCCTTGCCTCCTTATCTACCTTTTTTCCTCTATTTTTGATATACTCAAAGCATGCATAAACAAACAATTATTGATTTTAAAGAGCTTGGATTGCGACACATTTTCACCAAGCCCCTAAAGGAATTAAAAACAAGAGACCTCGGCCAAGTAGAGACTCTTCTGAGAGAGGTGGAAGCCTATCAGGAGGCTGGTTTTTATGCCGTAGGCTATGTCAGCTATGAAGCCGCTCCTGCTTTTGAGAAAAAATTAGCCGTTCACCCAGCACTTCTCATGGGAGAGTATCTCCTCTATTTCACCATCCACGAGAAAGTCGAGACCCTTCCTTTCCCAGAGGACTATGAAGCAGTGGATCTTCCAGCTAATTGGCAGGAAGAGGTAGAGGCGCCTGCTTATCAAAAAGCCATCGAGACCATCCATCACCATATCCGCCAAGGGGATACCTACCAGGTCAACTACACCGTCCAGCTTTCTCAAGAGCTAAAAGCTGACCCTTTGGCCATCTACAATCGCTTGGTGGTAGAACAGAGGGCCCATTACAATGCCTTCATCCAGCACGATGATGTGGCCATCCTCTCTATTAGTCCTGAGCTCTTTTTTGAACAAGATGACAGGCTACTGACCACGCGCCCTATGAAGGGGACGACTCGTCGTGGGCTTACCAACCAAGCCGACCTCAAGGAAGCCGCTTGGCTAGAAGCCGATCCCAAAAATCGAGCAGAAAACATGATGATTGTGGATCTCCTCCGCAATGACATGAACCGGATTTCGGAAATTGGAAGTGAGCAGGTGACCCATCTCTGCCAGGTTGAGCAATACTCTACTGTTTGGCAGATGACGTCGACCATTGAAAGTCGCTTACGCCCCGAAGTCGACCTTGTCCAAACCTTCCAGGCCCTCTTTCCTTGCGGTTCCATCACAGGGGCACCGAAGATTTCCACTATGGAAATTATTCAACAGACAGAGGTTGCTCCTCGTGGCGTCTACTGTGGAACAATCGGTATCCTTCTTCCAAAAGGCAAACAAATTTTTAATGTGGCCATTCGAACCCTTCAAATGCAAGGGCATCAAGCCATCTATGGCGTAGGTGGAGGCATCACTTGGGACAGCAAATGGGAAAGTGAATACCAGGAGACCAAGCAAAAGTCTGCTGTCCTCTACCGACAAGAGCCTCGTTTTGACCTCTTGACAACTGGTCGTATCCACCAAGGAGAACTGACCTTCCTGGAGCAACACCTGACCCGTTTGAGAGAGGCCAGCCGCTACTTTGCCTATCCTTATGATGAGCCAAAACTCCTGAAAGAACTTCAAGAAGAGCTTGCTCGTTTGGATTCCAACCTTGACTATCGTTGTCGGATTGCCTTGCAAAAAAACGGGTCCTTCCAGCTGGCTATCACCGAGCTGAAGGACTTGCCAGCTAGCTATCTACAGGCTCAACTAAGAAAACAAACTGCTCCATTAGACCGACCTTTTACCTATTTCAAAACGAGTCAGAGAGACCATCTCAGCCAGTCAGATCACGAGCAGATCTACTATTTAGAAGACGGGACCTTGCTAGAGACAACCATCGGAAATCTCATCCTAGAAATTGACGGCCAGCGCTACACGCCTCCAGCTCACCTTCCTCTACTCGACGGGATTTACCGCCGCCATCTCTTAGAAACTGGACAAGTAGAGGAAAAACTGTTAACGCTGAAGGATTTAGAAGTTGCTGACCAAGTCTATGCCTGCAATGCCCTGCGTGGCCTCTATCCACTCGATTTCACTAGAGAGGAGTCAGAATGAAACTTATTTTTTTACATGGCCTAGGCCAGGATGCCCACTCTTGGAAAGGGGTCCAAGATGCACTTTCCCCCTTGCAATCTGAATCTTTCGCTATTTTCTCACATACAAGCGAAAGCTACCAGGAGGCTAAAGAAAGATTGACGGAGTACCTCCAACAAGAAAGCGAACCCTTTATTCTGGTCGGACTCTCACTGGGAGGCGTTCTCGCTCTCGAACTCTCCAGCCAAGACTTGCCACAACTCAAGGGCTTGGTGCTTTCAGGGACGCAATACAAACTCAGCACCAATCTCCTCTATCGGCTCCAAATTCTCCTATTTCGTATGATTCCCAAGCGTGTCTTTGAAAAGCAGGGTGCCAATAAACAGCACATGCTACAAATCTTTACCGAATTAAAAAGTCTCAATCTAACCGATACTGCTAAAACCTGCCCCCTTCCTAGCTTAGTGATCTGTGGCAGCAAAGATGGGGCCAATCAGGCTTCTTCTAAAAAGTTGGCAAATCTTCTGCCAAAAGGTCGCTATCTAGAAATCGCAGACGGAGGCCATCTACTCAATACTCAGAAACCCCATGAACTGGCACAAACTATCAAAGAGTTTGTTGGTGATTTTTAATAGGAACAGAGGCTGGGCATAAAGTGTCCAGTCTCTTATATATGATAGTTATAACTGCAAGGCGCAGTAGCTGATTGCTCAAAGCACTGCTTTGAGGTGGTGGATAGAACTTGCGAGCAAGTTTCCTAAGTCTTTGTTCGCCTTTTAAGCTCCAAAGATGACCTAATCAGCCTTGCGGGGGTGGGGCAACGAACGATTTTTAGTCAAAATTCGTTCTGTCCCACTCCCGCTTTTTTAGAAATATTTTAGAATTGCTTGATAGTTATTTGAAAAGCAAGCTGTATACTAAGAGTGTAAAGAAAATAACTAGTCATTTGGACGAAGGAGAAAACCATGGAAAAAGTATTAGAAATTTCCCATTTGAGTAAAAAATTTGGTCATCAATACGCCTTAAACGATGTGAATCTCACCATTCGCAAAGGCGACGTCTACGGCCTCATCGGTAAGAACGGGGCAGGGAAAACCACCCTCATCAAGGTCATCACCCAGCTAATTCAAGAAACTGACGGAAGCGTCTCTCTCTTTTCTTCTACAAATCGTTCCCAGTGGACCCAAGCGCTGAAACGGGTCGGATCCGTCATTGAAAGTCCCGTGGCCCACAAGCATATGACCGCCTATCAAAACCTAATCTACTATTGCAAGGCACGCCATATCCCCAATCCCGACCAGGTCATCAAAGAAACCTTGAACTATGTCGGCCTGAATAATACGGGTAAGAAGAAATTCCGCGATTTTTCACTCGGGATGAAACAACGGTTGGGAATTGCGATTGCGCTCATTGCCAAGCCCGACTTTCTCATTTTGGACGAACCCATCAATGGTCTCGATCCTGTCGGAATCAAGGAATTCCGTCAGATGATCAAGCGCCTCAACGATGAACTCGGCATGACCATCCTCATTTCCAGTCACATCCTCTCCGAACTTTATCTGGTTGCCAATCGCTTTGGCATTGTCGACCAAGGACGCCTGATCAAAGAAATTAGCAAGGCTGAATTCGAAGAACAAGGAGAAGATTACATCATCCTCAAAACTAGCCAACTAGCTCTTGCCAGTCAACTGATCCAGGATCAGCTCCATCACCGTATCAAGGTCATCGATAAGGATGGAGAAATCCATATCTTTGGACAGACTCACGATATTAAAGTCATTGTCAAAGCGCTCGTTCAAGAGGATATTGACGTGGATGAAATCTACTATGCCCGCCAAGATCTGGAAAAATTCTTTACGGACTTGGTAGACTAGAAGCTACCAAACCACCATCTTCCTGTTTTACTTATCCCACACATTTCATTTAGGAGATTTATCATGTTGCATACCATTCAAGCAGATTTTTATAGACTTTTTCGCTCCAAAGGTTTTTGGATTACAGAAGCCATTCTCGTTCTCAACATCCTGTCTGGAGTCATTTTTGGTGCTACCGGTCACGTCGGCGTCAATACGGAATCCAAATTACCCCAAGCGACAGAAGTTTGGACGGGCTTTAAAGCCTTGACCAACTACTCCGCCAGCATCAGTGTGACCATCCTCTTTACCATTATTGTCATCACCTTGGTTCTAGGAACAGACTTAACGCAAAACTTATACAAGAATAGTCTGGCCTACGGCGTTTCGCGCACCAGCTACTACTTTGCCAAAAGTGCAGTTGTCCTGACCATTGCTCTCTTCCAATTCCTTGTTTCTTATGGTCTCGTCTTCTTGATCGCGACCCTCTACAATGGACTTGGAACCATGCCAGAGCACTTCCTTGCTCATTTTGGACTGACCGTGCTGATTCAGTTCCTTTCCACCCTGGCTTGGGTCAGCATCATTTCCTTCCTTCTTTACGCTAGCCAATCCATCACCCTAGCCTTCGTTGGCTACTTCATTGGAAATATCCTCTTAAGCCTTCCTGCGCTCTTCTTTAAAGATATTGATATTCTCCACTATCTAAACTTGGAATTCCAATATTCCATGGTCCAAAGCACCACAGCAACGAACAACACTCTCTCGATTGCTCTTGGATTCATCCTTGTTTTCGGCTTCCTAGGACTCGCTACTTTCAAACACAAAGATTTATAACAAAAAGGCTTGACGAGTGGTCAAGCCTTTTTTCTCAGTGTAATGGTCAAGATAAACCAATGTGCCTCTGTTGCCAGTTGCAAGTCGCCCCCTAAGATCTCTACAAAATTTTGAATGATATAGAGACCCAAGCCAGATGATTCTTCTGTATCCGATAGATTTTCTGAGTAGAAGCGACTAGCCAACTGGTCTAAGTGCTGGATCGGTTGTTGCACAATATTGCGCAGCTCGACCCGAATCGTGTCCTCATCCGACATCAAGGTCAAGCGGGCCTGATCCTTCCCATGCTTGAGGACATTGCTGAGCATATTTTGCAAGAGGCGCTCCCAGAGCTCCGGATCCGTAGCATAATGAAGATGCTCCTCCATCTCCACCTCTAAGGCAATCCCCGCCTCAGACAAGCTATCATAATACTGGAACAACTGCTGGGTTAAGACTTGGCTGAGATTAACGTCTGTAAGCCGAGGCTGAATGGCTCCCTCCATCAAGCGTCTGTATTCCAAGAGAGATTCCAGGCGTTTTGAGACGATTTGAAGATTGGAAGCAATTTTCTTCAGCTTTTCCTCTTCCTGCGTCCCACCCTTGATGATTTGTTGGGTATAGCCCGATGCAATGGTCAAAGGCGTCCGGATATCATGAGCAATATTACTGATGGCCATATCCAAGGTCTTTTTCTCTTGAAAGGCAATCCGATTGGTCCGCTCGATCTGTTCAAAGAGATCACTGACCTGCTTGGTCAAGGCGACCATTTCTTTTTTTGAAACACGTGACGTTAACCGCACCCCACTCCCATTTTGGAGCTTATTTTGAATCTGCTCCTGCAAATCTTTGAGAGCAGAGAGTAGGCGAAGGTAGCCCAGTCCCAAGAGAAGGACAAGGACGACTAGAATTAGAACCAATCCCCACATTACTTGTCTCCTTTCAAGCGAACACCCAAGCCCCAGACGGTTTCAATGTAATCCTCGTTAGGATCAAGCTGGGCAATTTTCTTCCGGAGATTACTCAATTGGGCATTAAGGGTATTGTCTCCAGGCAGATAAACTTCTTCCCAGACCGCCTCATACAATTCTTCCTTGGTGAAAATCTTCTTTGGATGTGCTAGCAAGGTCTCAAAAATTTGAAATTCTTTTTTGCCCAAGCGAAGCGTCTGTTCGCCAGACTCCAGTTCAAAGGTTTCTGGATTCAGGATCAGATTTTTAAAGGAGAGCTTTTGCGACGCTTGAGCTTCCTGTGCTACCGTCGGTTGATTTCGCAGCTGCACCGTCACCCGAGCCGCCACTTCGTCCAGATTAAAGGGCTTGACAATATAATCATTGGCACCGGCAAGGAGGTACTGGCTAATGAGGTGTTTATCCCCAAGAGCGGTCATCATGATGACCGGCGCTTGACTCTGCAAACGGATCTCCTCCAGGACCTGATCGCCATTTTTCCCAGGAAGCATGATATCCAGAAGGACCAAATCAATAGCTTCTTGCTGGAAGAGCCGCAGCCCTTCTGTACCTGAAAAAGCCTGAAGGACCTCATAGTCTTCACTTAAGAGACTGCATAAAATTTCTTGGATATCATTATTATCCTCGATTAATAAAATCCGTGCCACTTGCCTCGCTCCTTTTTCCTTTGAACTCCAAATCATTTCTATTCCCCTAGCCTATCAAATAAAAGCTCCTTCGTCAATGAAAATATGAGAAAATTCTATAGTACCCAGGTAGATCTGCATGTTAGGTCATCACAGGATGAACTTGACTATCCTTTCTTTCAAAGGGTATAATAGGACCAATGACAGAATAGGGAGAATCATCTATGAAAAAAATGCCAAAACTAAAATCAGCCTTGTATCCATTCTCGTTATCCTGGGCGTTGCTGGAAAAATGATGCGAGTCATCCACCGACACCAAATTAGAGAGCAACAAAAGCAAACCATCCAAACGACTAAAAAGGTTGCAGAGTTTCAGAAAACACTAGACGAGGAAGAAACGAAGAAACGCAACGAAACCTTCAACAAGGTTTTTAATGAATCCCTAGTTCAGAAAAATTTTGAAAATTGGCAAAAGGTCGACGAACTTCATGGTTTGGGACAAAGAACTGGACAATTTTATATCTATAACTTTGAAAAAAAAGAAGAGATTCTCTTAGAAAATACAGATCAAGCATTTGTTCTACCCATTCGAGACAAGAGTGATAACGTCACATTTCAGGCTATTTTTGCCCACAAGGACGGCCAGTGGCACATCATGAAGCCAGATGGAAGTTCGCAGTTGCAACTAGGAGAAGCCAACATTTCCGCTGAATCTAAGTTTGTCATCGAGAACAATGTCTTAGACTACGACCAGTAAATCCATAATGACTTGGTTTAACTACATACAAAAAGCTTAGGACCCCAGCTTGTGGTTGGGATTCTAAGCTTTTTAGTTTATAGGAGAGAGTCGGCCAGCAAGGACCGAAAACTTTTATTCAACAGAAGCTCCATTGGACGCAATGACTTCTTTGTACCAATAGAAGGATTTCTTACGTGAGCGGGCCAAGCTTCCCTTACCTTCGTTGTCCCGATCGACATAGATAAAGCCGTAGCGTTTCTTCATTTCTCCAGTCCCGGCAGAGACCAGGTCAATACATCCCCAAGTCGTATAGCCCCAAAGGACAACACCATCTTCGTTAATGGCATCTCGCATGGCCTTGATGTGGGCAGCTAGGTAGTCAATCCGGTAAGCATCCTCGATTTCCCCCGCTTCATTTGGTGTATCCACTGCTCCTAATCCATTTTCCACGATAAATAGAGAGTGATAGTAAATTCAAAGTAAGACAAAAGCAAGAGAATTTATTATTTAACTATATTCTATTTTTCACTCATTTTTAATTTATCTTCATAAAAATTGTTCAGGTCATCTTTAGTTGATAACTCATCCAACAGTTGTTTTTTAAAGCTAGCTCGACTATTCAATATCTTACTCAACTCTATTTTTATCAATGACGAAATATCATAAGAACCATGATTAGTATATGATATGAATGCTAATTGAATTAGAGTTTTCCACACAGTACTCAATAGCACTTCATCCGCTCCTGGTTCTTCAATTAATTGATAGAGGCAACTCACTATGAAATTAGCCTCCTCATCAAATCTAGGTAAACCTTGAACCAAATCACAATAATAAATCAAATAGTCCTCAAATTCCTTTGAAAAATTAGTCAAAAAATGATTCACAATTTGTGGTGACGATAAGATTTTTTTAAATTCAATTTCAAATTCTCTATCCTCAGCCTTTTGTATAGTTGGGCGAATAATGTTATTGAATAAATTGTCAAATAATTCTGGACTAACATCTATATGTTCGGTTAAATAACTTATTACTATATCAATCGTTGCTTTATGACTGTGAATCATCTCAACTTGAAAGAATATGTTTTTCAATTCAATGACAGAAGAATATCTCATTCCAGGTCTATATTCAGTTGATTTCTCAACAACTTGCTTAATTTCTTGTGGACAATCAATTTGTAATTTTTGAATAGTGAAGTCAAGAATTTTTCCTAGACTATATATATCTACTCTAAAATCTATTCCTCCCTTACCCATGAGTAATTCTGGGGCCGAATAATTGGCTGATCCCATCCCTAAACCAATCTGTGTTAAATTTGATTTTTCTTTCATTGACTTCCCAAGCCCAAAATCAGCAACAACAACTTCAAAAGGGTCTACATTAATCAAAATATTACTAGGTTTTAAATCTCTGTGTATAATTCCTTCCTCATGTAAATATACTATTGCATCAAAAATATTTTCAAGTACCTCTAATGGAAAACCGTCTGAATCATTAACTAGAGAAAGATATTGCTCATAATTGTATGAATATCGCTTCATAGTGTAAGAATATCTTCTGTTTCCGTTATCTATCCTTTTATCTATGATATTTATAATATTTGGATGATTGACTCTTTCTATATAACTTATTTCTCTTTTGAATCTTTCAATATTTTCTTCGCCTGATCCCATTAAGACTTTCTCTACTATATCGTTTGAGATTTGATATACTTCACAGAAACCTCCCTTACCGATTAGCTGTCTTGTTTTTACTTCTGGAATATTATCCAAGCGCTTAAAAACTTTATTCTTTTCACGTAACATATTCATCCCTCACCTATTCAAAAAGATTATTAAATGTAGGGATACTGCCATATTTACCTGACAAATAGTCTTTCATAATATCTTTATCAAATCTAACTTTATAATCTTCCAATGAATATAATCGAGATTCGTTTTTAAGCTTATCTACAAACCATATCTCATCCCTTCTTAAAAGTTTTAAATCCAGCAATCTGTCTTCATGTGTTGTAATAATTAATTGTATTTTACTATTACTTAGTGCTCTTTTTATAAATTCATAAGTTAAATTCGGATGAAAACTCCTGTCAATCTCATCTATAATATATACTTTATCTTTTACGGTATTCAAAACGCCATACATTTCGATTAATCGTCTTGTTCCATCAGATTCCGCTCTAAGGGGAAATTTTAAACTTGTTCCTTCGTGGATAAAATAAATACGTTCTATCACTAATTCATCATTATCATCAATAGAGAAAAAATATATATTTTCATTTGTCTGAATCATACCAGCAGCAATTTCAGACTCATCTTGCTTATTAATATCAATTAACCGATCTGCTAAAGAATCTATTGATTTTCTATTTATATCATCAATATCTTGTTTACTTATTACCTGTCTTTCAATTCTTTCAATTCCAGTCCCAAAATCTTTTAAAAATTCCGCCAATTTTTCTGTATCTTCTTCATTTAAAAAGGCATCCTCACTTCCTTTTGCACCATCGTATGTTGAAATAACTTCCATAGAATTTGAGAACCATTCATAGACCCTATATAGCTCTATACTATAATCAACTTTTCTCTCAACTGCATTAATATATTGTAAAAATAATGAGCTTGATTTATTTGCATCAGATATATAAACTTTAAATCTTTCTCTATCATTTTCGTTTATTTCCAAATTTTCTAAACATATATCATCGATTTTTATTTCTTTACTGTGATCTATTTCATATAGTTTTATATCTTCATTATTAACTCTCTTATATAACCACTCATTTTTTATCTCAAAATTAAATAAATTTATCGAAAAACCATATGTAAAAATTTCTTCTCCAATTATGAGATCAAATTCGAAATCAGAATTTTTTTCTTTAAATAAAATTTCTCCTTTATAATAACTTTCCTTAACTACACTTTTTCTGATCCTTTCTTCCGAACTAACAATTAAAGTTTGAGAAAATTGAAGTGCTTTAATAAAATTAGACTTACCTGCAGCATTCGCCCCATATATAGATGCAAAATTCAAAACTGATATTTCTTCATTTACTTTTTTTAAATGGTGTTTTAAACTTCTTACCTGACTTGGAATCATAGAAAACTCAGTTAATTCTCTAAATGACAAAAAGTTTTTAAATCGAAAATTCAATAACATTTGCAAACCTCGCGTGATTTTTTCACCTGATTATAACAAAAAAATATTTTTTTGTACAACAAAACCACATATAACGCCTTTGTTTGTTTTTTTATGTGAAATTACCACTTATTCGTTTCGATCAATACCAGTAAATTTATAGTTTCAAAAGAACACAGTTAAAAATAATTTCTATAAAACAATTAAATTAAAAGAAAATCCAATTAATTTAATGCCTACTCAACAGAAGCCCCATTGGTCGCAATGACTTCTTTGTACCAATAGAAGGATTTCTTACGTGAGCGGGCTAGGGTTCCCTTGCCTTCGTTGTCCCGATCGACATAGATAAAGCCATAGCGCTTCTTCATTTCTCCAGTCCCGGCAGAGACCAGGTCAATACAGCCCCAAGTCGTATAGCCCCAAAGGACGACGCCGTCTTCGTTGATAGCATCTCGCATGGCCTTGACATGGACAGCCAGGTAGTCAATCCGGTAATCATCCTCAATCTCCCCTGCTTCATTAGGCGTATCGACTGCCCCTAATCCATTTTCCACGATAAACATGGGCTTTTGATAACGATCCCAGATGGTATTTAGGGTAATGCGGAGACCAAGAGGGTCAATCTGCCAACCCCATTCCGAGCTTTCTAGGTAGGGGTTCTTCAGAGAGGCAAAGATATTGCCCGCTGTTTTCTCCCTTTCAGCTGGATCCCCTGAAGCGACCCGACTAGCATAGTAGGAGAAGGAAATAAAGTCCACCGTATGCTCTTTCAATAATTGAAGGTCCTGCTCAGTCATCTCAACCGTAATTCCCTGACGCTCCCACTCTTTCTTAGCATAGTTTGGGTATTCCCCACGCGCCTGCACATCGATAAAGAAATAGTTCTTGCGGTCTTCTTCTAGACCAGCCCAGACATCTCGCGGAGCACAGGTATGCGGATAGTTTTGCCCAGCTGCCAGCATACAGCCGACCTTATTGTTAGGATCAATCTCATGGGCTAGCTTGGTGGCAATGGCTGAAGCGACCAACTCATGGTGAGCCGCCTGGTATTTGACTTGCTCCTCATTCTCCCCTTCTTCAAAGCAGAGACCCGCTCCCATAAAAGGCGCATGGAGGATCATATTGATCTCATTGAAGGTCAGCCAGTATTTGACCAAGCCCTTGTAGCGAGTGAAGAGGGTCCGGCAGAGACGTTCGTAATATTCTAACATCTTGCGACTACGCCAACCTCCATACTCGGTAATCAAATGCATGGGACAGTCAAAGTGAGTAATGGTCACCAAAGGTTCAATGCCATACTTGTGACATTCCTTAAAGAGGTCTTCATAGAACTGTAGACCTGCTTCGTTTGCCTCCAGTTCATCTCCTTGCGGGAAAATCCGAGACCAGGCAATGGACAAGCGATAGGTTTTAAAGCCCATTTCCCCAAAGAGCGCAATGTCTTCCTTGTAGCGATGGTACATATCAATGCCATCTTTAGCCGGATAAAAATAGCCCTCTTCAAAGTCAAACATCTTTTTCTGACCCGTAATAATGGCGTGACGATCAGGACCAATCGGTACCACATCCACATTGGCCAAGCCACGGCCATCTTCATTATAAGCTCCCTCACACTGGTTAGCAGCCGTCGCCCCACCCCAAAGAAAACCATCTGGAAATTGAAGTTTATCGGTCATCTCTCTACCTCACTTGATTTGATAGTTCTATTATACCCTTCTCTAACTCAAAAATCTTACAGCATCCTAGGAAAAACTGATACTATTCTAAGGTATCTACCACACTCATACAAGAAAACAGATCGGACGAATCCGATCTGTTAAAATGCATACTCTTTTGCCAAATATAATATTTGGATTTCTTAAATCTAATAAATTCTGTTAAATATAGAAAAATTTTATTCGTTAGAATTATTCAATCATCTACTGAAACTTTCCGCCGTGAGAAAAGTGCTTGAAACACGATTGTTTCTAGCACGCGGGAGTTTTGAAACTTTAGGTTCAAAACTAATTGAACACGGGCTGCGGATTGTGTCAAAAAGATAAGCTTTCCTAGAATCAAAAGATTCTGCGTCAAACTTCCTATTTTGACTTTATCCGAAGACGCCCTTAGTATCTTGATTTAGTCATGGAACTTCCTGGATTGCTGAAATCATCCACTGGATAATTTCACCTAACGTCCGTACTCACCTAAGGAAAGTTTCAAAGAAGATTTTGTCTTTAATAGAAAAGACCGGATGGCTCCGATCTTTTCTATAGTTCATTTTCTCAAATTCTATTTTAAGAATAGCTAAGGTTGACGTTAAATGACCACGCCTCCTATTTCATACGATAAAAATCAATCACTAGACTAGCAGGGCCTTCAACTAGCAAGCTTTCGGTTCCCCAATCGGTTACAACTGGGCCGTTTAAAACCTGGATACCAAGTTCTTTCAACCGTTTGTAGTTCTGGTCTACATCCTCAACCTCGACATGAAGAATGATTCCTGACTGAAAATGTTCCAAAGGAATCAAATGATTTTGGGACAACATGAGACAGTGACTGCCAATCGTAAACTGAGCAAAACTGTCGTCAACATAATCGGCTTTTTTATCAAAAATACGCTCCAAGTCAGCACATACTTGAAGAACATTTGAAACGATGATATCTAATTGATTTAAATTCATTTACTATCCTCCAGAAAAAGACCGGATGACTCCGATCTTTTAAGTTTCTCTCTAAGAAAATCAAAGCATAAAATCTACAATGTTTACTTTTGATTTTCCACAAGAGGAATTATTTGATTGCGCGTGATTGCAAACCTTCTTCTTCCAAGAAGAGGCGGAATGGTACAAGCTCTTCAGCTTCGTATTTTTCTTTGAAGGCTTTAATAGCTTCTTCTGAGTGTTGTTTTGGATCCAACTCAAGTACTTCTACTGGAAGTGGACGATGTGGAGTGATGTGAGCATCGATAACAACAGTTTTACCTTCTTTGTTCAATTTAACAGCTTCAGCAACGACTGCGTCGATGTCTTCGATACGGTCAACTGTAAATCCAATAGCTCCTTGAGCTTCAGCGATTTTCGCATAGTCAGCATTAGGGAAGTCACAACCAAACAAGTGTTTGTTTGTGTCTTCGTATTTGTCCTTGATGAAGGCATATTTACCATTTGAGAAGACAACGTTGATAACTGGAAGGTCGTATTGAACGTTTGTGATAACGTCTGGGTAGCACATGTTGAATGCACCGTCACCCATGATGTTCCATACTTGGCGATCTGGATTGTCTTTCTTAGCAGCGATACCACCAGGAAGGGCAATACCCATTGTCGCAAAGAGTGGAGATGTACGCCACATGTTCTTAGGTGTCATGTGAAGGTGACGAGTAGATGTTTGAGTAGTGTCACCTACGTCGATTGAATAGATAGCGTCTTGATCAGCATGTTTGTTGATTGCATTGTAAACTTGATACAATTGCAATTCACCCTCAGTTTTACCTTCGAGTTTGTTCATGTAATCACGCCAGTTTTGGTTATTCTTAACGTTTGCACGCCACCATGGAGTAGATTCAACTGGATTCACTTTGTCAAGGATTGCTTTCGCTGCTTGACCTGCATCACCAAGGATTGAAGCGTCTAGGGCATGACGTTTACCAAGTTTGTAAGGATCGATATCGACTTGGATGAATTTTTCAGTATTCTTGAATGCTTCGTAAACTTCAGCAAATGGGAAGTTTGAACCAAGGAAAAGAACTGTGTCTGCTTCGAAGACTACTTCGTTGGCTGGTTTCCAACCAACACGGTAAGCAGAACCTGTCAAACCTTCGTAGTTCCATTCGAAAGCTTCAAAGTTTTTACCAGTTGTGATGATTGGTGCTTTGATTTTACGTGACAATTCAGTGATCACTTCACCAGCTTTCACACCACCGTAACCAGCGTAGATCACTGGACGTTCCGCATTGTTCAAGATTTCAACAGCTTTGTCAATTTCAACTTCGTTCAAAGCAGGAGCGATGAATGAACGCTCGTATGAACCTGATCCGTAGTATGAGTTTTCGTCGATTTCTTGGAAACCAAAGTTTACTGGAATTTCAACAACGGCTGGACCTTTTTTAGAAACGGCAGCACGGCAAGCTTCGTCAATCACTTTTGGTAATTGTTCTGCATAAGCTACACGTTTGTTGTAAACAGCGATACCGTTGTACATTGGGTTTTGGTTCAATTCTTGGAAGGCATCCATGTTCAATTCGTTAACTGGACGTGATCCAAGGATAGCAAGGAATGGAGTGTTATCCATAGCTGCATCGTAAACACCGTTGATCAAGTGAGTCGCACCTGGACCACCTGAACCAACTGCAACACCGATAGATCCGCCAAATTTAGCTTGCATAACCGCTGCAAGAGCACCAGTTTCTTCGTGGCGAACTTGCAAGAAACGGATATCTTTGTCTTCAGCCAAAGCGTCCATGAGTGAGCTGAGTGTTCCTGATGGGATACCGTAGATCGTGTCTACGCCCCATGTTTTCAATACGTTGAGCATTGCTGCAGATGCAGTAATTTTCCCTTGAGTCATAATGATAACTCTCCTTCAATAAAAATAATTGTCAGTCTTTGAACTGAATTCGACAAAGAGTGAAAACGTTTCAAATAACTTTACTATATCAATTTATCACGTTTTATTGTCCTTGTATAAGAATATGCTCACTGAATGCCTGGAACTATTACATAACACAAAGCAAAAATCTGTTCTGTTTCCGCGAACTATTTTATAACAGAAGTCATAAACCGCATAAGGATAAGGTTTTTGCTCGTTGTAGAATTAGTACAAAATAGAGTGTTTTCCCAAACTGTTTTATAGAAGGCATAAAAAATCCTAGCTGGAAAATCATTTTCCTTGCTAGGATGGGTTATATTTCTCTTTGAAGAGCCTTACTCAAGACCCTGTATCCTTCAATTGTTAAATGAAGTCCATCTGTTGTATAAGCCGGTTTGAGCTGACCATCTTCTCCAAGCAAATGATCAAAAACATTGATAAATTCAACATTTATCATCCCTTGGGCCAATTCGTGGTAGGCCTGGTTCAAGGTCTGAATCTTCTGATTGGTCCGAATATAGACTGTCCCCTTGTAAGGCTCTCCCTCATTCACAGGAAGAACCGAAACGAGTTTGATTTGCGCCAAGGGCAAGAGTCGCACCATCTCCTGCAGGATAATGCTCATGTTATCAATGGTTTCCGACAGGGGCATTTCCTTGCCAATGTCATTAGTTCCGATCAGTAAAAAGACCTTGTCCACTGCTTGACCGAAAATATGGGCATCTAGATACTCTCTTAAGAGGTCTGTCTTGTAGCCTCTAATCCCCCGATTCACCATATACTGATTCGTCAACAGCAACTCTTGAAGGGGATAGTATTCGACGATAGAGTCTCCTATAAAAAGAATATCGGGTTCCCTCAAAGGATTTTGATTCAGTTCTCGGTAATTCTTCTGTATTTTTGCCTGTTCTTTCAACAGCCAGGTTTCTAATAATTGTACAGCCATAAAGGCTCCTTTCGATTCGTATAGTAGAAACTGTGCAAGGTAGGATAAGATCCTAGTCGAAGCTGATCCTTCCATCCAAGTAAGCTTCGATGACTTCGTAGACTCCATGATTCTGATGAGAAGGCGCCGTATAGCGGGCTGCTTGTCGCGCATGGGGATCCGCATTTTCCATTGCATAGGAATAGGTCGCTAACTCAAGCATCTCGAGATCGTTTTGGCTATCGCCAAATGCCATCAGATGCCCACCATCCACGCCCCAGCGTTCTTCTAAGAATTGAATGGCCGTAGCCTTATTGACACCCGGTTGCAGAATATCAATGGCTCCATAGCCACTAGCTGCTGGAAGCAGGCGCTCTCCAAACTTTTCTCGCAGCTCTTGCACAAAATCTTCGACTTTTTTAGTCTCCGTGACGACACTTAACTTCAAAACTTGCTCGCCATGTTCATGGGTCAAATCATCCACAAAGCGCATCCGTTTGTAAAAAGCAGCTGCTAACTCAGGCGTCATCAATTGCTCTAAAAGAGGAAACTCTGTTCCTTTCTTGGCATAGCCTCCCGATAAGCTACTAACGACCAGATGAAGTTCTTCTTCTCGGCCTTCTAGATACTGCAAGACCTCCTGCACCAGCTCTTCCGGCCAGCTGCACTCTCGGATGAGCTTTCCCTTCTCTAATATCCGTGCCCCATTGGCCAGCACCAAGGTGACGCGATCTTTCAAGTCTCCCAATACATGAGCCATACGGCTATAGCCATTCCCTGTCGCAATGACAAAAGGAATCCCTCTTTGGTCTAGCTGATCCAGAATGCAACTCAAGCGCTCATGGTCCACTTCTCCTTGCTCGTCCATCAGAGTGCCATCCATATCTGTCGCAATCATTTGTAGCATACCGCCACCTCTTTCCATCTTTCCCCTATTATACACCATTCCCTCATCATTTTGGAGCCTTCTCTCCCATAAATCACCCTCTCCTCCTTCCTTAAAATTTAAGAAATTCCACTGAATCCTCTTTAATTTTTGGTCCAATTTTATTATAATATAGATAGTAGATTTTCCCTGTATGAGTAACTAGCAGACCCTTTCACACACCTGGTAAAAACGTCTGCTACTCCCGAAAAAGATCTAAGAGGTAGGCATGAACACAAAGACCTTATACCGCCAAACATCCTTTCCCAATAGCGATTTCCCTTTTTCAATCAGACAGATTAGAACACAAAATGGCCAGCCAGATATCTTATTTCACTGGCACACCGATATTGAGATTATTTATGTCAATGAAGGGACTGCTCAGTTCCATATCGACTATGAATATTTTAATAGTCAGCCTGGTGATATTATTTTGATCCGCCCCAATGCCCTCCACTCCATCCACCCCATCCAGAGTTCTTCTCATACTATGGATGTCCTGCATTTTAATCTGGACCTGATTGGGATTACCCATAAAAATATCGCCACTCTAAAATATTTACAACCCCTCTACAATGGGGATTTTGAATTCGTCCGACGCATTCAAGCCCAATCACCTGGTTACGAAGAAATCAAACAGAGCCTCTTAACCTGTATGGCAAACGGAAGAGAACAAGGACCCTACTATGAACTCCGACTTAAATCCCAGCTCAATGAACTCCTCTATCTCCTCTTCTCTCACAACTATATCGTCGAGAAGAAGTTCTCAACGGACGCTTACCGGAGAGAAGAAAAAATCCGTTTGGTCCTCGATCATATTTCGAACCATTACCAAGAGGAGCTCATGATCGAGCATTTGGCAGAGCTGTGCCATTTTAGCCCGACCCACTTCATGAATTTCTTTAAGAAACAATTAGGACTCTCTTGTATGGAGTACATCATTCAATATCGACTGAAAAAAGCAGCCCATCTCCTCCAGCATTCCGATCAGGCAATCATTGATATCGCGAGCCAATCCGGCTTCAACAACCTCTCAAACTTTAATCGCCAGTTTAAGAAATACTATCAGGTTACTCCAAGCCAATACCGAAAAGCTTGTCTATAACCAATAGATCAAACAATAAAAGCACATAAAACACAAGTGAAGTTTGCGTTTTATGTGCTTTTAATTTTTTACAACAGAAGGTCTGATAAAGCCTAGCAACCTTCCTCTTTATCACTCAACATTCTATTCAAAGACCATTTCCCTGTCTTTTCATATTGTCCAATTAATTCTTGGGAAGTTTGAGTGATTTCTGAAGGAAAATGAAGGCTTTTTAATGTATTGACCGCATTCTTCGTTACTGCAGCTCCCTGCTTTATCTGATAATCAAAGACGATTTTCCCGTCAACATAGCGACTGTCAAAATGATAATTATCATTGACTGCACCAGATGCCGCAACTAGCTCAATATCATGGCTTGAAATCATATACAGGCAATTGTGTCTCGATAGCCAGCGGACAATCCCTAAGCCAGAGCCAATTCGCTCAATGGTATTGGTTCCCTTAAAGAGTTCATCAATAAAGAAATAATGAAAACCTGACTTTTCCAGACTCTCAATCATTCGGAGGATCGTTTTGCTCTCTGTAATAAAATAACTATCTCCAACCTCGATATCATCGCTGACATCCATAGAGGTCATGACATGTCCATAAGAAAGCTCCAAACTGTCACCATAAGCGAAGCCCAAGCCCTGCGCTAAAATACAGTTAATGGCTACCATTTTCAAATAAGTGGATTTTCCGGAGGCATTATCCCCACTAATCACCATATTTTTTTCAAAAGTGACGTCATTAGCAACCGGATCCGCTAGTAAAGGATGGTAGATCCCCTTTCCTTTAATCCCAGCTTCTTCCTTAAAATTGGGATGACAAACCAAATTACCATCACGCTTATGGCGTAGAAGGCTGATGGCTACTTCCAATTCCCCCAAAAGATTGATTGTTTCCTGAGCTTCTTTCTGATGAGTCCTCACTTGCTGATAGATATAGATTTGAGCAATCTGCGGAATTAAGAAAAGAAAATTAAGGTAAATCAGGATAATTTCCATCTCGGAGCTTCCTGTTGGACTTTGTAAGATACTGGAAATGACTTTCGTCTTCTTAAATGGTTGGATAGCCTGTTTGAGGGCTTCTTGTTTTGGTAGCGCTAGACGGCTCAACTTTTCCGCTGAAGCAAAGATGCGAACCAGGTAACTAACTTGATCCAAGCGCATTTTATTCGACCAATTCCGAATGCTCGAAAAAATGATATTAAACGTCACACTCGCTATCAAGACTGACATGGCTTGAATTTGAAAAAACGGAAGAAAGAAAAGAGAGAGGACTGGCAAACACGCTAAAAAAATATAGAGAGAAAGATAAATCCTCGAATCTTGCTTCCCTGGATTCGCCACAATACTTCTAGCCATATTGTGGTTCTTTTTTCCTAACTGGTTCATAACAACCTGAACCTTCAGACGAAGATCCGGATGATGTTCAAAGAAATCTTCTAACTCCTGCAAAGATGCATCTGGTTGAAAGTTTATCAAACGCATCTTCTGGTACAAGGCCTCTGCCCCAATACTAGACTGTGTATGGTTCAGCTGATCAAAGACTCTATGCATGTCTAAATCATGCCAAGTTTGACCATCTACTTGACTATCCGTTGGCTGGAATGTAGATGCCAAAAGCATCGTTTCCACTAAACTCTCTTCACTATCATTTTTTATAAAAAAAGGTTTCCCCTCCCAAGCCTTGGCTAAATTTTTTCTCAGACGAATCGTTGATATCCGATTTGTTAGAACCATAATGATAATCAGTCCAACAAATCCAATTGGTAACCACTCCAGTTTGTCCATTCCTTAATCCTCCCTTCCTATTGCCAATTCAGATTCACATGTTCCTTCACTTCCTGGTAGGCTGTATCAACACGCGCCTTTGTTTCATCATCCAATTGATCCCGGTACTTGCCGCCTTCAATCCAGTCCTCCAAGATATAGGTCTGGAAATGATAGAGTTCATAACCTTCAGGAGAATAACTGTCCTTTGGCGTCCGGTTGACCCAAGTAGGATGAGCTGTGGCCGTTTTGATCCGTGTCTTGCGCCCTACCTTCTCAATGGTGATATCCATCAGGACACCCCGTTCGGTCCATTGCGCATTGTCTATCCCTTCCATGGTTTCCATCCGCTGATTGGAAAGGAAATTCCCCATAGAATAAACAATCAATTTCTGTTGCCCATCCTTATCCACAATCTCAGCAGGCTGGACAACATGAGGATGACCACCCAAGACGATATCCGCCCCCCAAGAAATCATCTTATGGTATAGCTCCTTTTGTTCCTCTGATGGCTCTAACTCATATTCATTTCCCATCTGAGGCATGACAATGGTCATGTCCGCTTCCATCTCCGCTTTTTGGATTTCTTGACGCATCCGCTCCTCATTGAGGTCCGATAGACGGTTGTCATAGTCCTCTTGTTCTAGATTATATTCCATCCCATTAAACCCGTAGGAATAGGCCAAAATCGCAATCTTGATCCCATTTACCTCCTTGATCAGGATAGGGGCTTGATCCCGCGTCTCATGTGGGTAGACACCAACCGTTTGGATCCCCGCGTCTTCAAAAGCCTTGGCAGTCGAAAACAGCCCTTCCAAGCCAGAATCGAGGATATGGTTATGTCCCAGATCCATCACCTGATAGCCTGCCTCCTTAATCGAAGCAACTACCTCCCCAGGGGCATTGAAAATCGGATAGCCCGAAAGCCCATAATCCGGATTAATGGTCCCTTCAAAATCCCCCAAGACCAGATTCCCTTGCTTTAACCATTCCTGAGCATAGTGATAATTCTCAGAAAAATCATAGCTTCCATCTTCCTTGGCGGCGCTCATATAAATCAAGTCATGATAGAGTTGATCTCCATTTGCCATGATCCGAGCCGTATGCGGTAACTGATCTGGATGAATTTCTTCTTGCTTTTCAACGACTTCCGGCATTTCTAGCGCTGTAATGGGAAAACCATTCCATTTTTGAACCCACAAGACCAGATTTGCTGCCGCAAATACTGTAATCAGCAAACCATAGACAAACTGTTCGTTGGTCAGGCGAAAAGCGGTCACCTTTCCCAAGCCAATATCAAGCCAGTCGTTGAGCATCCTGAGGATATCTTTCCCAAGCTCGCTCCATCTCTTTAAGAGATCCTTCCAATTCTTCATCATCTTCTCTTCCTATTTCTCTTGCACTTCTCAAAGGCCTCTCCCTAGCATCTTGATGGTACCTTTTACATTCTCACACTTCTCTAATCATCTCAGGTTTATACAATGAGCCACTAAAACCACATCAAACCTAGTATTCATTGAAATGCTTTCCCTTCATTGTATCACAAATTTTAAGAAGAGAAAAAAGAGAGCAGGACAGAAGCGCCATTGTTTAGAACTGCTTCTTTGTTCTGCTCCTACACAGTTGATTGATCCATGTATATGATCGATCATCACTTCTTATCGTTTGATTTGGACAAGCTAATCGCAACCATGACAAGACTTAGGAAAAAGGCCGAAATCAACCCTTTTGTCGTCCGATTCATAAAAGGTTGATGGAATACAAAATGATTATAGGCAGTAAATCCTAATCCAATCAGAGTTACCATAGCCGAAAGTGAAAAAATTGTTAACCACAAATTTCTATTTTTCATCATAAACTCCGTTTTTCGATCTACTAGAAAGGCCCTCTTATTTCAAAGCCTTTAACAAATAACCATAACCTTCTTGCTCCATTTCCTCTTTTGGAATAAAGCGCAGAGAGGCTGAATTGATACAATAGCGTAGGCCACCTTGGTCTTTTGGTCCATCGGTGAAGACATGTCCTAGATGGGCATTGCCTGAGCGGGAACGAACTTCGATCCGCTCCATTCCGTGGCTATGATCCTGATAATAGTGGACGACATCTTTGGCAATGGGACGGGAGAAACTTGGCCATCCACAGCCAGACGCAAACTTATCCTTGGCAAAGAAGAGAGGCTCCCCAGTCGTAATATCCACATAGATGCCCTCTTCAAAGGTCTGATCATAGACATTGTGGAACGGGCGTTCCGTCGCACTCTCCTGAGTGACTTGGTACTGCTCTGCTGTCAGTTTCGCCTTTAAGGTTTCTTGATCCGGCTTCTGGTAGGCTGCTGGATCAATCAAGGGCTGCTCAGCATCCGTCACATCGATATGGCAATACCCCCCAGGATTCTTCTTGAGATAGTCTTGGTGGTAGTCCTCAGCCAAGATATAGTGACGCAAGGGCTCTAGCTCCACCGCGATCTTGTGCCCCAGTTGCTCTTCTTGCTCCGCAAACAGGTGGGCGATCACCTGACGATCCGCCTCGTCTAGGTAATAGACACCTGTCCGATATTGGCGGCCTCGATCATTTCCCTGCTTGTTAACGGACAAGAGATCGATCACCCGGAAATAGTAGAGCAGAATTGCGCGTAAAGTAATCTTGTCTGGATCGTAGATAACTTGTACAGTCTCTGCATGATCCGTTTCCTTGATTAGTTGGTAATTGGTCGTTTCTACCTGGCCATTGGCATAGCCCACCGTCGTCTTTTCTACACCGAGGATCCGAGAAAAATACTCCTCTAAGCCCCAAAAACAGCCACCTGCTAGATAAATCTCTGCCATCTTTTTTCCTCGCTTCCTGCATTCCCTAAGAGGAACGCTTAACATCTATTAGCTCCATCATAATCCAAGAGCCTCAGATTTTCAAGGATTCTGCATCAAAAATCCCTTCTACTATACTAGTAAAAGGGATAAAGGCACTCCCACTTATTTTTCAAATAAGAAAAAGAGCGAATAACCAAGATTTCGTAGAGACACTAAAAACTGATGGAAAAAATCATGCATGAGAGACATGTCCCACACCTCCTTTGAATATCTGTGGATAAACACAAAGCTAGCATCAACTACAAAACCACCGTCGGTCCGTAGACCTGTAACTGAGGCTTCACAACCTCGTAATGCCAGTGATCATAAGCTCGCCAAGATTGAAAGGTTTCTTCATTTAAACGCAACCCGCTCAGACCAATCAATAAACTAGCGGTCTGATAAAACTTCTCCAACTCGATCAACAGGTGATTGTCTATCCTTTGAGCCTTCAATAAAACTTTCAACATCTGATCTAGATTTTCTTTAAATCGAAAGGCATCATGACTGGCTTTGCATTCCCTAGAAAAGGCTGTTTGGAGAGTTTCGATCTTCGTCCTCGCCTCTTGAATCACATCCCTTTCTCCCATCGAAATCACCTTCCTTTTCACCTCCATTGTACACCTTTTTCTCTCTATAAAAATGGAAAATCTCTAAAACTAGGAACAGAATGTTGTCTCTGGATAAGAAACCATAAAAACTTCCCCAAGTTTCCACTCGAGGAAGTTCTTTTCAAAAAATTAGTCAATGTAGTGCAGTTTCCCACGGAAATCTTCCAGGCTTTGGTAGCCTTTTTCTTCCATGATGGCTTTGAGTTCCGCAGTGATGCGTTCAAAAGCCCCCACTCCTTCTTTATGAAGCGTGGTTCCGATTTGTACCATACTCGCGCCACAAAGGATATGTTCAAAGGCATCACGACCAGTCAAGACGCCTCCTGTCCCCA
Organism: Streptococcus sp. SCPM-O-B-15294 (M123); assembly: GCF_058200455.1. Classification (NCBI taxonomy): domain Bacteria; kingdom Bacillati; phylum Bacillota; class Bacilli; order Lactobacillales; family Streptococcaceae; genus Streptococcus; species Streptococcus sp. SCPM-O-B-15294 (M123). The sequence goes on along the minus strand of NZ_JBYQGU010000001.1, from coordinate 243,945 downwards.
CAATCTGAATTTCTGGATTCAACCGTTGGTAAAAAGCATGGACATTAGCCAGAGCAGTTGGTTTGATGTATTCGCCACCAATCCCACCAAAGCCGTTCTTCGGACGGATCACAACGGATTCATCCTCGATGTAAAGGCCATTTCCGATTGAGTTGACGCAATTAACAAACTTGAGCGGGTATTTGTTAAAGATCGCTGCTGCTTGATCAAAATGAACGATATCAAAATAAGGTGGCAACTTGATCCCAAGAGGTTTGGTAAAGTAGGCAAAGACCTCTGACAGGATTCGGTCCGTCGTCTCAAAATCATAAGCGATCTGGGGTTTTCCTGGGACATTGGGGCAGGAAAGGTTCAATTCAGTCAAACCTTTAAAATCACTTTCTTGCACCTTTTTCAAGATGGTATGGGTCTCCTCAGGAGACATGCCGACAAGAGATAGGAAGAAAGTCCGGTCGGGATCCGTTTCTTGCAACTCCAATAGGTAATTCAAATAATAGTCCAAGCCTTGGTTAGGTAGCCCCATCGAATTGATTGAGCCAAGTGGCACATCTTGGTAGCGTGGCTCTGGATTTCCAGAACGGAACTCCAAGGTGGCTGTCTTGGTCACAAAGGTCCCAGCAGCCGAATTCTTCACTTCTTCTAATTCCTCAGTGGTCATACAGGCCACACCTGCCGCATTCATCAGGCAGTTATCAAATTCAAAACCAGCAATTTGCGTCTTTGTCGATACCATCTTCTTCTCCTTGAAATGAATTCTTACAGCCATTATAGCACGAAAAGGAGGATTCATGACTAGAAAACCAGAAAAGAGCAAGAAACGTACGGAAATAGAAAAAATCACCTTAAACGTTATCCTTTTATTTTCTATATAGAGGGGAAAAATCAGACATTTTTCCAATCCTATCGTCCTTTCACATCCATTTTTTCCCACTTCATAGGCAGTTGTGAAAATTTTCAGAAAATTCAACTTTTTTCTTTACAAGTCAAAAAAAGTCTGCTATAATTATCGACGTAATAAAACATGACATTGCTCTCAGCAGTGCCTCCATATACCAGTAAGTTCGCTAACCTGCTGGAATTCGTTTCAATGAAAAAAGGAGAAACATGATGACAACTGCAAAAGAATATATCCAAAGCACTTTCGAAACCGTAAAAGCTCGCAACGGCCATGAAGCGGAATTCCTTCAAGCTGTTGAAGAGTTCCTTAGCACTTTGGAACCTGTATTTGAAAAACATCCAGAATACATCGAAGAAAACATCTTGGCACGTATCACTGAGCCTGAGCGCGTGATTAGCTTCCGTGTTCCTTGGGTTGACCGTGACGGAAAAGTTCAAGTTAACCGTGGTTACCGTGTTCAATTCAACTCTGCTGTCGGTCCTTACAAAGGCGGACTTCGTTTCCACCCAACAGTTAACCAAGGGATTTTGAAATTCCTCGGCTTCGAACAAATCTTTAAAAACGTTTTGACTGGCCTTCCAATCGGTGGAGGTAAAGGTGGATCTGACTTCGATCCTAAAGGAAAAACAGACGCTGAAGTAATGCGTTTCTGCCAAAGCTTCATGACTGAATTGCAAAAACACATCGGTCCTTCTCTTGATGTCCCAGCTGGTGATATCGGGGTTGGTGGACGTGAGATTGGTTACCTTTACGGACAATACAAACGCCTTCGCCAATTTGATGCTGGTGTCTTGACTGGTAAACCTCTTGGTTTCGGTGGTAGCTTGATCCGTCCAGAAGCAACTGGTTACGGTTTGGTATACTACACTGAAGAAATGCTCAAAGCCAACGGCGACAGCTTTGCTGGTAAGAAAGTCGTGATCTCAGGTTCTGGTAACGTTGCTCAATACGCTCTTCAAAAAGCAACTGAACTTGGTGCAACTGTTATCTCTGTATCTGACTCAAACGGTTACGTGATCGACGAAAACGGCATTGACTTCGACCTTCTTACAGACGTCAAAGAAAAACGTCGTGCTCGTTTGACTGAGTATGCTGCTGAAAAACCAACTGCTACTTACTACGAAGGATCTGTATGGACTTACGCTGGTAACTATGATATCGCTCTTCCATGTGCAACTCAAAACGAGATCAACGGTGAAGCAGCGAAACGCTTGGTTGCTCAAGGGGTAAAAGTTGTTTCTGAAGGAGCCAACATGCCTAGCGACCTTGATGCGATCAAAGTCTACAAAGAAAACGGCATCCTTTACGGACCTGCTAAAGCTGCCAATGCTGGTGGGGTTGCTGTATCTGCTCTTGAAATGAGCCAAAACAGCCTCCGTCTTTCATGGACACGTGAAGAAGTGGATGGACGTTTGAAAGACATCATGACCAACATCTTCAACACTGCTAAAACAACTGCAGAAACCTACGGTCTTGGTAAAGATTACCTTGCGGGTGCCAATATCGCAGCCTTTGAAAATGTCGCAAATGCGATGATTGCCCAAGGTCTTGTTTAATTTGATTCTTTTGCCACACCTCTGAAGCCCTTGGTTTCGGAGGTGTTATTCTTGATAAAAAAAGAAGATTGGAAAAACCAAATCTTCTTTTATTTTATAAATCATCCAAGGCATCTTTAACCTTATCAAAGAAGCCTTTTTTCTTTGGGTTGACCTTGATATCACCAGCTTCCGCAAATGCACGAAGGGCTTCTTTTTGCTTGTCATTTAGACCTATTGGTGTCACCACATTAACAGATACATATTGATCTCCTACTGAGCCACCACGCAAGCTTGGTGCTCCTTTACCGCGGAGACGGAATTTCTTACCGGTTTGGGTCCCTTCAGGGATGACCAAATCAACATCGCCGTGAACCGTTGGAACATGGACCGTATCCCCAAGAGCAGCCTGAACAACGTTCAAGTTCAATTTATAGTAAATGGTTGATCCATCACGCTCAAATTTGTCGCTCGGCTCAACATTGACCACCACATAGAGATCTCCGTACGGCCCTCCATTAAAGCCAGCTTCTCCTTGACCAGAGAGGCGGATTTGTTGACCTGTTTCAACCCCAGCAGGGATTTTCACATTGACACTGTGCGCTTGTTTCTCGTGACCAGTCCCATGACAGGTTGTACAAGGATCTTTAATTTCTTTACCGCGTCCATGACAGACATCGCAGGTGATTTGACGACGCATCATCCCAAGTGGGGTTTGCGTATCCACATTGATAACCCCAGAACCATGACAGCGTCCACAAGTTACTGGACTTGTTCCTGGCTTAGCACCAGTCCCATCACATGTCCGACAGCTGGCTTCCCGATGGTACTTGACTTCCTTCTCAGTTCCAAAGATGGCTTCTTCAAACTTGAGATTGACGCGGTACTGAAGATCATCTCCCTGACGTGGAGCATTTGGATTGCGGCTTGCACCACCACCAAAGAAGCTAGAGAAGATATCTTCAAAGCCACCAAATCCAGCACCATCAAAACCACCAAAACCACCTGCTCCGCCACCGAAGCCGCCGAAACTACCATTGGCCCCTGCAGCACCGTATTGGTCATAAGCTGCCCGTTTTTGTTCGTCGCTCAAAGTCTCATAAGCTTCTTGAACTTCCTTGTACTTTTCCTCAGCACCAGGCTCCTTGTTGATATCTGGGTGATATTTTTTAGATAATTTCCGATAGGCTTTCTTAATCTCATCCTGAGACGCATTCTTTGAAACGCCCAAACGGTCATAAAATTCAGTATTGTTCATACAAGATACTAAGAGCGAACAGAAAGCGACTGAAATTTAGGAAACCGACAAGAAATCCTGATTTCTTAGGAGGTTTATCTAATTTCCAAGCTTTCCGCTCGAGTTCAATTCCCCGAACGCTCTTTGTTCCTTTCTATAATTTTCATGTAATCTTTAGAGGATGTTTTCTATACTTTGCTTCACTTGTTCAAATTCTTGGTTTGATAGAGTAAATATCAAATCCTCTTCAGCGTACTCGTTCTGTTCTTTAAAATAGTTATCCGTATTCTCTGCCAACCCTAAACTTAGAATCACTTTCCTTGCAAACTCTTGATGAGCAAAACCGATAGCCGTAATGATCTGTTTATCTTGCACAAGAACTTTCGGTTGGAAATTTTCACGTGGAAGAAATTCAAAATAGTCAAAGAAGTTTTGCCAAATGCCACCTGTAAATTTCGTATCCTTCAACAAGCCTGCTTTCGCCAATAAAAGAGGCGCTGAAGAAATGGCTGCAATGAGGATATCTTGCTTACCAAGGTCTCTCAAGAACGAAATCAATTTCTCATCGCGTAGAGCAGGACCTATATTCACCATTCCTGGCAAAATCACACAAGAATACTCTTCTAGGTTTATTTGATCCAGTGTTTTCGTCGGTTGACAGGGCAAACCATCCTCAGAGACCACTATCGAATGATCTGAAGCGACATAATCAATCGTGACGTCAAAAGACAGAGCTAAAGTACTCGTTAAAGCGGTTATTTCATAAAGAGAAAAATTAGGATAAATGATACAAAGTACTTTTTTCATACGCAACATCCTCTATTTTACCGAAAAACAGAGGCTGGGTTGCAACCTCTGGATTTCCAATCTGTATTAACTAAGCCATTTAAAACTGAAACAAGAATCTCATTTTTTATGTTTTAATTTATACTTTCTTTTTACTTCATTATAGCTAGCAATCGCAATCATAATAATATCTTCACTATTACAATCCTCCGATCTCACTTGTCGTGTTATAGAATTGTCGTCATCTCCCGAATTTTCATCTATACCTTCTAAAGATGTTGGTAATAAAGTATCTCTATGAAATTTTACGATTGTCACTTCATTATCTTTACTATAATGGATTTCTAAAAATTTATTACCGATAATATCATCAAAATAATAAAGCGCTGTTTGTTCTTTATTATTTTTACGATATATTTCCAAACCGTTTTTTTCAAGGTTTGCAATTAATTCATCAACCTTCATAAAATTCTCCTGACTTGTAGTTACTTCTCAGTAAACTCTCCGTCTACGACGTCATCGCCTGCGTTTCCTGTTGCTTGTGCGCCTTCTGCTCCTGCTTGAGCTTGTTGCGCTGCTGCAGCTTGTTCGTAGAGTTTAACAGCAAGTCCTTGAGCTTTTTCGTTCAAGGCTTCAAGTTTTGCTTTCATTTCTTCCAAGTTGTTGTCTTCTTGGGCTTTCTTAAGATCGTCAAGAGCGGCTTGTGCAGCATCACGTTCTGCATCGAAGCCTTTGCCTTCAGTTTCCTTGATTGTCTTTTCAGTCGCAAAGATAGCTTGGTCTACTTCGTTACGAAGGTCTACTTCTTCCTTACGTTTCTTATCTGCTTCAGCGTTTGCTTCTGCATCTTTCATCATGCGGTCGATTTCTTCGTCTGTCAAACCTGAGTTAGATTGGATCACAATAGTTTGTTCTTTTTGAGTTCCAAGGTCTTTGGCTTTAACAGATACGATACCGTTCTTGTCGATGTCAAATGTTACTTCGATTTGTGGGATACCACGAGGTGCAGCTGGGATATCTGTCAATTGGAAGCGTCCAAGAGTCTTGTTATCTGCTGCCATTGGGCGTTCCCCTTGAAGAACGTGGATATCAACGGCTGGTTGGTTGTCTGCTGCAGTTGAGAAGACTTGTGATTTAGAAGTTGGAATTGTAGTGTTGCGATCGATAAGTTTTGTAAAGACTCCACCCATTGTTTCGATACCAAGTGACAATGGTGTTACGTCAAGAAGGACAACGTCTTTCACATCACCAGTGATGACACCACCTTGGATGGCAGCTCCCATAGCCACTACTTCATCAGGGTTCACTGATTTGTTTGGTTCTTTACCAGTTTCAGCTTTAACAGCTTCAACAACCGCAGGGATACGAGTTGAACCACCGACAAGGATGACTTCGTCGATTTCTGACAAGCTCAAACCTGCATCTGAAAGGGCTTGACGAACTGGAACTTTTGTACGTTCTACAAGGTCGCGAGTCAAATCATCGAATTTAGCACGAGTCAAGGTCATTTCCAAGTGAAGAGGTCCAGCCTCACCAGCAGTGATGAACGGCAAGCTGATTTGTGTTGAAGTCACACCAGAAAGGTCTTTCTTCGCTTTTTCAGCTGCGTCTTTCAAACGTTGAAGAGCCATCTTGTCAGCTGACAAGTCAATGCCATTTTCTTTCTTGAATTCTGCAACCAAGTGGTCGATGATTTTTTGGTCAAAGTCGTCACCACCGAGTTTGTTATCCCCTGCAGTTGCCAATACATCAAAGACACCATCACCCAATTCAAGGATAGATACGTCGAATGTACCACCACCAAGGTCGAATACCAAGATTTTTTCTTCTTTGTCAGTCTTATCCAAACCGTAAGCAAGAGCTGCTGCAGTTGGTTCGTTGACGATACGTTCTACTTCAAGGCCAGCGATTTTACCAGCGTCTTTAGTTGCTTGACGTTGAGCATCGTTAAAGTAAGCTGGAACTGTGATAACAGCCTTGGTTACTTTTTCACCAAGGTATTCTTCAGCATAACCTTTCAAGTATTGAAGAATCATAGCTGAGATTTCTTGTGGAGTGTATTCTTTCCCGTTAGCAGAAACTTTTTCAGAAGTTCCCATCTTAGATTTGATAGAGATAACTGTATCTGGGTTTGTTACTGCTTGACGTTTTGCAGCGTCACCAACGATGATTTCACCGTTTTTGAAAGAAACTACAGATGGAGTTGTACGGTTTCCTTCTGGGTTTGCGATGATTTTGCTTTCAGTTCCTTCAAGAACTGCTACTGCTGAGTTTGTTGTACCTAAGTCAATACCGATAATTTTAGACATATGTTTTTCTCCTTGTTGATTTTTTCTTCTTTTTTGATATTTCCCTTAAGTGGTGGGGACGTGAGCAACTCCCTTCGGGATTTCATCACTTATTTTTGAGCCTACTGTCTCAAAAATCCCCTGTTTCAGTAGCACAAGCTACTGAAACCTTCACCACGGCGGGAAATATCTTCCTTGCAAGCCTCCGGCTTGCATCTTATCTTTCTTTCATAGTTTAGTGTCGTTTCGGACAAGGTAGCCTAGTTGTAGACAACTACCATAGCCGGTCTTAGGATACGGTCATGGAGTTTGTAGCCTTTTTGGAAGACTTGTGCGATGGTGTCTGCTGGATGTTCGTCATCCGCTGGGAGGGTTTGGATGGCCATGTGGTAGTTATGGTCAAATTCTCCGTCCGCTGGAATTTCTTCAATTCCTTCTTCTTTCAGAGCATGAATCAAGCTTTCTTGTACCATTTCCAAGCCCTTCTTCACATCATCCGTCAACCCTTCAACGGCAAGGGCACGTTCGAGGTTGTCCAGTGATGGTAAGATCGCTTTTGCCAAATCTTGGCTACGGTATTTTTGTAATTGTTGACGTTCTTCGTTAGCACGGCGCTGAATGTTTTGCATCTCTGCATGAGCACGAAGGTATTTGTTTTCAAATTCTTCGGCACGCGCTTGTGCTTCTTCTAATTCAGAAGGTTGCTTGCTTTCCTCTACAACTTCTTCAGTTGGTTGGGCAACTTCCTCTTCTTTCACGTCTTCTTTTTTGATATCTTCTGTCAAGGCATACACCCCTTTCATTTGGTCTTAATTTACTTCATAATGGTTGCTGTTGAGGTAACGGTAGTAATCCGTCAACTTCATGACCAGCACTCGGCCGATAACATTGACCAGACTAATCACACGCCTGTAATCCATCTCTACGGGACCAATCACATGCATGAGGGCCATCCCACGATAAGGAACTAGGAACTTGTGGCTAATGACCGTCACATTTTTCAAAGCCTTCTCTTGGGATTCCGCAACCAGGATCTGGGTCATCTGATCTTCTGGCATTCCTCCTCGCAACTCCAAGGCTACGTGTTGGGGATTATCTAAGAACTGATAGGTCTGAAGATCGGCATAACTCAAAGATGAAACCTTTCCTTCTACAAAGACCAGTTCTTGAAACAGTTGCGAGAAGACGTAATCGAATAGATCCAAGACATTGTCTGTCGTCTTGAAATAGCGCTGTACAATCTGTGGAATCTCCGTCCGCAAGCGGTAGTGGATATCCAAGACCGTATTTCCAATGAAACGTTCTTGAACCAGCTGATGGAAGATTTCCAAATCACTGGTTAAGAAATTCTTTGGAATGGCAAACTGGACGGTGACAGGCTTTGATTCATCCAAGGTCAACACCGCTAAGGCATCGTGATTGGATAATGGAACAATCTCGAACCCAGTCAAGCGCTGCCGTGTCGGTTCAACATCCTGAATCACTGCGGTGTAACCCGTCATCTGGGCTAGTAACTTAGCCGTAGCATCCAAGATATCGTCTAACTTAAAGGCTTCGAAATCAAAGGCCTTCACTACCTGGTAGACATCTTGCTCATCAATCAACTCTAGATCGAGCGAGTTCTGAACAAAATATTGGAAACCAGCTCGGCTAGGCATTCGACCACTCGAAGTATGGGCCTTTTCTAATAAGCCTTGCTTTTCGAGGGCAGCCATGTCGTTTCGAATGGTCGCACTACTGGATTGAATGACATCTTGTAGGGCTTTTGAACCGACTGGTTCGTGGGTCTTGGTAAAGATATCAACGACAAGATTTAGAATCTCATTTTGACGTTCTGTAACCATGACCTCACCTCTCTTTCGTTTTTAGCACTCTAATCACTCAAGTGCTAAACCATGATTCTATTATACACCCTCTCAAAAGAAAGTCAAGAGAAAAATCCAAAAAATTAGCACTCTTTTTTCAAGAGTGCTAAAAATCATTCTTAAGACCGATACTAGGCTGAAAAAACTACAAACCTGCTTCTTTCAGCTTTTGAATATATTCTTCTAAGACCAGCTGGTGCTTGACCATATACTGGGCATTTTCTACACCGACGTAGCGGAAGTGCCAGTTTTCATAGTCCACACCCGTGATCGCATTTTTCCTTTCTGGATAACGGAGAACAAACCCATATTGTGGTGCCAAGGCAATAATTTGTTGCACTACCTCTTCGGACAGCCCATTTGGGGCACTCATATCAATCGCAAGACCTGTCTGGTGCTCACTAGCTCCTGGAACTTGTACCTGAGCTTGTGCCTGACGTTCTGCTTCCTCATGAGAAAGCCCAGTAGCTTCCAACTGTGCTACCCGCTCATTGTAAAGCTCTGTTTGCTCCTCCACACTTCGATAACCGGAAATCAAGGACTCCTCAGGAGCAACTGCCCTTGCCGCCGCTAAAAATTGCTTAGTTTGTTCTGCGATCCGACTGTCCACCTTGATTTCTTCGACATCTGCTAACTGAGGATTCAGCTCGGCTAACTTGTTGTCCCGGTTGACCAGGACTAGGTTCCAATCCTTGCTAGAAACTTGAGGAAGGTCTGTCTTAGGTTTTTCTTCCTTTTTCTCAACCTTTTTCGGAGTAGTCGTTTCTACTTTTTGATCTTCAGCAAAGTCCAGAGGAAGCCATTGAGGTTTCAAATAGAAAATACCCACTCCTGCTCCAATTAGACAGAGGCCTAAACAGCAGAGCACGATCCAGCTAACTTTCTTTTCTCTTTTCTTGGCAAGTTTATATTTAGTCATGATCTTCCTCTAACCATTTCGCTCCAACCTGGCGGTATGACAGATCTCCAACTGCTTCTAGTTTAAATTTACCATCTTCATACTCAATAACAGTCACACTACCATTGTCCAAGACCAATTCTTTAAAAGCTTTTGGATCAATCAGGTAAATCAAGGTACTGATGGTCATCCCATGACTGACCACGATGGCATTACCTCCACCCTTAGACTCGACATCTTTTGCAATTGCCGTAAAGCCATCCAAGATGCGGTCGCGAAGAGTTTCCCAAGACTCTGCCCAGCCGGCTGTGTCCACTTCGACAATCCCTTCAGCCAACTCCATCAAGCTCAAATGATGGAAGTCATCAACTCGAAAGACACGTGGCAAAACGCCCAAAAAGAGTTCCCCATCGTAGGCGCCATCAAAACTTCCAAAGCACCATTCGCGGATGCGCTTATCATAACGGTAAGGAATCTTACCCGTTAACCCTAGTTCTTCTAGCACAATCCCCATGGTTTGAATAGTTCGACCAGAGTCGCTGGACACGGCTTGTTGGAACTGAATCCCGGCTTCACGTAGACCAATCCCCAATTCATGAATCCCTCGTTCGCCAGCTTCTGTCAAGGGACTATCAGACCAACCTTGGGCGCGACCAATGGTATTAAACATGGTTTTTCCATGACGGGCAATATACAATTTTGTCTTTGCCATTTTTATCCTCCTGCAATTGTTTTCTTCTTATATAAGGTATCTTATTTTTTTACATCAAGTTCTTCTGAGTGGGCTGCTAACCAGTTAGCACCCAGCTTACGGTATGACTCATCTCCGATGGTCTGGATTGAGAAGTGTCCATTTTCGTATTCTACCAAGGTGACACTACCATTTTCAACCCTTGGATCCAGCTCAATCTCTGGATTCAAAATACACACAAAGGAACCGATGGTCATGCTGTGACTAACAACCAAGGCATTTCCACCACCCCTGGCTTCAACTTCCTTGGCAATCTCCTCAAAGCCATCTACAATCCGTTTTTTCAACACATCCCATGGTTCAGCCCAACCGGCTGTATCTACTTGGTAGATTCCATTCGCCAGCTCTTCCAGACTGAGTTTCTTATAGTCTTCAATATCTAGAACCCGAGGAACAACTCCACGGAAAAGTTCCCCTCCGTAGGCACCATCAAAACTTCCAAAACACCATTCCCGGATCTTTTTGTTGAAAGTATAAGGAATCTGATCTGTGAGCCCAAGCTCGTCTAAAACAATTCCCATGGTTTGAATAGCACGACCTGAATCGCTGGAAACAGCACGGACAAAGTCCAAACCAGATTCTCTCAAACCAACCCCCAATTCACGGATGCCTTCTTCTCCTTGAACAGTTAAAGGCGTATCCGACCAACCTTGGGCACGACCTATCGTATTAAACATGGTTTTTCCATGCCGAATAATAAACAATCTTGTTTTCACCATGTGATCTCCTTTTATGTCCTTCTATTATATCATTTTTTATAAGGAAACTGGCAGCGATGACCTCTCGATTCACTTTCACTTCCTCAGCCAACATTAAAAGCCCTGAGCAAAAATCCTGCTCCAGGGCCATTTTTTAATTTTTAAAACTATGAACTGGGGCCGGAATTTGACCACCACGGGCAATAAAGTCAGCTGACGAAGCTTTGTTGACCTTCATCACCGGAGCAGACCCAAGAAGTCCTCCAAGCTCTAACATATCGCCTTCTTTTCCATAAGGAATGATCCGAACTGCTGTGGTCTTTTGGTTGATCACCCCGATAGCTGCTTCGTCGGCAATCATGGCCGCAATGGTTGTATCTGGAGTATCAGCTGGGATGGCAATCATATCCAAACCGACGGAACAGATAGCTGTCATGGCTTCCAATTTTTCCAAGTTGATATGACCTGATTGGACCGCCGCAATCATCCCTTCATCTTCTGAAACCGGAATGAAGGCACCTGACAAACCACCGACTTGGTTACAAGCCATAATGCCACCTTTTTTCACTTGGTCATTAAGCAGAGCCAGCGCTGCTGTTGTCCCGTGGGTTCCAACTACTTCAAGCCCCATGGCCTCAAGGACACGGGCAACCGAATCCCCAACTGCTGGTGTTGGAGCAAGAGACAAGTCGACAATTCCAAACTCAACACCGAGACGTTCACTAGCCATTTGACCTACCAATTGGCCGACACGGGTAATCTTGAAGGCTGTCTTCTTGACTGTTTCAGCCAATACATCAAAGCTTGCTCCGGGAACTTTTTCGATGGCCCGTTGGACGACACCAGGTCCTGAAACCCCAACGTTGATGACGACATCTGCTTCACCGACACCGTGGAAGGCTCCCGCCATAAAGGGATTATCTTCTACCGCATTAGCAAAGACAACGAGTTTACCTGGTCCCATTGGATCTGCTTGGGAAGCTTCTTTAATGATGCGCCCCATGTCTCGGACAGCGGTCATATTGATCCCTGTCTTAGTCGATCCAATATTGACTGAAGAGCAGACAAAATCTGTCTCCGCAAGGGCACGAGGAATGGAATTAATGAGGATCTCATCCCCTTTTTGGTAGCCTTTTTGAACAAGAGCTGAGAAGCCACCGATAAAGTTAACCCCAACTTCCTTCGCCGCACGATCCAGCGCCTTGGCAAAGGGTACATAGTCTGTCGCGCTGGTTGCTGCTCCGATAATGGAAATCGGAGTGACCGAAACCCGCTTATTCACAATTGGAATGCCAAGTTCTGCCGCAATCTCGTCCCCCACAGCCACCAAATCTTTGGCCTTGGTCACAATCTTATTGTAGACTTTTTCTGCCGCCTTATCGATATCCGGATCAATACAATCTAGGAGGGAGATCCCCATGGTGATGGTCCGAACATCGAAGTTCTGCTCCTCAATCATGGCAATGGTTTCTGTTACCTGTCTAATGTCCATAAATTCTCAACCCCTATCTTACAAATTGTGCATGGCATCAAAAATCGCTGCGCTTTGGATATTGATTTTCACATGAAGAGACTGACCGAATTCTTCTAACTCTGAACGAAGCTGGGTGAAATCTTTTTTCTCATCGGATGATACGACCGCCATCATGGTAAAGTATTCATCCAATACCGTTTGAGAGATATCATCGATATTGAGTCCTAATTCTGCCACTTTCGTTGCAACACCCGCTACGATTCCTTTTTGGTCTTTACCAACGACTGTAATAATTGCTTTCATTTCACTGCTCCATTCTATCTATTTGCTTCCATTGTAGCACATTCCCCTTAAAATCGCCGTTCTCAACTGGGGATGTTCGGATATTTTCCGTGTGTATAAAAAAATAAAGAGGCTGTGACAAAAGTCCTAGCCTCTTAATTGTTTTTGGATTGTCGAGCAAGACGCAGTGGTTGAGCTGGGCTCTACTACGCTGATTTCATCAGCTTTTACAGCCCTACTCAACTGTGCGGAGGTGAGACGACGAAATCGAATTCTAACGAATTACCGATTTCTGTCCCACTCTCTCTATTTTGACGATTCGGTTTCATCTTTTAGGATACCTTCCTTCACGCGCACGGTACTCTCATACTCGGCTCCAGCTAGACGGTCAAAGGGAAAGCGAGCACTGAGCAAGATGATGGCAAGGGTGAGGATCAGGTACAATAAGAGCACAAAGAAGAGCAATAAAATCATAGATAGAGTCAAAAGGGAATTGTCCGTCAAATCCTGATTCAAAAGCGAGATCAAATAGAACAACCCTTGGGGAATCCAGTAGAAATAGCCTACCACTAGGATTCCTCGCCAGATGGTACGAAGCCATTTTTGCTTGTCAAAACGCAAGCGGAATTTTACCAAAGCCATTCCCAAGGTTTTGCCCCGCCACAAGGGAAGCAAACTAAAGTAAAGCACCAAAACCGCTACATAGGGAATCATCTCTAAACGCTCGATTACCGCATAAAGCAAGGATAGCATCACAAAATCAATCAAGAAAGCAAGACCCATCCGGAAACCAGATACTTTCGTCCCTACTCGGAAAGAATGCTCGTCAATCTCATCTCGTGTTGGCAATAACCAAACCAGGAACCAACCAAGCAAGTAGCCCACTCCACCACCAGTGGTATTTTGAATAATATCATCGACATCTGCTAGGCGGTAAGGGCCCGGATACAGAAAGTAGAGACCTGATAACTGGGTCAGCTCCAAAAAGAGACTAAAGAGGGCTGTTAGGAGAATCGTTTTCTTAAAACCACACTTGAAATAATAACGTAGATACATCCCAAAAGGAATCAACATTAGGACATTAAAAGCTGGTACATAAAAAGTTGGATGCTTGATAGCCTGAAGCCAAGTACCAGTCTGCGCTAGATCAAAGGGGCTCTCCTTGAAAAAATCCACCACAAAAGCAAAGGGATGGAGATTGACCATTTCCGAGTAGCTAGTATGGATCTTACTCGGATCTGGCAGAGGCAAGACTACCAAGAGATAGACCGTCATCAAGTAAAGCATAAAAGAATAGAAAATCAGCACCCGCAATTTATTGACCGAGCCATATTTTCGATAATTCAAAATCATGTAGGGCAAGGTCAGCAAAAAGGCCAGGAAAGGAAAGAGCTGAACAGCTGTTTTGATTGTAGAAATGTATCCCATTGTGTCTCCCATTTACCGTTATAAAAACACCCTTTGCACAATGACAAAAGGTGATTTTTTCATTGATATAGAGTATTATACGGCCTGGTAGAGGAAGAGTCAAGGAAACAGGATGAAAACCTAGCTCAATAGTCGGCTTAATTGCTACCTCTCCCCTTCAAGCTTTTACTTCCGATAAAGACCAATAGATAACTCACAATCCCTGAAAGATGCAATAGCGTTGAGATCCATCCGGTGATTACTGGTAAGAGCATGAGACCAGATAGAAAAATTAAGAATAGATAAAGCCATTTTACGGTGCGTGATAATTCTTTCCACACGTTTGGCAGGAGCATAATCCCTCCGGTCACAAAGGCATAGCCGACGGCAGAGATCCCTGTTGCCTGAATGTCCTGCCCGCGTGTTAAGAAGTGAAAAACGATGGAAGAGAGGACTGTCGCCGTCACAAAAACGATTAAGACTTGTATGGAGCCTCTTTTTCTTTCTAGCAGTCCACCGAAGGGAAGGATCATGAGTCCGTTTAAAATCAAATGAACCCATAAAAACCAGACAGGAGCTCCTTTACTGCCATGCATCAGGGTCCCACTGACATATTGCCAACCATACACCGGCTTCGAATGAAAAGCCAATAGGTCATACATAGCATCCCCATAAAAGGAAGTCAATAAACCGAGCAACAAACAGATTAGAGCTATCGTACTGATAACAGGATAGGTTTTTATCATCGTTTTCATTTTAAAACTTCTTTTCTGTAAATAAATCAATTGTCTCACCTTGAGTATACTTTCATTATACCACCCCTTAAACGAAAATAAGATCACTTTTAAAAAGTGATCCTAGTTTCATTAAACAACTCCAACCTCTAACTCCCATTTCACGCCCGGCCACAGAGACAAGGTTATTTAACAAGAAAATGCCAGTAGATATAATTGAAGATGAATATCCAGATTGGTTTCCAAAAAGTGAGAAAATTGCTAAAGGCATGCAAGAAGATGGGCAACCGGATATCTTTAGTTTTCTTATAGACAGCTGCGAAGAAGAGCCCTGAACAGAAATAAAGAGAAAAGGTTACAGGGTCCCGATATTGATGGATCAGATGAAAGACCGCAAAGAGAAAGCCCGAAAGCAAAACGTCTAAATGAAACTTACTTTCTTTAAAGAAGACATTCATCAGATAGCCTCTAAAAATAAATTCTTCGATCATAGGAGATGTAACAGTTGCTAGGACAAAAAACAGAGTACCCGAAATACCAGGGCCATTTAGATAAATGGAGGATGGCAATTTGGTTTGATGAACGACAGGAACCAGCAAATCCTGAAAAGTTTGCAACACCCATCTCTCAACAAAGAACCACAAGAGCACCAGAGAAAAATACCCCAGATAGTGCCACTTCCATTTCTGTATATTTGAACGGACGACTATCTTCTGCCTTTGAAACCAAAATAGAATGCCGATGAGAAGCAAAGAGTAGAGAATCAAATAGATGAAATAAAGAAAACTTACATCACCATTGAAAACTCCAGTTAGGTAGATACCAAGGCCTTCAATCCCAAAAACAAATAGATATAACAGGAAGAGTAAAGCGACTCCATGTTTGGCATATTTCATATCATCTATTCTCCAATATCATTCTTCCATTCAATTAAGTACAAGTATAACACATGGAAAAACTTGTAGGCAAGGCAGCCCTCAATTGTCCCTTTTTGAACAGAAAGGGGAACTATCAATTGGTTATTTGATTCAGATAGATGGACGAAAAAACAATTTGAGACGCTTTCCCCTCCATTTAAGATGATGAATAAAGCATCCAGTTTACAAAGATATTACTGATTTTCAAATAAAAAGAACATCTCGATAGGTGATCTTTGTATAGAATAGTAATTCTTTCAAATTAACGTTTACTAAATTGTGATGCTATATAAGACTTCTTAATACCAGGTTTGTTTAACACAAATTGCAACTTAACTTAAATAGATTGATTAGAAGGAAAAGTCAACTTTATCCCCCCCTTTAAATTTATCTGTTTTTCTGAATTTCATTAAATTAAGGCATATTTTTAACAAATATCAAAATATGCCCTATATTAAACTAAAACTATTAATAGTCGCCTGTACATCTTAATTGTACTTCTAAAAATTCAGTTGAGGTGCTGTTATCATCATTAAACTGATTTACTTTATATTTTTGAGGACCTTTTCTTATATACAATTCTAGTTCTTGTGTTTTTAAATTCTTATAAAAAGATATTCCATTAATACTCTCTGCCTCTAAAATTAACAATGTTTTATCATAAACTTTTACATATTGCATATGGCTTTTTAAGTATAACTTTAATTTGTCAGGCAAACCAGAGTCATTAATTTTCTCATTAATAAATTTGAGATAATCTTCGAGACTCATTTTTAATATTTTTGCCTCTCTTTCTACACCAACAATTCCAAAACCATTTATTTCAATAGCATTAATATTATCTAACTCCTCAATTCTTCTTGTATCGCTAGTTTTATCTGCAATACCAATCAATATTCTTCCTTTAATATTTTTCCCGTGATTAGCCATTGCACACATATTCATCATTATCTTTTCAAAACTTTTTTTATCAAATTTCCTTTTAGGGTCTAGCGTAAGAAAACCTTGTTTAAAGTCAAATTTTCCCTCTTCAGTAACAACTTCATCCAAAAAACGGAGAATATCATGTTCTGAGATTTTTATATTAAAATCTGACTCCATTAACTTAATTACTAAGGTACCATTACGATTTTCTTTTAAAAAAAATCGATTCGGTTTATTAAAAAATTGATAAACCAATTGCCTAGAAATATGATAGTTTTGTTGAATTAAATTTATTAGTTTTGATAACTCTTTTTCTCCATTATTTTGTCTCAAAATAAGTTTCGAGTATTCCTCAATTGTCTTAGTTTTATTCCCATGTAATTCTTTTAAATCACTCCTATCTTCTGTAAGAGTGAAATATTCAACTTTAGTATTTTCATCTTTATGGTATTGTAAATATTTTCTCTGTTTTAAAAAATTTTTAAAATTATACTTTGTTCCACTGTAGGTCTTTTCGGAACGGCTCCAGAGTTCTGAAAATGTTAAAATTTTTTCCCCTGATTCTTTAAAATGTTTTAAAATATATTCATTATAATTTGTTTTAACTCTTTTAGGTTTTATTCGTGAAGTATATTTTCTTTTCCAATCTGAAATAATATAAGTCCCGTCATCTAGTTGGTAAAAATCTTCTTGACTCAAATATGAAATTACACTTTTTTCATTAATTTCTCCTCTCCTTCTCTTAATTTCTTCTAAAATATAAACGCTTGTTAATGGCTTGGCTTCAACATAAAAAATATTTTTCATGAGATCCTTAATAGAAATTTTTGCTATCCCAAAATTTTTTAATCCCCACTCCTTATTACCTAAAGATACTAATTCAGGATGAGCAACTAGCTGGTTTGATAAATATTGAGTCGTTACAATTTTATCTCCAACTTTTCCTCTGTCTTTATTAATTGATTTTTTTATATCTTGAATTCCCATTCTCTTCTGCTTAATCCATAGAAGTTTATATGCACTATCGCCTACAGATAAATCTAAATTAGGGTAGTCTAAATATTCGACATTATCGATAACTAATTTTTTAAACGGAATTACCTCTATAGATAATAAGATATATTCCTTAGATTTTTTTCTTCTTCTTTTTGCAGATTGAATTATAATGTCATCTTTTGAGATTGGTAAAATATTTTTTTTAACTATTTTTAATGTTCTGGTTATCTCTTCTTCGAGTACATATTTGTTAATTTCTGAACTTAAAATGATATCAATATTCTCTTTATCTAATGTAATTCTTTTTATTTTTAGAATTTTAAGATACATGTCAAAATAATTTTTATCACTAGCAGATATTCCAAATTTGTTTATAAGTTCAAAATAGGATATAGTTTTTTTATCTTTTAAATCATTTAAAAATTCTTTTGTCTTACAAACTAATTGCTCATCACACTTATAGTTTTTACTTTTTATTGTTGAACCATGCATCAATAAATTCATATTACTAAAGATTTTCGATTCAATCTGATGAATCCTCTGTTTAGATACTCCTTCAAGAATTCCAATCTCTTCATATGTATAAAAACGTTCTTGATTAATTCCATTTTTCTTATATATCATTGTTTTATACCGATCTGACTCTATCGACTTAAAATAATCTTCGAAAAAATTTTTTATTAACTTAATCATTATTTTCCTCCAGTATAATAAAAATAGAAAACGTAAATATTTAAATATATTGAACTCTATTTATTAAAAATCATATCCGAATTACTAAGCTTACAATTTCAAATTCTTTAATAGATTTAATAAAATAAAATCTAATTCAAAATTTATTGTATCATATTCTAAGCAGAATGTATTTTAATATTTAAGCATTACTCCAGACTAGATTTCTCATTAACTAAAAACAGTTCTATCCCTAGTTCATATGCTAAATATACAATTAATGGCTCAAACCCAATGTTTCTTCTATCAAAAACATCATTATCAAAAATGGGAAATTAGCTCCAGAAGCTTGTCGCTCAAAGAGACTTTCCGCATCAGACGTCACCCTGCAGCTACGGACTCATGGACTCTTCCAATTGAAAGAAGTTAAACGGGCTGTCACTGAGCAAAACGGAAAATTGATCATCGTAGGAATGGGAGATGAAAATCCTAAATATCCAGTTATCACCAACTGAGTGATCCAGACAGATATTTTGAAGACTATCAACAAAACTGAAGACTGGCTTATGGACCAATTCAAACAAGATGGCTACGAAAAAGTAGATGATATCTTTATCGCAGAGTACGACAAAAGAAAATTGAATGTCGTGACCTATTCATCCATCATTAGTTGCAATCTCACCATGACTCCTTCCCACTTTCAAAATAGCGTAGCGAATATTTGACTTCCTATTTCAGAAGGCATATACTTATATTAATCTGAGCTAAATAGTTTTTTTATTTTTAAATGAACTGTCTTGAATTCAGATTAAAAAAACTATTTACTTAACGGAGGTGACACTATGTCATTAGAAGATAAATTAAACCAAGTTAAAGGTTCTGTTAAAGAAGGTCTCGGTAAAGTAACTGGCGACACAAAAACAGAAGCTGAAGGCGTTGCTGAAAAAGTTGCATCAAAAGCAAAAGAAGTTGCTGAAGATGCAAAAGAAGCTGTTGAAGGAGCTATCAACGGTGTGAAAAACATCCTTCACAAAGACGATAACTAATCGTTAACGTTCTAAAACCACCCTATTTTCTGCAGTCCTATTTGACTGGGGAAGATGGGGTGGTTTTTGTTTATCTTTGATTTAATTTGGGTGTAGGAAAAAGAACACCCCGAAAGGTGCTCTTTGTAAATATTGTAATTCTTTTGAATTAACGTTTACTAAATTGTGAAGCTTTACGAGCTTTTTTCTATCCTTACTTCGAAAGCATGATGAGCTAAGCTGTGATCATGTTTATTCAAACTCTTTCCCATTTCTCTTTTCTATGATTGAGTCGGAACAATTGTAAGGTCACTGTGGTCATTTAAAAAACTATACATTGGTACTCCAAAACCCTCTTCCGATATATTCTCACATAGAGTTTTTACAAAAAATTCTATCCATTCACTAGAAGGTTCCACAGCATCATCAGTCTGAGGAGTGAACCACATTTGAGGAATAAGTTCCATTGTGTCTAAATCGAATGCAATCCCAATCATCATATTATAGAAATCAAATGAAGCATAAAAAGCACGCATATTATCGCTAACTTTATCAATTCCTAATTCAGGAGGTATTTCCATCATCGTAATCATCATATGATCAGTTATTTTTCCATTTTCCTCTTCAAACTTTTCAAGTACTCCTTGCTCACGGAGGATATTTTCTATTTTGAAGAACATTTCTTTATCTGCTAACATTATGTTATCCCCAGTAATATTATTAGTGGTCTATTGAGCAAAAATCTTACATGAAATTACAAATATAAAAATAATCAGAATACATAATTAAAAACCTATTAAAGACAAAAAATTAGCAAGCATGTGAATTAGTACAGAGTATTCTATCCTTTTAGTTCTATAATAAATGTAAGATACTATACCGCCTAACAAACTATACAGTAAAATCGATCTAATAAAAATTCCAATACTAGGTTCGTTCATGCAATGCACAAATCCAAACAATATATTTGATATGATGAAACCTTTCCTGCTCATATTATAGCAATAATTCATTATTGCACCATGAAAAGTTATTTCCTCTAAAACTGGTCCTACGAAAATTCCATAAAAATTGAATAACTCTACGCCCATAATATCTTTTAAAATTTGTAATAACGCATCATTTTGGGTATCTCCAAAAATGCTTACATACAAATGAACTGTAAGTCTTATCAAAGCAACGAATGCTAAACAATAAAGTACTTTGTTCCACTCTAGTTTCTGAATACGATTAATGACATTATGTTTTATGCTTATTTTATAAGAGAAATATAATGTAAAAAACAAGAAAAGTACAAATAGCAACCTAGCATAGACTAATGAAATATCTTTCAAAATAAAACAACAAAACGGTAAATTTGAGAGTAAAAATAACTGCCCAGTCACTTTATATTTTTCTTTCATTTTTAACTACCTCCAATAAACCATTATTAATACTTCAATCATTGCTTATTTCACTTAATCATTTTTCTGAAACTTAAAGCGGAAATGCTGAGATTCTTTGCATATACTGATTCTGACATTTTACCTTTCCTAAAAATTCTCCTATCTTAACAAAGAAAAACAGAACTCTTACATTATTAACCTCTCCAATAATCGAGTAAGCGCTTTTACACTTTTATTGTAACTAACTATTTTTATTTTTTCAAATAATTATATGCAATTACTAATTTGTAAAATTAAAGTAGACAAAAAAAGACATCCAAGAGAAAATTCTTGAATGTATGTAAACGTTGATATAATCGTGTTGATTAACGTTTTGAGTGCAGTGGTTGCCATCCAATCAAACATCGCTACGCTTGTTTTCTTGGGGCAACTGTGCATAGCATATCTCTACGCGACTAAAGTCGCTAGAGCTATACTAATTGCTCACCGCCAGTTCTCATACAAAAAAACACCTTGCAAGATGCAAAGTGTTTTCGTTTGTATTCTGTATTCCAGTAACGAATTAACGTTTAGAGAACTGGCTAGCTTTACGAGCTTTCTTAAGACCTGGTTTGGAAAGTATGGATTTCAGTTGGACTAAAAACAGCGTAATATCAAGGATTTTCTGAACAATATCTACTTTTTAATTTCATAAAATCTGAATCAATATTTTTAAAATAGGGAATAGTTTAGGTCTCTAAGCATTAAAATAATACACCTAACTTTGGTCACCGTTTTTTAGTTATTCACTCTTTTTTCGGATAGTGTTTTTAAAGTTATGATGTAAAATGCCGCAATTAAAACACTATACATCATAATCGGAGGATAGAGAATTAAGGACAGAATCAATCCCACTCCTTTAATTATTAGGTCAGGTATCAATAACTTCCTATATTGTGCGGTAGCTTCAAGTAATTCTTTCTGATCTATATTGGGTTTATCAATTACTTTATGTAAAAAACAGTTTGCTACCGTTGAAACAATAACGATCAGTCCATAAAAGAGCTGTGCCGTATGATTCATGAAATGACTACTAACTATTCCAGTAGCATAGGGCATAAATGAAACAAAAAATAAAAGATACAAATTCTTTCAAATTCCTCCCTTTTCAACTTGGCTAACTTGACCTGCATTACCTAGGTCGCTTTGCTTTAAATTATACTTTTTTCTTAAACATTTGATACGAGTAGGTATTTCTTATGAGTAATTTTCATCAAAAAATTTCATATATAATCTCCCTATAATCATGGAAAAGTAGTAAAAATAGTTGTTATCCTAGTTGATTAAAAAAATCTCTGATTTCCTCATCTTTTATAAAATAATATATAATTTTCCCCTCTCTTCTAGTGTCCAAGATGTTTTGATTGGCTAGTTTACGAAGATGGTGGGAGGCAGATGCCATACTGAGATTTAATAAACAGGCTATATCGCAGACACAGAGTTCTTCGACGGCAAGGAGATAAAAGATGATATTTATCTGTTTATTATCGGTAAATTTTGATAAAATGCGAAGTGATTTTTGGACTTTTTCCTTTTCAAGGTAGTTCGTTGCGGTTGTAACATTTTGTTGATTTATAACATCCACTTGACAGATACTATTTTTTTTCATAATTTTTTCTCCTAGCCTAACACAGCCCATAGCATGTCAAAGCTGTTGTTTTCAATCAGGATATACATCCCCAATCCTAAATAGACAACGGCAATAAACCATCTGCTATATTTTTCCAAAGTTTCTCCAACAGAAGGGACTTGTGCTAATTTTTGGGCAGAAAAAACCAAGAGATAAATCATGACTAGAAAAGTAAGTAAAGTCACTATCAAATTCGCTAAATTTAAGGTGGTAAAATATGGGACAAAGACACCAATATTATCAGCGCCACAACTTGCAAAAGTAATCATAGCGACTAGAAAAATCAGGTTTTTATTGTCTTTTCGCAAACCATCTTTTGCAATAGCTTCTCCATCAGAATCTCCTAAAAGCAAAACTTTGAGGCCTAGGAAAATTGGAATCAAACCGAGTAAACCTAAAATCTCTTTACTAGGAATATAATTTAAGACAAATGCAAAAAGCAAACTTAGGAATATTAGACTAACAGAGCCTAGAAATTGTCCTAAATAGATGTTAATGATGTCCTTTCTGCTTTTTCTTTTGGCAAAAAATAACATTAGGATAATAAGTAAGTCTACGGCTGTCCCAGAATACAGGATTATTGAAGTAACAATATTTTGAATCATAAAACACCTCATTCAAATATATTTTTGAATGTATTCTAACATTAACCTTTGTAGATGTCAACTTAAAATCCACCAATTAATAATTGCATGTCAATATTTGTATTGTGAAACTAGTTTCAGAAATATATAGTCTTAAAGTATGTCCACTGCCAATGGTTTTTTCAATATTTAAAAGGAGAGAACCAATTTGGTCCTCTCCAGGGTATAATTTTCCACCAACCCACTACAGTTGACAAAGAACCGTTATTCTCAAATGAGACAACTCCTTTTAGTTTTTATAACCTCAGCTTCTCGGTCTCTTACCTACTTTTAATAGAAAGACTACGAAGGACGATTCTTAAAGTAGTCAGATTGTGCAATATCGAAAGATTAGATGGGCTTAACCAATTTAACAACCCAAATCCAATTAAACTTCCATTTATTACAACTGTTTCTTGAATATTTCTTTGAATTAATTTCTGCAACGATTCAGATAAAGAATTCAATTCCTCGAAGAAATCTAAACGATTATCTAATAATAAAATATCACTCATCTGCTTAGAAATATCAGCACTTTCATTCATCACAACCCCAATATCTGCAAGCGTCAAGGCAGCAGAGTCGTTTAACCCGTCTCCAACCATCAAAATAGTTCGGCCAGCTTTCTGTAATTCCTGAACCAACTGAAACTTACCATCTGGTTTTAAATCAGTATAAACGTTGTCAAATGGCAGATCTTTAACCAACTCTTCTGTTCTAGCCAACGTATCACCAGTTGCCAGAATCAGTTTTTTCCCTTGGCGCTTTAGCTTTTTCAATGCAACTTTCGCCTCGCTTCTCAAGGGAGTGTGGATACAAAACATCCCAATTAATTCTTTCTTATAAGCCAAAAACAATAAATTGTAATGAGTCTTATATTGCTCAATCAAGGCCAGCTGCTCAGAACTAATTCTTACCTGTTCGTCTTGCATTAGTACATAATTTCCAATGACAACCGATTGACCATCAATTTGCGATTTAATCCCTTTGCTTGCAACATACTGAAGCTTGCCATGCATTTCTTCGTGTTCAATGCCTTCAATTTCAGCTTGTTTAACAATTGCATTGGCAATAGGATGATAGATATGTTCCTCCAAACATGCACTTATTCTTAAAATATCTTTCTCAGTATAATCTCCGAAAGGAAGAACCTTTTCAACCAAAGGATAACTCGTCGTGATGGTACCCGTTTTATCAAACAAGAAAGTATCCACTTCCAGATATTTTTCTAATACATCACCATCTTTAATAACCATTTCTCGATTTAGACCTTCCTTTATGGCCGTAAGGTAGGCTACAGGTGTGGATATTTTTAGAGCACATGAAAAATCCACCAATAAAAAGGAAATGGCTTTTGAAAACGAACCTGTTAACAGATAAGTCAAACCAGCACCTAAGAAGTTATATTTTACAACCTTGTCTGCCATCCTAATAAAATGACGTTGTTTTGTCTTCTTACTCTCTTCAGATTTTTTCATCAGATTGATGAGTTGCAAAATACGACTGTTTATCTGATTATCAGTCACACGAATTCTTAACTCTCCTGTTTCCAAAACAGTATTCGCACATACAGAATCTCCCTCTTTCTTTTCAACAGGGAAGCTCTCTCCAGTCAAGGAACTCTCATTGACCATGCCTAATCCTGAAACCACTTGGCCGTCAAACAAGATTTCATTACCTTGGGAGACAACTAATACATCACCTACTTGAACATCAGAACTCTTGATGCTGATGACCATGTCTCCCCGCACTAAGAAAACATCACTTTCTTTAGCAAGAAGGCTTTGTTCCAAATCTGTTGCTGTTTTTTTTAAAGACCACTGATCCAGATGATTACCCAAATCAAGCATAAACATGATGTTGCTAGCTGTCTTGGATTGGTTCATAAACAAGGACAACAAAATGGCCGAACAGTCCAAGACCTCCATGGTTAGTTCCTTGCGCGCTAAAGTTTGATAGGCTTCTTTGACATAACCCAAAGCCTGATAACAAGTCCAAATATAACGAATAGGGTAGGGTACAAAACTTCGAAACAGCAAACGCTTAATCGCTGCACCCGATACAATTGAATAAGCACTCTCTTCTCTACGAATGGGAAGAGTCATCAAGTCCGAAACTTTCCCCTTGTCAATTTTTTTTAAAAAGGCCTCTGCATTTTCTAATACAGAGAAGCCTTCTTTCATACGTAGAGTAAAGTGCTGCTGATCCATATAAAACTGAATAGAGTCGATCCCTTTTTCATCTTTAGCCAAGGAACGAAGATAATCTTGAATATCCAAGGTCAGTGAAAACGAGGACGATAATCGGATATGTTGATATCCTCTGTGTAGCACTTTAAAAGACATATTATTCACCTGTCAGGCTATCTAATTGTTCTTCTTTCTTTTCCTGTTCGTATAAATATTTAGCGTCTTGTAAAACATCATCACCGTGTTGTTTTACAACAGAAACAGATGCATCCAGTCCATCTTTCAATTTGTAAGCTTTAGCCAAGGCCTTAGAATAGCCTTTCTTAGCTTCTTTACTTGCTAAGACTTTCAAGCCAAGCGTCCCAAATGCTACCCCTCCTAAGAAGAGAGATGATTTTTTCGCAACTTTTGCGACGTTTAATACTTCTTTTAACATGTTTATTTCCTCCTTGTAACTATTGTAGCGAAAAATGACAGCAAAAGCAATTGCTGATATCTGATATATAGATAAAATTCTCTATACTGATATTTAATTATATTATGATGAAAACAATATACTTTATTTTTTGATACTGTAAATAATTATGTGTAAACACTTAAGTAGAGTTATGGAGTGTTAATTAAATAAGCTTTCAAGTGTATCAGAACATTGACCAAACCCTTTATGGATTCGTTGACTTTGCTTGAAATTATAATCTTCAAACAACGTAACTAAGTAACGTTCCAGAGCCTCCTCATTAGGAAAAAGAACCTTCTTTTTCGTTTGATGTTTGATTTCTTTGTTAAGAGACTCAATGAGGTTTGTCGAATACATGCTGTGCCAAATCTGGTAGGGAAACTGATAAAAAGTTAAAAGATTATCCGTCTTCTCCAGACTTTCCATGACTTTCCTATACTTTGGTTTCCATTCGGCGAGAAAGTCCTCTAAAGCTTGTCCTGCCATTTCTAAATTTTCAGCACGATAAATCATTATAAATTGCCCCAGAATAACCGCTCTATCTGCTCGTTTCACTTTACTAGCTAGATTTCGACTAATATGAATTAAGCAACATTGTTGTTTAGCTAATGGGTGAGCCTGACTGATAATCTGCTCAAGCCCCTTAAAGCCATCTGTAACTACAAGAGAAATCTGTTGGATTCCTTGGTTTTGAAGCTTGTCTAACAGGGTGGACCAAGAAGCATTGTTTTCTTGAGGCAACTGTGCATAGCATATCTCTATGCGACTAAAGTCGCTAGAGCTATCCTAATTGCGCACCGCCAGTTCTCATAGAAAAAAACACCTTGCAAGATGCAAAGTGTTTTCGTTTGTATTCTGCTGTCCAGCAACGAATTAACGTTTAGAGAACTGGCTAGCTTTACGAGCCTTTTTCAAGCCTGTTTTCTAGTATTTTTATATCTATTGGCAGATTATCCGACTTATCCCCATCAACATCTGACTCTAACTCAACCTCTGAAGAAATCCTAATATTGCGTACTTTGATATATTCGATATTATTGTTACCTACTAGATCCCCTTTTTAATAAATCTGGGATAGCCGATAATTTAGAAATGATGGATGAATCCTTTAAAATCAAGATATTTCCATATTCATCTGTATTTTCATCAAATAGTTTTTTGTCTGCATAGTAATTGGATAGAAGAACTAAGACCTGAGTAGCTTCACCTTCATAATTGCCATTTTTGCTTTCAAAAGGTAATAATTGCTTGTTCATAGCTTGGCGAATCAGTTGCACCAGCCAAATTAATTGTCTTGACCGACGAATAAAGCGACTTCTTTCAAGGATTCGACCATAAGGAAACAGTTGGCAGATTCTATAAAAGTGTCGATGTGATTCGGCACGCTCATCAGACTCGCTACACAGAGCTGGTACATAATATCTGCTATAATTTTCTGGAAGATTTGGTCAAGCGGTCTTTTAGCCGTGTGACAGGCATACAGGAAAAACACTATTTATTTACTTTTTGCACGGGAGGCTTTAAGATGTTGCTGGACGCCTTTCTTGATAATCACTCAGAGTCGCCAGAGTGTCTGGGCTGGGATATGGCAAAGATATACCGCTGCCTGAAACTGTTCTTTGACGCTGATAAACGCGACATATCAATTAAAATGTCGCACTAAAATGATTGAAAAGTGATTGAAACTGTATTATAATGAACGTATATATTTAGAAAAGAGGTACTAACTATGGAAAACCTAGTAGTTTCAGTCTTTAACACTGAAAGCGAAGCTTATCAGTCCTTTGCGGATTTGAAGGCTTTCCGCCAAACTCAGACGACCAAGGTTGCTCAAATCGCCTTGGTCAAAAATGAAAACGGTCACATCGTTGAAAAAGAACGCTATGACTTTGAAGATTCAACGACGGATGCAACCCTAGAAGGTGGCTTGCTCGGTGCAGTTATCGGGCTTTTGGGTGGTCCTATCGGCGTCTTGTTTGGTTATGGTATTGGCAGCCTCTATGGTTTGGCTGCTGGTGATACCGTTGATACGGCAGAAGCTGGCTTGATTGACGTTGTGTCTCAAAAATTGATCGACGGCGAAACAGCCGTTGTCGCCTTGGTGCAAGAAAACAACGAAGCAGTCATCGATGCTTACTTCACCAAGTACGACACCCAAATCGTGCGTTGGGATGTAGCAACCGTCGTAGCCGAAATCGAAGCAGCTCTGCAAGTCCAAGAAGACCTCTACAACCAGGCACGTGCACAAATGAAGGCTGAACGTAAAGCCGAACGCAAGGCTAAACTTGAAGAATTCAAGGCAAATGTCAAAGCAAAATTTGACAAATTGAAAGCCTAACGTCTAAGCGTCTCATAAATTTAAATGTGACTGAGACGCCATTTAAAATTTATGTGCGTCGGATTCTCACAGTTAAATAATTGCGTTGACAAAGCCGTTACAGCCGTTCTTCCATTCTTTGAAAAGAATGTTTAATAGACAAGAAATCTGGACTAGTATTGGTCTGGATTTTTTTGTGAATATAGAGGTCATAGCTTTTTGACTATGCTTCGTTATAATTAGAAAAATTTTAAGTTTTATCAAGATGAAATCAGTCAGACGAAGACATCCCGAATTAGCACCAGCATCACCACACAAACTAAGACATACTGGTGCTACTCTTGCTAAACAAGCAGGTGTTTCTCTTGAAGCCTTCTCAGAAGCTCTTACTCATAGTGATAAAGAGATTACAAAAACTTACGTTAATATCAAAGATAAAGTCAATCAGACTGTAGGTGATATTGCTTTTCGTAGTTTAAAAAATTGATGGGGTGAATATGGGGTGAATTTTGGGGTGAACTTTGATTTTTTGAAACAAAAAAGACATCCAAGAAATAATTCTTGAATGTCTGTAAACGTTGATATAATCGTATTGATTAACGTTTTGAGAATTGTGATGCTTTACGAGCTTTCTTAAGACCTGGTTTGGAAAGTATGAATTTCAGTTGGACTAAAAACAGCGTAATATCAAGACTTTTCTCCGCTTTTATAAAAGCTTTTTTCCAATCAAATTCAACTAATTTTATCCGAATGGTGTGGATTTTACCCCCAAAATTACAGAGAATGGAGCTGATAAACACTAAACGTTCACACCATTAGTTAAATGATTTTTTGTTCATCATTTTTCTTAGATGATAGAACTTCTAATTTATTTCTTATTCAAGCAAAAACAACCTGCTATAAGTAAGAAAGAGGAAGATACAAGAAAAACACGGCGTAAAAACCGATTCAGTTCATTGTCCTCAATCCTTGTCTGCTTCATTTTCTTTTACGAGATCGTTTTGTGAATCTTTTTCAGAGAGTTTTTGATCAATATACTTGTCAATGTTTTCATAAAATTCCTTGGTCGCTTCACTATCTAATGTTGGCGAGTTCTGAACTTGATTCACTTTCAATTGAACAGATTGAATACCGTAAGAGGCTTGTTTTTGGTGGAGTGTTTCTAATTCTTCTTCTGAAATCGGATCTCCAACAACCGTCAAGACCAATTCATTGTTACTTGACTTGTAGACTTGATTAATAACCGTATAATTGGCGAACTCTTTTCCTACAAACTGTTTGATCCCTTCTTTGCGCGCTTATTCTATTGTCAGAGTAACTGCCGAATAGCTAGCTGGAAGAATCAACAATACAATCAAAGATATCAAGCCAATTCTCATTTTAATGCTCAGCTCTTTAAATGAAGTTAAAGGAGATTTTCTCATCAAAATTCTTGTTCCAACAATGTTGGCTAGCATGATAAAGACACAGTTGATCAAGAAAAGATAGAGAGCCCCCAATAAAAATCGTACATTCCCATTAGCTAAACCATAGCCAGCAGTACAGATAGGCGGCATCAGAGCTGTAGCAATGGCTACTCCTGGCACGATATTGTTTGCTTCTTTTTTCCTTGAACCGATCACACCAGCAATCCCACCAGCAATAGCAATGAGGACATCCCAAATGGTTGGAGAGGTTCGTGCAATCAACTCGCTACTTGCATAAGACAAGGGAGAAATCCAGAAATACAGAGTCGAGACAAGCAAACTGACCAACACTTGAGTCAATAAAACCTCTAGAGATTGCTTGATTAAACGCGTATCAAAAATAGCTAAACCGAATCCCAGTCCAACAATCGGTGTCATGAGAGGTGAAATCAACATGGCTCCTATAATGACAGCTGTTGAATTCATATTTAGTCCGATAGAGGCAATAAAAATTGCACACATCAAAATCGCTGTATCTCTCAATCGAACATGAAGGTCATCGTATAATTTCTCACGGTATTCCCGTGTTGAATAATTGGCAGTCATTTGTCCTCTCCTCTTTCCTTATTTAAATTGGTATAATAATTAAAAATAACAGCTGATAAACAGCCAAAAAATATGAGCCCATAAATCGTCAAGAAGACACTGGTAATCCTTCCAATCAAGGTCACAGCTAGGAGATCCCCGTAGCCGACAGTCGTCGAAGTCACAAAAGCATACCAAAGACCGTCTCCGTAATTTGTGATAGCAGGTTCAACTAGGAAAAGCACGCCTCCTGACCCAAAAACAAAGGTCACAAAACTCAGAGCAAACCGAGTAAAACCCGTAACCTGCATAATATGCCATAACATTTTTAAACGTTTCATTTGTTCTCCTTATTCATACTAGCTCCTGACCGAGCCGTTTTTTTCCAATAATCAAAGTGAAGATAGGACATGATCTCCATCAGAGAAAGATAGACAAACTGATAGATCTGATTTAAGCTGATTATCAACTGATATTGTTTGAAAAATGACTGGAAGAAAGACCAGATATGACTGTCTTGAATCAGTCCCTTCTTAATATCAGACAGGATATTAGCTAAAGCTCCCAAGGACTGAAACGGTAAATCCTTGACATTTATATAGATCCGGTCCACCACATCATTCAGACTGGTATCTTGGATGGCATGAAATTCTCCAAAGAGAACTCCTGCCGCTCCAAGAGTAGAAACAAATTCCACCAAATAATTTCTGAGGAAATTTTCTCAACCTTTTCCCATAATGTGTTTAGTGCCATCCATAACGATCCCAACCAGAAAAAGGAAAGAAAACAAGCAAAGAAATTTTGCCGTAAATCCCAAAAAGCTTCAAGACTTGGTGTTGTTGGTTTTTCTAACTCTAAAACCAAGATGGTCATAATAATTGCTAGAACAGCATCTGTCAATACAATTAATCTGTCTTTCTTCATCGGATTGCATCCCCTTTCTTTTTTGTAACATTCTATCTTATCGCATAATATTGGATATTCTTTCATAATCCGACTACAAACAAAAATAAACCAAAAAGTATGTCCCTATTATACTATATTTAACTCTAGAAGTATTCATCCATCTAATTAATAAATATATCATATTTCACAATAAGTGAATACTATCAAAGATTCATCCCCTTTCACTTCATCATGTAGTGTTGCTTAGATTTATCAAAAACAACCAAATTTGTATTAATTTCAAGTATCACCTAGTTACAAAAATTTGGGGTGAACAGAAAAAGCATCCCGTATTTTTGATACGAAATGCTTTCAATAAGTTTAAATAAGTTTTAACGTTTACTAAATTGTGATGCTTTACGAGCTTTTTTCAAGCCTGGTTTCTTACGTTCAACTTTACGTGAGTCACGTGTAAGAAGTCCTGCGCGTTTCAATGAATCGCGGAAGTCTGGGTCTACTTGAAGAAGGGCACGAGCAATACCATGACGGATAGCTCCTGCTTGACCTGCGTATCCACCACCTACAACGTTAACGAAAACGTCGTATGAACCTGCAGTTGAAGTAACTGCGAATGGTTGGTTGATTACAAGACGAAGGTCAGCGTGTGGGATGTACTCTTCAACATCTTTTTTGTTAACAGTGATTTTACCAGTTCCTGGAACAAGGCGAACGCGTGCAACAGCGTTTTTACGACGTCCAGTACCTGCATATTGTGCTTGTGACATACTTTATTGTTCCTTTCCTTAGATAAGTCCTGAAATATCAAGAACTTCTGGTTGTTGTGCAGCGTGAGTGTGCTCAGCTCCAACGAATACTTTCAATTTCATACCTTGAGCGCGGCCAAGAGTATTGTGTGGAAGCATACCTTTAACTGATTTCTCGATCAAACGTACTGCATTTTTAGAACGAAGTTCACCAGCAGAGATTGATTTCAATCCACCTGGGTGGTTTGAGTGAGTGTAGTAGATCTTATCAGTTGCTTTTTTACCAGTCAATTTAACTTTTTCAGCATTGATAACGATTACGAAGTCACCTGTATCAGTGTGAGGTGTGAATGTTGGTTTGTTTTTTCCGCGAAGCACGCTAGCAACAACTGCTGAAAGGCGTCCAAGAGGTACATCAGTTGCGTCAACAACGTACCATTTGCGTTCTACTTGGCCTGGTTTAGCCATGAATGTAGTTTTGTTCATGATTTCTCCTATATGAATGTCGTTTTTGTTTACAGGGCGGATGTTCCGGTCCGCAAGTTATTTGAAAGGTTCCGGGGCCTTACAAATGGGGTAAACAATACCGCCTACTATTGTATCAAAATTCTAAGATAAAAGTCAACCGATTTGGAAAATTATTTGCGATTTTCTTTTCCCATGACAAATCCGATCAAGGAATTCGGGCCGACGTGAGCTGAAATAACTGGTCCAAGAGGCATCACGAGGACTTCATCGATCCCTTCAAGCGCAAGCATTTCTTGCTTCAGTGCTTCTGCTCCTTCTAGATCGTTGGTATAAGATACCAAGGCTGTGCTTTCACCGATATCGGCTTTGATCAGCTCCAGTAATTCTCGGACAGCTTTTTTGCGTCCCCGAACCTTGCTAATAGGAACTAATTTCCCTTCCGTATCTATCCAGAGAATGGGTTTGATGCTGGCCAAACTTCCCATGATCGCAGCACTCTTGGAAAGACGCCCGCCACGCATGAGGTGGTAGAGATCATCGACGAGGAAATAAGTCCGCAGTTTTGGCGCTAGCTCCATGATTTCTTCTTTGGCTTCTGCTAATGAACGGCCCGCATCACGCGCAGCTACTGCACGCATAACTAGGTAACCCTCTCCAATCCCAGCAGCCTTCGGATCGACAATCTCGATCACGGCTTCCGGGTAGTCTTCTAAAACCAGGTCTCGCGCCATGACTGCACTCTGGTAAGTCCCAGATAAGACCGATGAAAAGGCTACATAAAGCAGGTCTTTCCCTTCTTTGGCAATTTGTTCAAAGGTCTCCTGGAATTGGCCCACATTGACCTGACTGGTTGTCGGTTTGGCCCCATTTTTCATGGCTTCTAAAAGCTCCGGGCTGGTCAATTGACCTTGGCCAACTGTCTGGTAAACCGTCCCATCTAACTCAATGGTCAACCCAAGAATGGTCACCTGGTGTTCCTTGGCCCAGTTCTGGTCTAAATCTGCGGTCGAATCGGTTAAAATAGCAAATGTCATTACTTGTCTCCCATCATTTCTTGTAATTGTCGCAATACTTGGTGATCGAGCGGTCGCATGGGTGGTTTTTGATCGTTGACCACTTGCTGCGCTTGATTAAGGTTTCCTTTGACGACTGCGACCCGTTTTTCTAACTCTCTAGCGGATACCCGAAGGGCCCCTTGAGCAAAGACGGTCCATTGCTCATTTAAGTCACTGGTCGCTACCGAAACTTGGTGGAGGGGCGTATTAAGCTCTGCCGCCAAACGCTCGATATAGTCATCTGCCGTTTCATCCTCGCCGGAAAAGACCACCTGAACATTGAACTCCTCATAGGTCTGTCGCACTCCTGGCATATACTGGGCATCAAAGACACAGATGACTTCGATCCCTTCAAAGCTAGCATAGTGGCTCAGTTTTTGCAGGAGGATATTGCGGGCTGCATCGAGCTCACTTTTTTGAAAGAGCTGGCGGGTCTCCTGCCAAAAGGCAATCATATTATAGCCGTCAACCAATAAGATTTTTCGTTTCATATCATTGCCTTTCTAGAATTATAGTCGATTGCGAAAGACCTCATACATGAGGATGGCTGCTGCCACACTGGCATTGAGGCTTTGCACATGACCATTCATGGGAATGGTGATCATCTCATCGACTTGCTTTTTGATGTTGGCTGAGATCCCTTTTCCTTCATTGCCAATGATCAAGGCTAACTTGCCAGCCGTATTCCACTGGTGCGATGGCGTGCCGTTCATGTCGGTTCCAAAGATCCAGAAGCCCTCTTCCTTTAGCTTGTCTAAGGTTTGGCTAAGATTGGTCACACGCGCAATGGGAATGTGTTCCACTGCTCCGGTAGAAGTTTTTGACACCACTGGGGTCACCCCAACCGCTCGGTGCTTAGGAATGATGACTCCTGAGACATTGGTCGCATCAGCTGTCCGCAAGATAGATCCAAGATTGTGCGGATCTGTTAAGCCATCGAGAATCAATAAAAGCGGGTTCTCTTCTTGGGCTGTCTGTTTCAGAATCGCTGCCAAGTCGGTGTAAGCAAAGGCTGCCACTCGAAGAACAAAGCCTTGGTGAACAGCTCCTTCTGTCATTTCCTGCAGGGTTTTCTTTGGCGTCCAAGAAATCGACACTTTTTTCTCAGCTGCTAAGGCCTTGATCTTGTCGACATTTTTCCCTCGGAGATCTTCTTGAATATATAATTTATTGCCTGTGTTGGCTTGTAAAGCCTCGGTGACTGCGTGGACACCGTATACGATATCGTTATTTTCCATAGAACTAGTATACCACAAGAAAGGAGGAAGAGGCCAATTCATGATATAATGAAATCAAATCTATCTCAATGAACAAACATAACTAGAAAGGAAGCCATGCCTCTTTTTCAACGAACCATCAAGCTCACCTTGGCCACCTGTTTAGCAGCTACCCTTGCTTATGCTCTGGGCTTGACCTATGCCATCTCAGCTGGCGTCATTGCCATCTTGAGTATCTCTGATACGCGTCGCAGTACCATCAAGCAGGCCTACCAGCGCTTTATGTCAACCTTGCTAGCCCTTGCTATCGGAAGTCTCGCCTTTTCCTTTTTAGGATTTAACCTTTGGGCACTGGGAGTTTTTATCGCTCTCTATGTTCCTGGTGCCTTTCTATTGGGTTGGCAGATCGGTATCACCCCTAGTACGGTGTTGGTTACCCACCTCTTGATTGAGCAGTCTACCTCCTGGGGGCTCTTGCTCAATGAACTTGCTCTCTTTTTAATTGGGACCAGCTTTGCCTTGCTGGCCAATCTCTATATGCCTTCTAATCAGGGAGCGATCGATCATTACCATGATGTTGTTGAAGACCAACTAAAGAAGATCCTTGGTCGTTTTGCGGAATTACTTGGTAAAGGGGATGGTCGCAATGATGCTCGCTTGATTAAGGAGTTGGATGGTATCCTAAAGGATGCTTTGAAGCTAGTTTATCTGGACCATTCCAACCACCTCTTTCACCAAACCAACTACCATATTCACTACTTCGAAATGCGCAAGCGGCAAAACGATATTCTGCGAGATATGGCAGAAAACGTCAATCGCTGTCAGTTAGCGGCGAGTGAAAGCATAATCCTGGCACAACTATTTAAGAAGACGGCTCAACAGTTAAGCCAGGAAAATCCTGCCCAAGATCTTCTAGATGATATTAGTCATTATTTGGCGATCTTCCGCGAACGCCCTCTTCCCAAGACCCGTGAAGAATTCGAAACACGCGCCACCTTGCTCCAACTCTTAAGAGACTTAGAAACTTTTATCCAAATCAAGGTTGATTTTTACCAACAATTTCATAAGGAAACAGAATAGACAGAGAAGCCCTTGCAAGATGCAAAGGCTTCTTTATTAGGGTAATCGTTGTAAACGCTTTCCTAAAATGGTATACTAGAACTGGAAAATAACTTTTTTTAAGGAGGGTCTTCTATATGAAGTCTTCATATAAGAAACATTTGTACACTACGACACTCAGTCTCTCAGCGGCTGTCTTGCTTTCCGTTATCGGTCATGGCCAAGCTTCAGCCGATAGCTTAGAAACTCCTCAAACGGAACCAAGCACGGTCCTTGAAGCGACACCTGCTACTGAGCAACCTGT
Organism: Streptococcus sp. SCPM-O-B-15294 (M123); assembly: GCF_058200455.1. Classification (NCBI taxonomy): domain Bacteria; kingdom Bacillati; phylum Bacillota; class Bacilli; order Lactobacillales; family Streptococcaceae; genus Streptococcus; species Streptococcus sp. SCPM-O-B-15294 (M123). The sequence goes on along the minus strand of NZ_JBYQGU010000001.1, from coordinate 208,175 downwards.
GACAGCCGAGACGACTAGTCCCGCTACAGCCACAGAAGTAACTCCTGCTAGTCCTGCAGAAACAGCAGCGACTTCTGATGGGACTTCTACTACAGAAGTTGCTCCAACCGCTAGTCCAAGCACTACCCGTGCTACAACAACCGCTGACCAAGCGACTCGATTGGCGGATAGCACCATTTATCTCTCTGAAAAGAGTACGATTGATGACAAAGTCCAAGAAAAAGCTCAAGCTGCTGGCAAGATCAGCTGGACCTTAGACAATAAACCTCTCTCTGAGTGGAAAACCTGGGATATGGAGACAGGAACACTGAGCAAGGATCCATTCCTCACTATCACAGAGACCGCAAACGGCAATGATCTGGATCTCCACATTGACGTGCAGGATCTCTTTGGTGAAGATCTCAGTCTTCGTAGCCCAAATAATATTCGCCGGACTTATCGCAACTACATCGGCAACCATGAACTAGTCGGAACCAATGCAGACTTGGGTGTGACCATCAATAAAACCCTTGTTTTTCGACCTTACCAAGACTACCATACGCATGAAGAAATGCTAGCTGCTATCGAAAAATCCAAGGAAGAAGCGAAACCCGATCGTTTAGTGCAGCTGGAAACCCTTGGCAAGAGTGCCCAAGGCCGGGATATGAAGATGGGGATCGTGAGCAAGGACCAAGCCAGCATCGATCACTACCTCTCTAGCACCAATCCTACAGCCTTGACTAAGCCAAGCGAAATGCTGGCTGCACTGAAGGACAAGACCTTGGATTACAAATTACCTGTCTTAGTCCACAACACCCACGCGGATGAACAGCCTGGAATTGATATCATCACTGGCCTCTTTCATACCTTTGCTACCAAGGAAAAAGTGACCTTTAACACTACAGATGAAGCTGGAAATGCTAAAACTGTAACGCTAGATATTCCAACCTTGCTCAATAAATTCATCTTCTTATTTGACTTCACGGAAAACCCAGATGGGGATGCTCTCAACCTGCGGGCCCTAGCAAACGGGCTCGATCCAAACCGGGATGCCAGCTACCAAACCAACCCTGAAGTTCGCACGGTTATCCAAATGATCAACAAATGGAATCCGATCGCTCTCTACGACTTACACGGTTTTGTCAAAGAATTCTTAATCGAACCTGCAACGCCACCACATGATCCGAACTTCGAATACGATCTTCTGTCAGACCTGATGCTAGAAAATGCCCATCATATGGGACGGGCAGGAGTTGCCAATTCTAAATACAATAGTTACATCATTCCAAAACTGGATTGGGGCGATGGCTGGGATGACTCCTTCTCTGGCTATACAGGGGTATATGCTGTCTACCATGGTATCTTAGGCCATACCATTGAAATTCCAGAAGGAAATGAAGAATCCTACAAAGCAGGTCGCAATGCTGTTCTAGGAGGGATTGACTTCCTCAACCAAGATCCGGACCGTCTCCTTGAGATGCGTCTCAACTTCTACCTGCGCGGTCTCAATAAAACCGAAGATCCAAAAGCTGAAAATGAACTGGTCGGTCCAAATGGGGAAATCGTTGGACGTGTGAAAAATGGTCGTCCGAAATTCTTCCCAGACTACTACGTCATCCCAATGAGCCTCGACAAAGACAACGATGCCCAAGAAGCCTTCAATATGATCGACTACTTCAAACGCAATGGTGTCCTCGTCAAGGAACTTAAAGAAGATACAGGTCCCTACAAAAAAGGGGACTTGGTCATTGACATGGCCCAAGCCAAACGTGGCTATGCCAACCATATTCTCTACAAGGGTTCCAACGAATCTGCCTGGGCTGCTATGTACGCAGAGTTGCTGGTCAACTTCCCAGATATGAGAGGGTTCAAGTCCGAACCCGTCTTTGCGGATGGTCTTTTCAACGGAAAATTAGGAGAAGTCACCACCACCCGCGCCACTCGTACCTCTGAGATCGATCCAAAAGCGCCTTACTATGTGATCGCCAATACCTCAGCCAGTGCCGTTAAAGCTGTCAACCAGGCCATCGCGCAAGGAAAATCTGTCTACCTAACAGATGATGGCTACATCGTTGACCGCGATACCTTTGCTTCGCTCCTACCAAACTATGCCATTTATGGGGATGCCCTCTACAAGGTACCAAGCGGACCAACCTTGAAACCGATGAAGGTTTACTCTCCGAACTACCACTATAATTGGGCTGGAGTAGATGCGCCTGCTCATACTAGTCTGGTCCTTGAAAAATTAGGCTTCCAAATCGTCAATACACCAGAAGAAGCGGATGTTGTTATTTTGGAAAGCAACCGCTTTGACGCTTCCATTTTTGGCAAGAAACCAACCCTTGTCATTGGTGGGGAAGCCATGCAAAAGCTGGAAAAATTGGGAGTTCTTACAGGATTTGACGCTGAAAAACTAAAAGGCGGTAGTGACTACGAAGGCTTGATGAAAGCGATCATTGATGATCAGGATCCATTGACCAGCGGATACAAGAAGAATACCCTCTTCTACTCCAACTCAGGAAACTGGATTGAAAAGGTTCCAGAACATTTCAAGACCTTGATGAGCATCGCTCCGAGCGATTATTATATTGCAGGTTGGTGGCCACATAATGATGTTCTGGCTAACAAAGTCATGGCCATCTCTGGAGAACTGATGGGACAACCACTCTTTGTCTATGCAGGAAATCCAACCAACCGTCAACACCCTGTCCACTTCTTCCGCTGGGTAACCAATGCGATCTTTGGCAGCAAGTTGGCAAGCTTGATGGATTACGTTCCAGCTAAAGAACCAGATCAAGTGGTGGTTCCAATTCATAACCAAACAAGCAATCCACAGCCAATCTTAGCCAAGAAGGATAATCCTAAAGTCCTCCTTCCACAAAAAGAAATGACAACTAAAAATGAAGAAAGCGTGCAAGCCTTGACTTACCAAGTAGGACAAAGCTTCCAAGAAAGTCCAGCCAAGGCACAATTGCCACAAACTGGAGAAGACACAACTGCGCACTTCATTCTTTCAGGCTTCTTGTTAGCCGTTAGCGGAGGCTTCCTCCTCTTGAAAAAGAAAGAAGTTGAGTAAGCTCCAGGTTTAGACTTGGATGACATGAAAAGAACCTTCGCAGACGCGAAGGTTCTTTTCTATTCCACCAATTCCAACACAACCGTTTGGTAAGGGACTAATTCGAGCACTTGGTCTCCTTCTTGGAATAATCCTGCTGTATTATTTAAAACGACTGTTTTAATCGGAGCTGGCAACTCCAAGGTGGCCTGGCGATTTTGGAAATTGCTGATCACCAAGAGACGCTTGTCCCCACGGCGTTCAAAGGCGATGATGTTTTCACAGTCCCGATACGCTGGGATCATATCTCCAAATCGGATAGTATTTCCATAGAGGGGATGGCGATACAAGGCCGTCAGCTGCCGGTAATAATTCAAGATGGAATTTGGATCCTTTTCCTGATCTTCCACATTGATGGCAACATCTGGTTTGGGACTGATCAACCAAGCTGACCCATCGCTAAAGCCCAGACCTGGCTCTGCTGACCATTGCATGGGTGTCCGTGCATTGTCCCGGCTGTATTTGGCAATCGCAGCTAATGCTTCTTCCTCACTCAAACCAGCTTCTTTAGCCACATGGTAGCCATTGATGGTCGCGATATCATCAAAGTCCTCAACTGATTCAAAGATTTGGTTTTCCATCCCAATTTCTTGGCCTTGATAGATAAACGGAATTCCCTTACGCAAAACCTGAATGGTTCCTAGAGCTTTTTTACTGGTATCGTTTACCGGACCTTCCGCAATATAATGGGACACGCCACGAGGTTCGTCGTGGTTTTCGATGATGGTCGAGAGAACACCAATCCTATCTGCGCGCTCATGCGCTTGGAAAATACTTTCCTTAAGTTCTTCCGCTGTTGGAAGAGTATGGTCAAACCAGCCCTTTCCTTCCTGCCCTAAGCAGGTTTGCTTGAAGTCAAAGATAGAAGAAAAGACACCGTCTTTTCCAATGAAGAAATGCAATTCTTCGTCGGTTTCATTGAACACTTCCCCAACTGTGAAGGCATTGTACTTGGCGAAGGTTCGCTCATTTAACTCTTGCAAGAAAGGTTCAATCGATTGGGCATTCACTAGAGACTCCAGTACTGGGACCAAGCCATTTTCGCGATCAGACGGAAGCGAACGCCATTCTAGATCTTTTTTGATATTGATAATAGCATCGATCCTAAAGCCCGCAATTCCCTTGTCCAACCACCAGTTGATCATCTTGTAAATTTCTTCGCGCAAGACAGGATTTTGCCAATTAAGGTCTGGCTGATCCTTGTGATAAGAATGGAGATAGTATTTGTTGGTGCCAGGAACTGGTTCCCAGACACTGCCTCCAAAGTAACTTTCCCAGTTGTTGGGTTCCTTGTCACTTTCGATGAAATAAAAGTAATCTGCATAAGGGCCATCTGGATCTGATAGAGCTTTTTGGAACCACTCGTGATGACTGGAGCAGTGGTTAACCACCAAGTCCATAATGATAGAAATGCCCCGCTTCTTACCTTCAGCAATTAGCTCCTCCATATCTTCCATAGTTCCAAAAATAGGATCAATGGCATAGTAGTCTGAAATATCATAGCCCTGGTCAATAAACGGACTCTTGTAAATAGGCGATAACCAGAGAATGTCAATTCCTAAGTTTTGAAGGTAATCGAGTTTCTTCGTGATTCCTTTCAAATCCCCAACGCCATCACCATTGCTATCTTTAAAGCTTTTTGGGTAGATCTGATAAGCGACCTTCCCCTTCCACCAGTCTTTTTCCATGTTTTGTCTCCTTAAAATGAAAGTGACTGAGACATATCGTATCAGTCTCTACAGTGTCAGTAGGTATTAGTATACTGTTTTTTCAGTTTCTTTGTCGAAGAAGTGAGCTTTGTTCAAGTCAAATCCAAGTTCGATGGTTTCACCAGTTCCAAGGTAGTCACGTGCATCTACTTTAGCGATGAATTCGTTGTCACCAACTTGGCAGTACAAGTGAGATTCTGAACCAAGCAACTCAGATACAGAGATGGTTGCTTTCACGACTGATTCTGGGAATGTTTCAAGGAAAGCAGCTTCTGTATTCACGTCTTCTGGACGGATACCAAAGATCAATTCTTTACCATCATAGCCTTTTTCTTTCAAGACTTTCAAAGCACCTTCTGGAACTTTCAAGTTCAATCCATTGGCAACGATGTGTCCACCTTCCAATTTCACGTTAATGAAGTTCATTGCAGGGCTTCCGATGAATCCGGCTACGAATTTGTTGACTGGGTTTTTGTAAACTTCTTGAGGAGTACCGATTTGTTCCACACGTCCAATTGTACCAGTACCTGCAGGGTTTTTAGTAGCAGACATGATAACGATACGGTCAGCAAGAGTCATCGCTTCTGTTTGGTCGTGAGTTACGTAGATAGTTGTAGCTCCGATACGGCGGTGGATTTTCGCGATTTCAGCACGCATGGATACACGAAGTTTCGCATCCAAGTTTGACAAAGGTTCGTCCATCAAGAACACTTTTGCATCACGGACAATGGCACGACCCATAGCCACACGTTGACGTTGACCACCAGAAAGGTCAGCTGGTTTACGATCCAAGAATTCTTTCAAGCCAAGGATTTCAGCTGCTTCTTGTACACGTTTGTCGATATCTTCCTTGCTGTATTTACGCAATTTCAAACCAAAGGCCATGTTATCGTACACAGTCATGTGTGGGTAAAGAGCGTAGTTTTGGAATACCATGGCGATGTCACGGTCTTTAGGTGCCACGTTATTTACAACAGTACCATCGATGGAACATTCACCTTCTGTGATATCTTCAAGACCAGCGATCATACGAAGAGTTGTTGATTTACCACATCCTGAAGGACCTACGAAAACGATAAACTCTTTGTCTTTGATGTCCAAGTTGAAATCTTCAACTGAATAGTGTTCACTGTTTGGATATTTTTTGTAAATATTTTTAAGATTTAATTCTACCATGATGGTACTCCTTTGATTTTTATAATTCTATTGTAAATGAAAACGCTTTACAAAACTATGGCAAGTCTCACAAAAAAGAAAAAGAGTTTTGTGCAAGTTGCACAAAACTCTCAATTCATTCCGTTAAATCACATCCTGTAGAACCAAATGGTAACAAAGGGCTAGATCAGTCAGATTTTTTAACTGGAGACCCGTTAGCTCTTCCCACTTATCAATCTTGTATTGGAGTGAATTGCGATGGAGATAGAGTTGCTGGGCCGCCTTGGTCACAACTGCCCCATTGTCCCAGAGGGCAACAATGATATCCTGCAACTGGTCTTGACTCCCAATCAACTGATGCAAGCGTTCTTTGATAGGATGGAGATCCAAATCTGCCTGCTCGATTCCCCATAGGTAGAGTTGAGAAAAGCGGTAAACACCTTGATGGCCTTCTCGGATCCAGGCTCGAAAGGCTGCCCGTTCTGCTCGGATGACAGGAGATACTTTCCCAGCTTTTGACTCGGTCCATACCTGCCCGACCATGATGGATAAACGAATGTTAAAATCATACTCCATGGCAGAGACGGTATCTTTTAAGATATCAGCCACAGCCAGCGACTGCTCTTGATCTAGAATGAGTACATAGTCCTGTCCACTCAGTTGCAAGACTGCCCGAAAGTTGGGCAAAAGCGTCTGCATCATCTCTAACCAGGAAGCCGTTCCTTCCGCTGTCGAGTGCGAGAGGTGGCAATAGACAAGTTGCATTTTTTGGATAACTTGAGGGGCTTCTCCCTTTCCATCGATCAGGTATTGGTACCAAGGATTGGGAACAAGATCTTCCTCACTAGCCAACCAGGCAATCAATTGTTTTTCTCGCTCGGTTAGCTCTTCTTCCCTCAGTAGCAACCATTGCTGGGCCTGCAGGGGAATGGCTACATAACCAACTGGTGGATTGGGGTGATCCGTCACCTCTGCCTGAGGGAACCACTCTCTGATATTTTTCACTATTTTGTTCCTTCTTCCACTTTTTGGATACACCAAGCTACCAATTCCTCTAAGCGATTGATTTCATCTGTCAGATGCAGGTAACCCATGACCGCTTCAAAACCCGTCGACATGCGATAGGTCACGACATCCGCATTTTTGGCCTTGGTATGGCTATTGGTATTGCGACCGCGCTTATAGATCTCGACTTCTTTCTCTGTCAAAAGCTCTTCTTCCAACATCATCGCAATCAGACTAGCCTGAGCCTTGGCAGAGACGTAGCGGGTAGCTGCCTGATGAAGTTTATTGGGCTTGGTCATCCCTTGCAAAATCAGGTGCTTGCGAATATACATAGAATAGACCGCATCTCCCTCAAAGGCCAGGGCAATCCCATTGATTAGATTGACATCAATCACGAGTCCACCTTACACCTTCTTTTGTATCCAAGAGCTTGATTCCTTGCGCAGCCAATTCATCGCGAATGGCATCTGCTCTCGCAAAATCTTTCTTAGCCCGCGCTTCCTGGCGTTCAGCGATCAAGGCTTCAATATCTGCATCCAAGACTTCTTCGACAAAGACCACTCCAAAGACTTCTAACATCTTGGTCAAGGCATCCTTGACGTCTTGATTGTAGTGACCTGAATTGATCCATTTAGCCAATTCAAAGACGACAGTAATTCCGTTCGCTGCATTGATATCTTCATCCATCGCCGCGATAAACTTGTCCACAAAGCCTTGCAAGTCTGCTGGATCCACTTCTCCTGTGAACGGTTGCTCATAGGTATTTTTCAAATACTTGAGGTTGGTCTCCGCATCGCGTACCGCTTTTTCTGTGAAGTTAATGGGCTTGCGGTAGTGCTGGGTCGCAAAGAAGAAGCGAAGGACTTGGCCGTCGATGGTCTTCAATGCATCATGCACAGTAATGAAGTTACCTAAGGACTTGGACATCTTGACATTGTCGATATTGACAAAGCCATTGTGCATCCAGTAGTTGGCAAAAGTTTTGCCTGTTTTGGCTTCAGACTGGGCAATTTCATTGGTATGGTGTGGAAACTCAAGATCGGCTCCACCACCGTGGATATCAATGGTATCGCCTAAAATCCCCGTTGACATGACCGAACACTCGATGTGCCAACCAGGACGACCAGGACCCCAAGGACTGTCCCAAGAAACTTCACCCGGCTTCGCAGCTTTCCAAAGGGCAAAGTCGACTGGATTTTCCTTGCGGGCAGTCTCTTCATCTGTCCGACCAGAAGCACCTAACTCCAAGTCTTCTAGAGTTTTGTTGGCTAACTTAGCATAGTTGTGGGATTTTTCCACACGGAAATAAACATCCCCTTGGCTCTCGTAGGCATAGCCTTTTTCGATCAAATCAGCGACAAAACGAATGATGTCGTCCATAAACTCGACCACACGAGGGTGGCGGGTTGCAGGTTTGACCCCGAGAGCCGTCACATCCTCACGAAAAGCCGCAATGTACTTGTCTGCCACTTCCTGAGGAGTAATGCTTTCTTCCTTGGCACGGTTGATAATCTTATCATCCACATCTGTAAAGTTGGAAATGTAGTTAACCTCGTAGCCACGATACTCAAAGTAGCGACGAATCGTGTCAAAGGCTACTGTCGAACGGGCATTCCCCACGTGGATATAGTTGTAAACTGTTGGCCCACAAACATACATGCGGACCTTTCCTTCTTCGATTGGGACAAATTCTCGCAAATCACGAGACATGGTGTCATAAATTTTAATCATGCGGTCCACTCCCTTCTTTATTTCTGACTTTTTCGGCTGAAAACCAGCTCTGCAAAAGGGCCAAATTGTCTGAGGCTATCCAGTTGATAAAAGCGCTGCCCTTCCTCTTGGGTAAAGAGGGGAACCCCCTTTCCTAGGATAAGGGGCGCTATCTGAATAATGAGGTGGTCGAAAAGATCCGCATCCAAGAGCGGTCCTACCAAGGAATTACCACCAATCACAAAGACATTTTTGCCTTTGTCAATCTGGCGAACAAAGTCCACCACATCCCCAGCTACTGGCTGGTAATTGCTGACAGGCAGGTGCCTATCATGCGTAAAGACATAGTTTTCCGTAGCTTGATAAAAACTTTCTACATCTTGCAAATCTTGGATTTCCTCAAAGGTCCGCTTACCCATGATGGTGATATCCATTTGCCTGTAAAAGTCATCATAGCCTGTATCCTCTATAGAAGCAAGCTGATGCAGCCAGTCTATCCTGTGCTGGCTGTCTGCCAAGTAGCCATCCATGGTGATACAGCCGTAAAAATAAACTGCCATTCTTGTAGTTACCTTTCTAGTTCCTTTGCTATTGTCAAAGCGATAGTGAAAAAAGTCATGGCATCAGCTGTCCGCTCTTCATGGCGGGCACCCCAGGTTCGGTTATGATGATCTACATAGTCAGCTGTGTAGAAGAACTGATAGACTTTACTCTTGCGAAATTGACTCCAAGCCTTCTTTCAGTTCAAGGACTACCTGGTTCAAAATAGCATCTGGTAAATCTGACAGGTCGGTTCCTCCTGTCATATTTCACTTCGATAACTTTTCCAACCTTTTCTAAAGACTTGATGAATGGTGACTGGCTTCCTTGGCGTGCTCCATCTTATTCACGTAGTATTCACGCTTTTCTTCTTCCTGGTGAATGATTGGCTCATCCTTCTTACCGTGAACACGAACAATCTTGGCAGGAACACCGACAACGGTCACATCACTCGGTACATCAGAGACTACCACTGCCCCTGCTCCTACTTTGGCCTTGGCCCCAATCTCAATCGGGCCGATGACTTGAGCATGAGCGGAGATCAAAGCTCCTTCACGAACCGTTGGATGACGCTTCCCTGTATCCTTTCCAGTTCCACCGAGCGTCACCCCATGGTAGAGCATGACGCCTTTTTCAACAATAGCTGTTTCCCCAATAACGAGGCCCGCTCCATGGTCGATAAAGACACCCGAAGCAATTGTCGCACCTGGATGGATTTCGATCTGGGTCCAAAAGCGCCAGAACTGACTGTGCATCCGAGCTAGAAGCTTAAAGCCATGATTCCACAAAAAGTGAGAAACACGGTGAGCAGCTAACGCTTTAACGCCTGGATAGGTCAAGAGGACCTCCAGCGAGGTACGTGCTGCTGGGTCATTTTCTTTTACAATATCAATGGTTTCACGCCACCATCCCATACCGTGCTCCTTTCTTTTAAATGCTTATTCTTTCGTTGCTTCGCCTGAATCTTTGGCAAAATCTTTTCTAGGTTTGTGGTGACGAGGACGGTCGCCATGACGATGACCCTTCTCACCTTTTTCTTCCGAATGTTCTGTTTTTGGCGGACGTGGCAAGAGTGCTTTCATAGAAGCATCGACACGACCTTTTTCATCAATCTTGATAATCTTGACATCCACTTCATCACCAATAGCTACCAGGTCTTCGACACGGTTGGTGCGAGTCCAAGCCATTTCAGAGATGTGAACGAGGGCATCCGTCTTGTCAAATAGGTTGACAAAGGCACCGAATTTCTCGATACGCACAACTTTAGCATGGTAGACTTCGTCCACTTTAGCTTCACGAACCAAACCAGCAATGATTTCTTTAGCGCGGTTAATAGCAGCTTGGTCGCTCGAGTAGATAGACACGTTTCCTTCTTCATCGATATCAATCTTAACGCCTGTTTCAGCGATGATTTTATCGATGGTTTCTCCACCTTTACCGATGACAATCTTAATCTTGTCCACATCAATCTTGATGGTATCAATTTTCGGAGCAGTTGGAGCCAATTCTGGACGAACTTCTGGAATCGTTGCTTCAATCACGTCAAGGATTTCAAAACGAGCTTTCTTGGCTTGGGCAAGAGCTTCAGTCAAGATTTCCGCAGTAATCCCTTGGATCTTGATATCCATTTGAAGGGCTGTAATCCCGTCACGCGTACCTGCAACCTTAAAGTCCATGTCTCCAAAGTGGTCTTCCAAACCTTGGATATCTGTCAATACGGTGTAGTTGTTTCCATCTGAAATGAGACCCATAGCAATACCTGCTACTGGCGCCTTAATTGGCACACCACCAGCCATGAGGGCAAGAGTTCCCGCACAGATAGATGCTTGAGATGAAGAACCATTTGATTCCAATACTTCTGCTACCAAACGGATGGCATATGGGAATTCTTCCAAGCTTGGCAAGACTTGAGCAAGGGCACGCTCACCGAGAGCACCGTGACCAATTTCACGACGACCAGGTGCACCGTAACGTCCAGTTTCCCCTACAGAATATTGTGGGAAGTTGTAGTGGTGCATGAAGCGTTTCTTGTACTCAGGGTCTAAACCATCGATGATTTGCGTTTCACCCATTGGTGCCAAGGTCAAAACAGAAAGGGCTTGCGTTTGTCCACGCGTAAAGAGACCTGAACCGTGAACGCGAGGAAGGTAGTCCACTTGTGCATCCAACGGACGAATTTCATCGACCTTACGACCATCTGGACGAACCTTGTCTTCTGTAATCAAACGGCGCACTTCTGCGTGTTCCATTTGTTCCAAGATTTCAGCCACGTCCCGCATGATACGGTCAAATTCTTCGTGGTCTGCATATTTTTCTTCGTAAACTGCTGTGACTTGGTCTTTGACTGCTTGAGTTGCAGCTTCACGCGCCAATTTTTCTTCAACTTGAACAGCTTTTTGAAGGTCGCTGTTGTAGGCTGCAATGATTTCAGTTTGCAATTCAGCATCCACATGAAGCAATTCAACTTCTGCTTTTTCCTTCCCAACTGCCGCAACGATTTCTTCTTGGAAGGTAATCAATTCTTTGACAGCTTCGTGTCCTTTAAGAAGGGCTTCCAACATGATTTCTTCTGACAATTCTTTGGCACCAGACTCTACCATGTTGATAGCGTGCTTAGTACCAGCTACTGTCAATTCAAGAAGCGATTGCTCTGCTTGCTCTTGAGTAGGGTTGATGATGATTTGGCCATCAACATAACCTACTTGTACCCCAGCGATTGGTCCGTCAAATGGAATATCTGAGATAGAAAGTGCCAAGGATGAACCAAACATCGCTGCCATTGGGGCAGATGCATTTTCATCGTAAGAAAGGACTGTGTTGATGACTTGCACTTCATTACGGAAACCTTCCGCAAACATTGGACGGATTGGACGGTCAATCAAACGTGCTGTCAAGGTCGCATCTGTTGAAGGACGTCCTTCACGTTTCATAAATCCACCAGGAAATTTCCCAGCCGCATACATTTTTTCTTCGTAGTTGACTTGAAGTGGGAAGAAATCCCCAGTTGCCATCTTCTTAGACATAACGGCAGCAGTCAAGACAGTTGACTCACCATAACGCACGACAACAGAGCCATTGGCTTGCTTAGCAACCTGACCAGTCTCTACGATCAACTCACGACCCGCAAAAGTCGTTTGAAACACTTGTTTTGTCATTGTAATCCCCTTTGGATTGATAAAATTATACGACTTGCCTACAAAAATCAGGATACAAAGGGCGTGAAGAATCCCGTATGAAAATAGGAGATTGACGCAGTGTGCCACGCACACCAGGAAATCTATCTTTTTCACTAGGGATTTAGCCCGTGTTCAACTATCAAGATACTAAGGCCACCCAACTCAACGAGATCGGGATTTCAACAGCCTTTCTGTATGTTATATCCTCATCTTTGTATCCAAGCACGTATAACCTTTATTTTACCATATTCAAGCCCAAAAGAAAAAGGCTTTAAAAGCCTTTTTCGAGGAATATTTGATTTCCACTTATTTTAAAATTCTAGAGCTAGATATAGCTACCGTCTATTTTCCATTCCACACATTTTCTTTACTAACGACATAGAATCGCGTTTTGTGTTCTCCACCTGAATAGTCTTTCTTGCTCCGCTTCAACACATAGCGCTCAAAAGGTTGAGAAGAGGTCTTAACTCTAGTTGTTACTGTAACTGTATCATTCTCAACGACCCACTCATCTGCTGAAGGAATAACAACCTCTGGGCCAGCACCTCCACGTCCACCTAGAACGAATTCAAAAAACTTCTTATCTTTCGAAGAGTATATCCATCCTTGTTTTCTTTCTTTCGCAAGTTGAATTAATTGATCTGTAGTCATAGATTGAATGGATTCTGATGTTTCTTGAGCTTCCAATTTTTTAATGACATCTGCAAGTTGATAGGTACCTGGAGTATAAGTATTGAAATAATCTAAAAACATGCCTTCTGTATAAGAATAGATACCGCTATGATCATTTGATAAATCTAATATAAAGGTTGGTTTGACCAATCTAGAATACATTAAAGAATAGCCATTCTCTACTACCGAGTGGATATCCTCTTGATCTTCCGCACTCAATCCTTTAACAGTAGATGCATTTCCCCCTTCCACTCTCGTCGTAAACTCAAGCGCGATCCAGCCTTGGCCAGATTGGAGCTTGCCCCAGGTATATCCATCAGCTGTAACCGTCTCAGTTATCGTGTAAACACCTTGCGGGATCATCCCGACTTCTTCCCCCTTGATCGATGCTTCTTTACGAATTCGAAGATCTGAAACTGCTACACGGACTTGGTAACTATTTGTTTGCTGCTCTGAGGTACTTGCTTGGCTGATCGCCTTCTTCCCAGTCTCTAGTTCTTTCCATCCAAATTTTGCTTGATCCAATTCTTTTGCTGTAATCCCTAAGGCTTTTTCTGGCTTCTGACCGTCCCCATTTTTAATTTGGATCTTATTGACAGTCTCCAGCTTTCCTTTTTGGAACTTGTAATGGATCAAATCTACTTCTGGTTGAAGAGACGAAAAGCTAGCATAAATGACCGAGCCATCCTCAAAAATTTGAAAACTTGAACGAGAGCCACCAGAGGAAGCCACAAAAGCTGTATGCAACAATTCTGGTTGCTGGCCTTTCAGATAGTAGATTGCTGAGACTGTTTGGCCATTCCCAATCAAGAGTTCGTCCCGCCCATCCTTATCCAAATCTGTATAAAAATAGGAAAGGTTAGGTTTACTACCCAGAGTTTGAAGATATATGGCATAGACATACTCATCCGATTGAGGATCTATTTCTTTTAGTTTGGTCTCTAGACCTGCACTATCACCTGCTTCGATCGCCCTAGAGTAGGCCTGGTAACGCTCAAGCACTGTTTGATAGTACTCATGCCCAGACGATGCTTTTTTGGAATTTTTTCCATCTGTTACTTCACTTTGAGCTGTAGAGGGTTGCGTCCGAGGACGTCGCTTAGGCCCACATGCCACCAAGGTTAGCAAGGTCATCGCTACCAAGCTAACTTTATAGAATTTCTTCATCGTATACTCCCTAAAACTTTCTCCACTTTATTATACCAAAAGAAGGTAAAAAAGCTAGAAAATCCTTGGCTTCTTATTGGATCCAGCTAGCTTTGATAAGTTCTCCTTTCACCTATCATTCTCCCCTATTTTCTGCTATACTGAGTATAGTTATTTGATCAAAAGGAGAACACTATGGAATTAAAAAAACGTTCTGAATTTCCTGAGAACGAACTCTGGGACCTCACAGCCCTCTACCAAGATCAGGAAGACTTCTTGCGCGCCATTGAAAAAACACGCGAAGAAATCAATGAATTTGTCCGCAACTACAAGGGCAAGCTCCACACTTTTGAAGACTTTGAAGCTGCCTTTGCGGTCTTTGAACAAATTCAGATCCAACTCAGTCACATTGGCAACTACAGCTTTATGCCACAAACGACTGACTTTGGCGATGAAGCTTTTGCGGAAATTGCCCAAGCGGGGATGGATTTCGAAACTTGGGCTAGCGTCGAACTTTCCTTCTTTGATGATGCTTTGGTAGAAGCGGATGAAGAAGTCCTTGAACGCCTGGGACAACTCCCTCACCTCACTTTTGCCATTCGTCAGGCTAAAATCAAAAAAGCTCACTACTTGGGAGCTGATGTGGAAAAGACTTTGACCAACCTTGGTGAAGTCTTCTACGGACCACAAGACATCTATACCAAGATGCGGGCTGGTGACTTTGAAATGGCTGATTTTGAAGTAGACGGAAAAGTTTACAAGAATAGCTTTGTCACTTATGAAAACTTCTACCAGAACCATGAGAATGCAGAAGTCCGTGAAAAAGCCTTTCGTTCCTTCTCAGAAGGATTGCGCAAGCACCAAAACACTGCTGCTGCCACCTATCTAGCCCAAGTCAAGTCTGAAAAGCTGATCGCAGATATGCGAGGCTACGACTCTGTCTTTGACTATCTCTTGGCTGAGCAGGAAGTGGATCGTTCTATGTTTGACCGTCAGATTGACCTGATCATGAGGGACTTCGCTCCGGTCGCTCAAAAATTCCTCAAACACGTGGCCAAGGTCAACGGCCTTGAAAAAATGACCTTTGCTGATTGGAAGTTGGACTTGGACAGCGCGCTCAACCCAGATGTCACCATTGATGACGCTTATGACTTGGTCATGAAATCTGTGGCACCACTTGGTGAAGAATATTCTCGCGAAATCGCCCGCTACCAAACCGAACGTTGGGTCGACTTTGCGGCCAACGAAGGCAAGGATTCCGGTGGTTATGCGGCTGACCCCTATCGCGTCCATCCTTATGTCCTGATGAGTTGGACAGGGCGCATGAGCGATGTTTATACCCTGATCCACGAGATCGGACACTCTGGTCAATTCATCTTCTCAGACAACAACCAAAGCTACTTCAACGCCCACATGTCAACCTACTATGTGGAAGCTCCATCTACCTTTAACGAGCTCCTCCTCAGCGACTATTTGGAACAGCAGTTTGACGATCCTCGTCAAAAACGCTTTGCCCTAGCACACCGCTTGACAGACACCTACTTCCACAACTTCATCACCCACTTGTTGGAAGCAGCCTTCCAACGCAAGGTCTACACCTTGATCGAAGAAGGTGGCACCTTCGGTGCTAGCAAGCTCAACAGCATCATGAAGGAAGTCCTGACCGAATTCTGGGGTGACGCTGTTGAAATCGATGACGATGCAGCGTTGACCTGGATGCGCCAGAGCCACTACTACATGGGGCTATACAGCTACACCTACTCAGCTGGCTTGGTTATCTCAACAGCGGGATACTTGCATTTGAAGAACTCCGAAAATGGAGCTAAAGATTGGCTAGATCTCCTCAAATCAGGCGGCAGCAAGACCCCACTGGAGTCAGCTATGATTATCGGAGCAGATATCTCAACGGATAAACCACTTCGCGATACCATCCAGTTCTTGTCTGATACGGTTGATCAGATTATTGCTTACAGTGAAGAGTTGGGAGAATAAACTCCTCTACAGCTAACTCTAAAATAAGCTAGTAATAATGCAGAGGTGCTAGGGATGTATCAAGAATTACAAAGTAAAGTAACAGAAGAAAAACCAAGCTATCGTCGAGAAGAAATCCAGTGGTTGCTGGAACATTTAGGAGACCCTTCACCAGAAATTCGAGATGATCTTGTTTTTACAAGCTTAGCTAGAGGGATTCAAGAAGAACTCTTTACACAAGAACAGTTTCATTTCATTTCTAAGACGATTATATCCGATGAAGGAGTAGAAAAAGAGATTGACAAGATTGGACTATCGACACTTGATCGTTCTTTTAGAGCACTGATTTATGCCAATCTCTTGTCTGCAGATGCCAACAAACAATCGATTTTTTATCAGGGATTAAAAGCTGATATAAGATATATTATACTGGATCAAGGCTTACACTATCTTTTAAAAGAAAAGGATACAACAGGTTTTTCCAGCCAGTATGGCTGGGTTCACGCTTTTGCGCATGGAGCTGATCTTTTGACAGAAGTAGTTTGTCATCCAGAATTTCCCAATAAAAAAGTTCACGAAGGATTGGACATACTTGGCCAAATCTTTAAAAGAATTTCAATTCGTTTTACCGATGATGAGGATTGGCGTTTAGCTAGAGTGCTCTATGAACCTATTTTGCAAGGGAAAATCGAGCAAGAACAAGTAGCTTCTTGGATAAAAACGCTTGACTTTCCAATAGAAGAAAGGGAAGATTTTTATAAATTTTCCAACCTTAGATCCTGTCTGTTAGAAGTCTACATTCAACTTGATCAGAGAGACTTTTTACAAGATGAGTTGAAAGAGGCCATTCAATCTTTTCAATACTAACTGTTGCACTTATTCTTGCAATTTATCATATAAAAAAAGCACTCCCATTTTATTAATGGGAGTGCTTATGCTTTTAACTCAACTCAGCCACAATGGCCTTGATTTGTTCTGCAGTGTGAACACCAGCAACTTGTTTAACCACTTGTCCATCTTTTTTGAAAAGAAGAGTAGGGATAGACATAATGCCGAAATCACGCGCTGTATTTGGATTTTCATCAACGTCCATTTTAACGATTTTCAAGACATCTTCTGAAAGTTCTTCAGACAATTTATCCAAGATTGGTCCTTGCATACGACATGGACCACACCAGGTCGCCCAGAAGTCTACCAAGACCAATCCTTCTTTTGTTTCTGCTTCAAATGTTGCATCTGTAATTGCTTTTGCCATTGTTTTTCTCCTTTAGTTTTTGTATTGATCGAGGTCCTGCTTCATCAAATAGAAGAAGACATCTCCGTAAGTTCCATGGTAATCAAGTTCGTGCCCATTATAGGTCAATTTTTGTACGGGATAGTAATCCGCTACACCGATCAAGCAGGTCTGTTGGGAGCGTTCAAATTCTTCATAGGAATCAAAATGCACGACTCTTTCTTGTTTTGCACCATCTAGATATGTAATATCAATCATATCGATAACCTCTATTTCTTAAGATGCGTCTATTGTAACTCCGTTAATTACATCTGTCAAGAAAAACGACTCACTCAGAATCATGAATCTTGTCCAAAATATACAACAAAAAAGCCCTCTGAATTCAGAGAGCTGTTTTGAGGTCAAGCTAAAATCCTAGTGAAAACAAAAAAGCTATTCAACTAGAGTAGCCTTATTTTCAAGATATGCTCAATCGAACACGGCCTAAGCACTTGGCAGAAAAGATAAAATTTCCTAGAAACTGAAGTTTCTTCGTTAATTTTCCTATTTTTGCTTTGTGCTTTTGACGGCCTTTGTATCATATTTCTTGCTGTATAAAACGTTTCTAGACAAGGCGACGACCGAAGATTGTACTAGATTTCTTCTGAAAACAAAAAATCTCCCCGAAGGGAGATAGATCTGGCCTATTTTACCTTACGATGCTAGGAACCGCAGCCGAAGATTATACTATAATTCTAGTCAAAAAGAAAAGCTACTCTACAATAGAGTAACTTAACTTTTTTGTATTCAATTGAACACGGCCTAAGCACTTGGCAAAAAAGATAAAATCTCCTAGAAGCTGAAGCTTCTTCGTCAATTTTTCTATTTTTGCTTTGTGCTTTTGACGGCCTTTGTATCTTGAATTAACGACGAAGTCCAAGAGAGTTGATCAACTCACGGTAACGGTTAACGTCGTTCTTACGAAGGTAAGCCAACAAGTTACGACGGCGACCGATTTTCTTCATCAAACCACGGTAAGTAGCGTGGTCTTTTTTGTGTTGTTTGATGTGGTCGTTCAAGTGGTTGATTTCCCAAGTAAGGACAGCAACTTGTACTTCTACTGAACCAGTGTCACCTTCGTGACGTGCGTATTGTGCAATGATTTCATTTTTTTTCTCTTTTGAGATTGCCATGATAAGCTCCTTTTCTTTATGCTCTATCCGAGTGGCAGGTTTGGCATAGCCTGCTACCAAGAAAGAGTTAGTTGTCTATTCGACCTATTCATTCTACCAAGATTTCATCTTTCTGTCAAACACTTATGCTCCCATCAAAAGCAGAAATACGATTCTTTTGAATCATGTATTCTAGAAGTCTTTTAACAGAAAAAAACAACTATCTTTTTAGATAATTGCCTTATTTATTTCCATTGTAGCTGTTAGTCAGCTTTACGTTTACCACTTAAGAGCATCGCTACACCAACAAGAACTAACAGCGCACTTGCTCCGAGCAAGCCGTTGGAAGCAACTTCACCAGTTGATGGAAGAACTTTTTTCTTTCCTTCTTTTGGTGTGCTTGGAGGTGTTCCTGGTTTTTCTGGTGTACGGTTATTGGTAATATTGAAGCCTTCCACAGTCGCTTCATAGCCTTCAATTGCTTCTTCTGAAACAGTGTAGGCAATATTATTTCCAGCATCGTCTACAACATCTAGATTGTCGAAGCTGTACAACCATTTGCCATCCGCATCTGGCTTCACTTCTTTGGAAGCTACTTTGACACCATTTGCTAAGAGATTAACGGTGATGGATGATGGGCGTTTCCCATCTTTGTTGTCCTCGTCATTCCAGGTTTTTTGACCAGAAACGCTTGTTTTTTCTTTTTTGTTAACGACATCACGGGAAATTGCAATCTCATTTCCAAAATCTTCCAGACTGAGCTTGATTGGCTCTTGAGAAATCACATACCCTTTTGGAGCTTGAGTCTCTTGAATAGTATAAGCCCGCTTGGTCAAACCAGTGATGGTTCCTGTACCGTTCTCATCTGTAGTGATTGTTCCGACTTCCTCACCAGTTTCATCTGCTGTCACAGTAAAGACAGCACCTGCAAGAGCTTGACCATTTTCTCCTTTTTTATGGATGGTGAATGAATATTTCTCACCATTGAAGTCTCCTTCAAGGAATTGATATAGAATATCTGCTTCTTTATGTTGCTCTTTGACTTCTGTGGCAGTCATCGTTGCATTGTTTTTATATTCTGTGTTGATGGCTGGAACCTTGTCCAAATACACATCATACCGAATGGTCATCCCTTGCTCAGGAGCTAGATCCCCGATATGAACGGTTAGTGAACGACCGTCCTCACTGACAACCGGAGAATAATTCTTAGTCACATTTGTGGTATCCCGCAAATGATAGGCACCATCTTCGTCACTGATTTTCCAAGTTCCTGTATGAATGTTAACAGAATCTACCTTGATTTTTCCATCTGTAAAGGCCAATTGGTCCTTAATATCAATATTATGGAGGGCAGTGTGACCTTGGTTGATGTTCAAGGTATAAGTCAATTTCAATTTATCGTCTGAGTTGGTCCAGCCCCATTTGCTAAAGACCTCTGGAGTTGGAGGATACTCACCTGGATTGACTCCTTTGTATTCAACCTTTCCACCTGAAATGACTGTTTTATCAACTGAAAGTGTAAAATCAAGTGTTGTATTTCCCTTAATCACGGAGTGGTCCACACGAGCAAAGAAACGCAATTTCCCTGTTACATTGGCCATTTTTTCAGGATAGTCTGTATAGGTAACCGTGATGACTTTTCGTTGATCGTCTACTGTCGCAGTTGCAACTTTTTGACCATTTGGATCCAATAAGTCAATGGTATCTGTTTCAAAGACCTTAAAACCATCTCCAAGTTGGATGACCGTCTGATCGCCTGCTTTTACACGACCGTTCGGTAAAACAAAGTTTGCTTCAACATTAAAACTTTCCCAAACACCGAGTGGTTCTGTTAAGTCACCGCCAGTCGATTTAGAGATGTTCACAGAGCTTACAACATCATTGATTGTATCGGCATGTACTTTAGTAACCCCATTGGGTTTAGCAAATCCTAAAGCTGCTAATAAAAACAAGGCAACTGTTGTCACAACAGCAAAGAGCCACTTTTTCATAAACGATTTTTCTCCTTTTTTACGTTTACTAGATAAGTCCAGTCAGGAATGAAGACCATTACCTATTACAGATTTTTACAAAACCTATCTTTTCTCATTATAATTGATTTGCTTTGATAGTACAAGCAATTTTATATATTTTTTGTCTGTAACATTCATTTTTTTGATACAAGCAAAAAACTAGCCCCGTTTCCTCGGTTTGCTAGCTTTCCCTTTGTTTATAATGGGATCCCAAAGACCTCTAAAGACGCCAATTCAGAAGGCTGGAGCCTACGCCACTCCCCCAATTTGAGAGCAGGATCTAGACTCAATGGCCCCATGGAAATCCGCTCAAGGTCGGTGACTTCCTTTCCACAAGCCGCGACCATGCGCTTGACCTGGTGGAATTTGCCTTCAGCGATGCGGATCTGAACCAAGCAACTTTTAGCTTCTTGATCAACCTCCAACATTTCCAACTCCGCTGGCAATGTGGTGAAATCCTTCAATTCTATTCCTTCTTTGAAGCGGACGACATCTTCCAGAGTCATGATTCCAGCTACTTGAGCACGGTAGACCTTGTCCACATGCTTCTTAGGCGATAGCATGGCATGAGCCAACTTACCATTATTGGTCAAGAGGAGTAAGCCATGGGTATCGATATCTAGCCGTCCGACAGGAAAGACTTCCTTATGTCTGGCCGTGTCATCTAACAAATCTAAGACTGTTTGATGGCGGTCGTCTTCCGTTGCTGAAATAACCCCTTTGGGTTTATTGAGTAGATAATAAACAAATTCCTCATGGAATAAACTTTCTCCCAGATAGGTCACTTGATCTTTATCCGGATCAATATGAATCTTGGCAGAGGTTTCCACCTTTCCATTGACCTGAATCTTTTTTTGCTTGAGGACTTGCTTGACCTCTGTCCGGCTTCCCACTCCACAGTCCACTAAATATTTATCTAGACGCATGCTTGTCTCCTTCATTCTTCTTATCATTATACCATGAACCGGACTAGGATTCTTCCCTTTTCTAGTTTATAGTCCGTCTAGTCCATTAGCATCCCTCAATCAATTGGGAAACTTTCATTCTAAAAGGAATTATGATATGATGGTTTCTAGAAAAAAGGAGTGAATGAGAACATGTCTGCAATCGAAACCATTACAAAAGCTGCCCATCTAATTGATATGAATGATATTATCCGCGAAGGCCACCCAACTTTACGTGCTATCGCTGAAGAGGTCACTTTCCCACTGTCAGATCAAGACATCATCCTAGGGGAAAAAATGATGCAGTTCTTGCACCATTCACAGGATCCTGTCATGGCAGAAAAATTGGGTCTCCGAGGTGGAGTTGGACTCGCTGCCCCTCAGTTGGACATTTCTAAGCGCATCATTGCCGTTCTCGTCCCAAATCCAGAGGACGAAGAAGGAAATCCTCCAAAAGAAGCCTACTCCATCCAAGAAGTCATGTACAATCCTAAAATTGTCTCCCACTCAGTCCAAGATGCGGCTCTAGGAGATGGGGAAGGGTGTCTCTCTGTAGACTGCAACGTTCCTGGTTATGTGGTTCGCCACGCTCGCGTAACAGTAGACTACTATGACAAGACAGGAGAAAAGCACCGTATCAAACTCAAAGGCTACAACTCCATTGTGGTCCAACACGAAATTGACCACATCAATGGCATTATGTTTTACGATCGGATCAATCCGAAGGATCCTTTCGCTGTCAAAGATGGCATGCTTATTTTAGAATAAGAAAAAAGTATTTTTAAAAACTTTCCTTAGGTGAGTACGGACGCCAGCGAACTTCTACGAAGTTCCATGACTAATTATTGAGCCTAAGGTCTCAATAATTCCGAGTGCTTGAAATCACTGTATTTCAAGCACTTTTTTCACGGCGGAAAGTTTTATATCTACTTAAAAGATTCAAAGTAATAGAAATTTTTTTTAAAATATTATCTAGTTATTTTAAGTAAAAAAGTTTGTCTACATTCTAAAAAAAGACCAATAGGTCTTTTTTTGTTAAGGTGTGACAGAGAAAGTAGTTGGAATCTCGATGCCATGTTGTAAGAGGGCATCATGATAGAGTTTGTAATAAAGATGGTAGATGGCCACTTGGCTTCCCGACTGGACCATCATGGCGACGCGGAAGGAATAACGGCCTGTCCCTTTCTCGATTTGAGGCCCTAAAATCGTTGGACCATCTAAGATTTCTGGATGCTTCTGGGCTTGTTCATCGTTGACTTGCTGGAAGATTTGATAAATCTTATCCAGATCTGTCTGAGCAGAAATCGGCATATCGATGAGGACGCGCTGGTTCCCCCGAGAGAGATTGCTGACAACCATAATATTGCGATTGGGTACATAATGCAAAGTCCCATCTGCATCTCGCACCTGGGTCGTCCGAATGCCCACACTAGATACGGTTCCAGCGATGGTGATCGGACCATTGGTCAAACGAACGGTATCCCCGACGTCTATCTGACGTTCCAGAAGAATAAAGAACCCATTGACCAAGTCTGATAGGAAGCCCTGTGCTCCTAACCCAATGGCAACCCCTGCAATTCCAGCACCTGCTAAGAGACTAGAGACTGGCAAGCCCAAGATAGAAAGAATCCAGTAGATCAGGATAAAATAGAGACAGTAATTCAACAGACTCTCTACCAGCCTTAAAATAGTATTCCTACGCGCTTCGTCTTGGCCTACATAATTCAGAGAAGGCTTCAAGATGCGTTTCACCAAACTATGGATTAGTTTTTTTGCAAGTAAAAATAAGACGAATAAGATAGCTAGCGAAATCAATTTCGAAACCAATTCATCCATCATCTTGGTCCAATCAAACTGACTGATATAGCGAGAAAAAATGTTTTTCATACCTTCTATCACTCTCCTTCTCTCTTTTTCCTAGTTTGATTATATCAGATTTTAACCTTTAGAACCAGTAACCTCCTCCTGTACTCACCTTGATTTTAAGATTTAACTATCGTATAATGGACGGTAAACTTTCAATAAAGGAGGTCCTTATGGTTAAACGACTCATTCAAACTTGGAACAAAACCAATCTGATGAAGCGGATTGCAATCGGAATCTTCGTTGGAGCCCTTTTAGCTCTCCTGCTTCCTCAAGCATCTGCAATTGGTCTATTAGGGGAAATCTTTGTAGGAGGTTTGCGGGCTATTGCTCCTCTTCTAGTCTTCGCCCTTGTCGCTAACGCCCTCTCCCAGCACCAAAAGGGAACCCAAACCAATATGAAATCAGTCATTGTCCTCTACCTCCTGGGAACTTTTGCGGCAGCCTTGGTAGCGGTCCTGGTGAACTATCTCTTTCCTATTACCATTTCTTTAACAGGAACTAGTGCTGAAGGAACTTCTCCCGATGGACTAGGGGAAGTCATCAGCAACCTTCTCTTAAAAATCGTGGACAATCCGCTCAACGCCCTTATTCAGGCTAATTATATCGGGATTCTATCCTGGGCCGTCGTCTTTGGTGTTGCTATGAGAGAAGCGAGTGAGCACAGCAAGGACCTCCTTCAAACCCTGGCAGATATCACTTCCAAGATTGTCGAATGGATCATTAACCTTGCGCCATTTGGGATTCTTGGCTTAGTCTATACAACGATTGCAGGACAAGGATTTGATGGACTTAAAAGCTATGGCCTCCTCTTACTTCTCTTGGTTGGCACCATGTTCTTCGTCGCTCTAGTCATCAACCCGATTTTTGTCTACATCATGATTCGCAAAAATCCTTATCCGCTCGTCTTCAAATGTCTACGAGTCAGTGGACTGACTGCTTTCTTTACTAGAAGCTCTGCTGCTAACATCCCTGTCAATATGAAGCTCTGTAAGGAACTAGGTCTTAACCCTGATACTTACTCGGTCTCTATCCCTCTGGGATCTACTATTAATATGGCCGGAGCTGCCGTTACCATTAATACCCTGACCCTAGCTGCTGTCAACACCTTAGGCATTCAGGTCGATTTTGGGACTGCCCTGGTCCTCAGTATCGTTGCAGCTGTTTCAGCCTGTGGGGCTTCTGGAGTAGCCGGTGGTTCCCTCCTCTTGATTCCTGTCGCCTGCAGCCTCTTTGGTATCGACAATGATATCGCTATGCAAGTGGTCAGTGTGGGCTTCATTATTGGCGTTATCCAAGATTCTTGTGAAACAGCCCTTAACTCATCGACAGACGTCCTCTTTACAGCCATTTCTGAAATGAAAGATTGGCCCAAAGAAAAACGCTATTAAGACAGAAAGACCAGATCACACGATCTGGTCTATTTCTTTTTCTTAAAATATCGTTTGCTTTCCTTTAGAACAATAGGCGATAAGGCTAACAAGGCGATGAGATTCGGCAAGGCCATCAGTCCATTCACAATGTCGGCAATGATCCAGACCAACTCTAACTGAAGAAAGCCTCCTACCCCCACCATCAGGATAAACAGAAGACGGTAATAGGGAATGAGTTTGACACCCGCCAAAAATTCGACACAGCGTTCACCATAATAAGACCAACCCAAAATGGTCGTCGTCGCAAACAAGACCAAACAAAGAGTCAGAATGATCCCACCGATGTGGCCAAAGGTCGAGATAAAGACCTGTTGGGTCAAATCACTCCCAACTTGCCCCACTGTTGTCCACTGGCCAGATACTAAAATAGCTAGACCAGTTAGGCTACAAATAATTATGGTATCGATGAAGGTCCCGGTCATAGAAATCAAACCTTGCTCCACTGGCTCTTCCGTCTTCGCTGCAGCTGCTGCAATCGGTGCCGATCCCAGTCCTGACTCATTGGAGAAAACTCCACGCGCCACCCCTTTTTGAATCGCCTCTTTCACCAAGGCTCCTGAAAAACCACCGATAGCCGCGGTTCCTGTAAAAGCACCTTGGAAAACTTGAGATAGAACGGTCGGCACTTGGTCCATATTCAAGACAATAATGTAAACTGTCGCGAAGATATAGGCTGCAGCCATAAAAGGAACCACCTTTTCGGAAACCTTGGAAATCCAATGAATTCCCCCAAATATGACAGCCGAAACGATTCCTGCAATGACCAGACTAGCGACTTGAGGAGAAAGTTGAAAACTAGTCTTCAAAGAGCCCGTAATGGCATTCACCTGGGTCATGGTTCCAATCCCAAAGAGAGCCACCAAAACACCTGCCAATGCAAAGAAGATGGCAAGGGGACGCCATTTTTCCCCCATCCCATGGAGAATGTAGTACATCGGACCACCAGAAATATGACCATTGTCATCCTTGGTCCGGTAGCGAATGGCCAACAAACCTTCTGCATACTTGGTCGCCATCCCAAAGAAGGCCGCCATCCACATCCAAAAGAGGGCACCTGGACCTCCTGTCTGAATCGCTGTCGCTACTCCGACAATATTTCCTGTCCCAACTGTCGCTGCCAAGGCTGTTGCCAAGGCTCCGAAGCTAGAGATATCCCCTTCTCCTTGATCTTCTGTAAAAATGAGCCGAAAGGCTTGGGGTAAACGAAAAACTTGAAGCAAGCCCAAGCGGAAGCTCAGATAAATCCCAGTCCCCACCAAGAGGATCAAAAGGGGAGCCCCCCAGACCACATTATCTACTTGTTTAAAAAACGCCAACCAATTTGTCATCCTTATCTATTTCTCCTTTTATCATTTGTCTAGCTTTAGAAAGGGATAGCCATCCACTTCCTCCACATCATCTATCCAATCATCCAAGGAGAAAAAGAAAGAGCACATGTCAAAACATGTACTCTGGTGCTCCAAATAAAAACCAAAAAGGCTTCTATCTTTTGCTCTGTCCTTTTACCTGAGAGTTTGAGTAGAATGCTCTACCTTGCCCCTTCGGTGCCTTTACGGTCTCTCCAGAGTTCCGTCCATTTCACAGTCATAGGAAGGCCCTACTTCTGAAAAACTTCATCCGGTATGATGTTCAATTTGTTCTATTTTAGCATAAGTTGAAAAGAAGGTCAATATTTTCAGAAATTATCATGAAAATAGTACAGCTTAACTCAACTAGTCACTCAAAGAGAAATGGTTGGTCATCAGGTTGCTAGCATCCAACAAGATCTTATCCAATAAGCGATCCGTCGCTTCTTGAATCTGATCACTCATTTCCTGATTTTCTCTTTCGAAGTCAACAGTTTGTCCTGCTGCCAAGGCTTGATCCACTCGTCCAATCCGGGCATGGCCCAGGGCCATAGTGCTTTCTTGGTAATCTTCTAAATCTCCAACATGATGACTATAGTGGGCATCTGCCAGACCAGCAATGATCCGATTGGTCCAATAGAAGGAATCTGTCGTCACTTTTTCTGTCGTGTTGGCAAAATAATCCGGAGTCGTATCGACCTGGGTAAAGAATGGAACCGCCGTATTGAAGGGCATAGACCCATAGCAAAGCCATTGAATCCCGGTTGTCTCTTGAGGACGATTTGGCCGCAATTGGAGAATGGCCGTCTGACTGGTCCGGTTAATACCAATGGTACGGAAGGGCCGACGACTATGACTATCCCCTTCTAAACCGTAAGGATCATAGGCTGAATCCTGGTAGTGACTGCTGAGGACATATTTGACATCTTCAATCGTAATCTTGCGGTAAGGTTTTTGACACCAAGGAAGGAAGAAGGAACGAGGATCTTGCTCCACTTCTGGGTTGAGGAACCGTTGAATATCCCAAGCCCGTGGCGTGTTGTAATGGCGGTCCTTGTCTCTTTGGCTCCCAAAAGCATAACGAGGGTTAAAGGACGAACCGTCAAAATCCAAGGCCAGGTGATGGCGTTCCACAAAATCTTTCAAGTCTGGATCACATAAAAACTCTTCTGGGCGATCAAACTCAAAGCAGTCACTTCCCAATTGATTGGGATTGGTCACATAGGCATCGTCTGGTACACGGCGGGCCATCCAGTGATGACCTCCGATAGTTTCCAACCACCAGATTTCATGGACATCGCTGATAGCCACTCCATTAGACTCATAGGTTCCGTATTCTTCTAGGAATTTCCCCAAGCGAAGCACTCCTTCTCGGGCAGTCTGGACATAAGGAAGAACCAAGGTCAGCATGTCTTCCTCCCCAATGCCACTTTCCACCAAAGGATCCGCACCCAAGACCCGGCTATTGGTCGTAATGGTCTCTGTCTCACTCATGGCCACATTGTAACGATTGATCCCTGCTTCTCCCCAGATACCATCCTTAGGAATAGCATCTGGAACAGCTGTGTAACGAACAGGGTTATCAGGCAGGTCTATCTCAAAAGAAGATAGGACCGACCGATAATGACGAGGCTGGTCCTCAGGTTGAACAACGATAAATTTCTTAGGAGTAAACACTCCGTTTTGAGAGTCTTCAGTGCGAGCTACAATGGTTGAACCATCATAACTGGCATCTTTTCCGACAAGTATGGTAGTACAAGAATCGGACGAACGATTAGGGGTCATATGCTTTCCTTCTTTCCGTTTAAACTGACTGTATTATAGCAAAAAGCGTGCCTGATTAAAAGGCACGACTGACTCTTTGCTTATTTAAAGGTCACAATTGTCGCTCCGCTTCCTCCTGCATTTTGAGGAGCGTACTCGAAGCTTTTGACATGCTTATTGCGACGGAGGTACTTGGTAACTCCTTCCCGGATGACCCCTGTTCCGATACCGTGGATGATATCGACTTGGGCCATATTATTGAGAAGGGCTTGGTCGATAAAGCTGTCCAATTTTTCCATGGCTTCCTCATACCGTTTGCCACGAAGGTCCAAGCGAGCCCGAGGTCCATTGGCATTGGAACGTTTGACGACGTGGACCTGGCGTTTTTTCGGTTGTGAAGCATCTTTGTCAGCTTTTAACAGATTAAATTCTTTTTCTTCCAAGGTCATCTTGATCAGACCCACTTGGGCTTCCCAGCGACCATCCTTGAGCTGCTTGGTAAGACTTCCTCTTTGTCCATAGCTGATGACCAAGATCTCGTCTCCGACTTTTGGAGCACGGGCTTTCTTAGCCTGTTTCAAGACCTTGTTTTTCGATAGGTCGACCGTTTCTGGGGCCAATTTCTTCAACTGAGACTTGGCTTCAATAATTTCATGGGGCTTGAGTTGCGATTTGGCATGGAGACCTTGCAAAATCTGGTCGCTTTCTGCTAGAGCAAGATCTACAATTTCTTGCGCTTCTTTACGCGCCTTGTTGAGCTCTGTTTCCCGCTCTCGGGTCAACTCATTGTACAATTTCTTGAGGACGCGGTTGAATTTCAGATTTTCCTGTTCGACATCTCGGATGGATTCGAGGCGTTTGCGACTTTCTAGGGTCTGAGCTTCTAACTTTTCAATGATGCGGTTGACATCTCGATCCTGATTGGTCAACCCCTGCGCTTGACGAACAATCACTTCTGACAAGCCTAGACGACGCGCGATTTCAAAGGCATTGGAACGTCCTGGTACCCCCTGCATAAATCGATAGGTCGGACGCAGGCTGTCCGTATCAAATTCCATGCTGGCATTTTGGACACCAAGAGTCTCAATCCCATAGGCTTTGAGTTCTGGATAGTGGGTGGTTGCCATGGTCTTGATCCCTCGTAAGCGGAGATCTTCTAGGATGGCGATCGCCAGTGAAGCTCCTTCCTGAGGATCCGTTCCAGCTCCCAACTCATCCAGCAAGACCAAGGATTCCTCATCGACCTGCTCCAAAATAGAGACAATATTGGTCATGTGACTGGAGAAGGTAGATAAGCTTTGCTCGATCGACTGCTCATCCCCGATATCAGAGAAGATTTGTGTGAAGACAGCCACCTTACTCCCAGCGTCCGCTAGGATTGGTAATCCTGACTGGGCCATTAATTGGGCTAGTCCCAAGGTCTTGAGCATGATGGTCTTCCCACCCGTATTTGGTCCGGTAATCACAATCTCTGTGAGGTCTTTACCAAAGTGGATATCATTGGGAACAGCCTTCTCAATCAAGGGGTGGCGCACCTGCAAGAGCTGAATCTCCCCTTGATCTGATAAGGTTGGAATAGTCCCTTTCCGGTCCTGTAAAAAGCGATGTTTGGCCCGAACGAGGTCAATATGACCGATCAGCCAAGCATTGTTCCGGATTTCCCCCGCATGAGGACGAAGGAGGTTTGAAATTTCTTCCAAGATCCGGAGCATCTCGAAGCGTTCATCTGCACGATGGTTGGCAATTTCTTCATTAAGATTGACGACCGCTCGAGGTTCGATATAGACGGTATTTCCACTGGCTGAAATATCGTGCACCACACCGGCAATCCGGTTGCGGTAGGTGTTTTTGACTGGCAAGACATTTCGTCCATTCCGACTCGCTACGACCTGATCAGCCAGCATTTCGGACTTGGTCTTCAACAATTCTTGTAGAATGTCTCGCACTTGGTGTTCATTCTCTTGAATACGCCGACGAATTTTGGCCAAGGTTTCACTGGCAAAGTTTTCAATAAATCCTGCCTCATTAATGGCATGGAGACTTCCCTGCAACTGTGGAAGGTCGACTAGATTTTCAAATATCCGATCCAGTTTTTCCAAGCGGACATTTTCTAATTCATCATAAAAATTTCGCAATTCATGGGTCACGCGCAGGACTTTCTTCACCGCTAACAATTCATCGATATTGAGCGATGTTTCTAGTTCTAAACGTTTGGTTACTGGACGAATTTCTTGGATGGTGGGCACGCTAAAGTGCGGATGCTCCACAAAGATCTGAGCCATATCCGCCATTTCAAGAAAGGCGGTTTCAATTGCTTCTTTTTTGGCAAGTGGAGCTAATTCCTGCAACTCCACTTCGCCCTGCTCCGTTTGCAAATAAGGTTCTACTAAGTTTTTGACTTTTTGAAACTCTAAGGTTTCGAGAATTTTTTGATTCATGTTTCTCCACAACAGAAAAGGAGGCTAATTTTGGTCTAAGCCTCCCCTTCCTTTCTATAATAACTCTCATGAACTGTTAGACATGATGAGAAGTGATTACACACCTAAGATCTTTACAACCCAAAGTTGTTTCAAGAGGCCTGCTGTAAGGGGGCTATGCTGCACCATAAATCGAATGAGGAAACTTCCATGGAGTCGATCTTGAATGGCTGCCATGGGAATGGTTGATAAAATCGTGAATCCCATTTGCAGAACAAAGTAGGTTACTAGAACAGCTAACACACCACTGGCAATCTGAAACGGATACTCCTCCCATTTTTCAGGCGTTGGAATCAAGGGAATAAAGAGTCCAATCACTCGACCCATCGCATAGACTAAAACAAACAAGATGAAATAAGCTAAACCGGCGTAAAAAACTTTGTCTAAGTGAAAGAGTTGATCTGCACCATAAAAATAGTTTTTTGAAGCTTGTGTTGCACTCGAAAATGGGATCCATAGACTAATGGTTTTTGCCAAGGACTGATAGCCTGATCCTGCGACCAACATGGCCACAATCATGGTTAAAAAATAATATCCTTGAAGCAAAATCCCTCGTGAATACCCAATATAAAAACTCCAAGCTAGGATGAATAAAATCAGGATTGAAATCATGCAACTCCCCTTAATTAGATGATCTACCGACCAGGCCATCTAGGGCCTTGCGACGGAAATCTTCCAATTCTTTTTCCTTATCGTCAAACTCAATCTCACGACTCAATTGTGTTGACAAACTATTGATTGCTAGTAAAATGGCCAGGGTCTCATCATCAGCAGCTGGCATTTGTTCTTTAATAGCTTCATATTTTTCTTTCGCGACCCGTTCAACCTCTTCCATAAAGAGATTATCATGATTAGTTGTAAGAGTCAGCGATTTATTACCGAAAGTAAATTTGTATCTATTTAAGCTGGACATAAAAAATCACCTCACGATATTATATCAAAATCTAGCCCGCTTGTCAGTAGGAAAATCCCCTTCCCATAGGAAATACCGGACACTAGGGCCACGGTTTAACTTTTTTCGACTCAAGCGTGATACAATAGAGAAAGTAGGAAAGGACGTGTAAAATGACTATCTATGATTTCACCGTAATGGCCCAAGATGGGAGCCCCTTCTCCCTCGAATCATACCGAGGCCAAGTACTCCTCATCGTCAACACAGCAACTGGTTGCGGTCTGACGCCTCAATACCAGGGATTGCAAGAACTCTATGAACGCTACCATGACCAAGGATTTGAAATCCTTGACTTTCCATGCAATCAATTTATGGGCCAAGCACCGGGTAGTGCGGAGGAGATTAATCAATTTTGTAGCCTCCATTACCAAACTAGCTTCCCACGTTTCGCAAAAATAAAAGTCAATGGGAAAGAAGCCAGCCCCCTCTACCAATGGTTAAAAGAACAAGCTAGTGGTCCCTTGGGCTCCCGCATTGAATGGAATTTCGCCAAATTATTGATCGATCGCCAAGGCCAAGTCATCCACCGCTTCTCTTCAAAAACCGATCCTCAAGCAATTGAAACAAGCCTAAAAGAAGTTCTTTCAGACTAAATTCGACTGGTCTTTTTCTGGCCTTTCATCTAGCTTTTATGATACAATAAGGGCTATGGAAACAATTACATTGTCCCCTCAAAACGAGGACATCCAAGCATTTGTTCGTCAGCACCAAGACCACCTACTACCTTCAAAAAATCCTTATATCCATTATTTTTTCAAGGCACCTGGTGCAACCATTTCGATTTACACATCAGGAAAGGTTGTCCTCCAAGGTAGTCAGGCGACGCGCTATGCTGCCTTCTTCGGTTACCAACAAGATCCGATAGACCAAGCATTTGCCGGACAAGACTTCCCCTTAATCGGAACGGATGAAGTTGGAAATGGCTCTTACTTTGGAGGGCTTGCCGTCGTGGCTTCACTGGTCAGCCCGAAGCAACATGCCCGCTTAAAAAGTCTAGGTGTTGGGGATTCTAAAACCTTAGATGATCGAAAAATTCGAGCTCTCGCACCAATCCTCAAAAAAGAAATCCCGCATCAGGCCTTACTGCTGACACCTAAAAAATACAATCAGGTCATCGCCTCTGGCTACAATGCAGTATCTGTCAAAGTTGCCCTTCACAATCAAGCTATTTATTTGCTCTTGCAACAAGGTGCAAAAGCTCAAAAGATTGTGGTGGATGCCTTTACGACCAAAAAAAACTATGATCGCTATGTTCAAGCAGAAGCGAATCAGGTCCCACAAGTCGTCACCCTAGAAGAGAAGGCCGAAGGAAAATACATGGCGGTAGCTGTGAGTTCCATTATTGCCCGTGACCTCTTCCTCCAAAATCTGGAAGATTTGAGTCAAGAACTCGGCTACACCCTTCCTAGTGGAGCTGGTACGCCTTCAGACAAGGTAGCTGCTCAACTATTACAGACCTATGGTATTCAAGCCCTTGACTACAGTGCCAAACTTCATTTTAAGAATACAGAAAAAGCAAAAAAATTGATAGAAAGATAAAGCATGAAACGTTCAAAAAAACCAACTAATCCTGTCCTTTCTTTCCTGAAAGAATGGGCACTCTTTGGCCTCATTATTGGGGGCATTATTCTCTCTCGTATTTATCTGTGGACGCCTGTCCGTGTCGATGGCCATTCTATGGATCCGACCTTGGCAGATAGCGAATACCTTCTCGTTATCAACAAACTACCTGTCGACCGTTTTGATATTGTGGTCGCTAGTGAAACAGAGAATGGTAAAACCAAAGAAATCGTGAAACGGGTCATTGGACTTCCTGGAGAAACCATCGAGTACAAAAACGATGTCCTCTATATCAACGGCAAAGAAACTGACGAGCCTTACTTGAAAGACTACATTCAAAAATTTAAAGAAGATAAATTGCAGTCAACCTATTCTGGAAAAGGATTCGAAGAAAATGGAGAGCTCTTCCGCCAAATGGCACAGATAGCCGAAGCTTTCACCGTTGATAAAGATGGAAATGCCACCTTCTCTATAACACTGAAAAACGACGAATACCTCCTCCTTGGAGATGATCGGATCGTCTCAAAAGATAGCCGCCAGGTGGGGGCTTTCAAGAAGGAACAAATCAAAGGAGAAGCCGTTCTTCGCCTTTGGCCACTCCTTCCATTCCAGACGTATTAACCCATGATGAGGTTGGGACTCTTGTTCCAATCTCTTTCAATATCTTCGTGAGAGATAAACTCTCTCAGACCATTACTTAAAAGGAAACTCTGCATGGAATACTATTTCTCAGGAACCATTGAGCGGGTCATTTTTGAAAATCAAAGTAGTTTTTTCCGGATCTTATTGTTGGATATCAATGATACAGATGCAGAGGACTATGATGACTTTGAAATTATCGTTACTGGAACGATGGCAGATATCGTCGAAGGAGAAGATTATACCTTCTGGGGAGAACTGGTCCATCATCCGAAATATGGCCAACAGTTGCAAATGAATCGCTATGAACGAGCCAAACCCACAAGCAAAGGCTTGGTGAAATACTTTTCTAGTGATCATTTTAAAGGTATCGGACTCAAAACGGCCCAAAAAATCGTGGATCTCTATGGCGAGGATACCATTGATAAAATTCTGCAAGCACCTGAAAAGCTAGCCTCTATCTCCGGACTTTCTAAAAAGAATCGCGAGGCCTTTGTCGAAAAACTACAGCTCAACTATGGTACGGAACGGGTCCTCGCCCAACTTGCTAACTATGGCATCCCTAATAAACTAGCCTTCCAAATCCAAGATTTCTACAAGGAAGAAACCTTGCAAATCGTCGAATCGGCTCCTTATCAACTGGTCGAAGATATTCAAGGAATGGGCTTTAAGATTGCTGACCAATTAGCAGAAGAATTAGGGATTGCCAGTGATGCTCCTGAACGCTTCCGAGCTGGACTGGCTCATAGTCTTTTAACCCTCTCCTTAGAAACAGGCGACACCTACGTTGAAGCCAAAGAATTGCTCCAAGCCACCATCCAACTCTTAGAAGCTTCTCGTCCAGTCGAGCTCGATCCAGCCAGCGTCGCCCAAGAATTGGCCAGTCTCATCGAAGAAGACAAGGTGCAAAACATTGACACTAAGATTTTCAACAACAGCCTCTTCTTTGCAGAAGAAGGGATCCGAAGCCATATCGGTCGCCTGCTAGAAAAAGGAAAGCAAGAATCTTTCGACCCAGAAAAAATCGAACAAACGATTGATGACATTGAAGATGAACTCCACATTCACTACGACCCCATCCAACGGAAGGCTATCCAAGAAGCCATCCAGCAAAAGGTCTTTGTCCTTACAGGTGGACCAGGAACGGGGAAAACAACTGTTATCAATGGGATCATCGGGACCTATGCCCGCCTGCACCAATTAGACCTTCGCAAGAAATCTCAATTACCAATCCTCTTAGCTGCTCCAACCGGTCGAGCAGCCCGTCGAATGAGTGAACTGACGGGTCTTCCGAGCGCCACCATTCATCGTCACTTAGGAATGACGGGAGACGACGACACGAGTCACTTGGACGATTATCTCGATGCGGATTTTATCATTGTCGATGAATTCTCTATGGTGGATACTTGGCTGGCCAATCAGCTCCTCAGCAACATCTCCTCCAATACCAAACTCTTAATCGTTGGTGATGCGGATCAACTCCCTTCTGTGAGTCCTGGACAAGTCCTGTCCGATCTCCTACAGATTCCAAGCATTCCTCAAGTCAAACTGGAACACATCTTCCGTCAAAGTGAGGATTCGACCATCGTCACTTTGGCCAGTCAGATTCGCAAAGGCCAACTGCCTCCTGATTTCACAGAGAAAAAACCTGATCGTTCCTACTTTGAAGCGCCGAGTGAGCTCATCGCTCCCATGATTGAAAAAATTACCAGCGCTGCCCTTCGCAACGGCATTCCGGCTCGAGACATCCAGGTCCTCGCTCCGATGTATCGAGGTTCTGCAGGTATTGATCAAATAAACAGTCTCATGCAAGAGCTTCTCAATCCATTAGAAACAGATGCTCTATTCTTTCAAGCATTGGATTGCCAGTATCGAAATGGTGACAAGGTCATCCACCTGGTCAATGATGCTGAAAGCAATGTCTTTAACGGAGATATTGGCTACATCACCGACCTTTTGCCAGCTAAGTATACCGAATCCAAGCAAGATGAACTCACCATCCAATTTGATGGCAATGAATTGGTCTACCCCCGCAATGAATGGTACAAGATTCGCCTGGCTTATGCTATGAGCATCCACAAATCACAGGGAAGCGAATTTCCTGTGGTCATTCTGCCCTTGACCAATCAGAGTCGGCGCATGCTCCAACGCAATCTGATCTACACGGCCATCACCCGTTCCAAAAGCAAGCTTATTCTCCTAGGAGAATACACCGCATTTGACTTTGCGACAAGGAATACTGGAACTGCTCGCAAAACCTTTCTGATTGAGCGTTTTTCGGATGGGACCCCTCAAGGTAGAGACTCTGCCT
The DNA here is from genome assembly GCF_058200455.1 of Streptococcus sp. SCPM-O-B-15294 (M123). Lineage (NCBI taxonomy): Bacteria > Bacillati > Bacillota > Bacilli > Lactobacillales > Streptococcaceae > Streptococcus > Streptococcus sp. SCPM-O-B-15294 (M123). Next base: position 172,311 of record NZ_JBYQGU010000001.1, on the reverse strand, counting down.
CACAGAGCCCTGTCCACCTGGAAGAGCCCATAAAAAAAACAGAGCCCCAAAGGGAGCCTGTCTCAGTTGAAAACCACTCCGACTCACCTGATTCCCAACCTTCTCAGCGAAGCTATCGATTAACAGAGGACAATTACTTAAGCATTGATCCCATGATCGGCCTCACAGAGGAAGATATTCAGAACTTCTTTAAAAATTAGTAAAAAATTCCCCGTAGGTCAAGTATACCTACGGGGTTTCTTCTATTAGAGATCCTTCATGGAATTCCTGAGACTCGGAAGAAAAATTAGTGAGGGTCACCCCTAAAAGGCGAATACCTGAGGGATTACTCTCTAGACTCTGGTAGAGCTCCTGGGCCACTCTCTGAATGACTTCAGGGTCTCTGGTTGCTTCCTCTAAACTTCGTCTCTTAGTCAAGGTCGTAAAATCGGCATAACGAATCTTGAGCACCAAGGTCTTGCCGATTTTCTGATGCTTGGCCAAACTGCTCGCTACCTTTTCAGATAGGTTGGCTAGTTCTTTTAGCACATCATCCTCGGCCACCAACAATTTTCGATAGGTGCGTTCCTTCCCAATGGACTTACGAATGCGATTGCTCTTAACCGGACTATTATGAATTCCCCGAGCCTTTCGATAGAGATCAAAACCAAAGCGACCGAAGTGATCGATGAGAGTCATTTCCGGCACTTCTAAGAGATCTGCACCTGTATAAATTCCCAAATCATGAAGTCGCTCCACTGTCCGTTTTCCCACACCATGAAACTTAGCTACATCTAGCTGACTTAAAAAATCTTGAGCTTGCTCGGGTAAAATGACGGTCAGTCCCCGAGGTTTCTGGTAATCACTGGCAATTTTTGCTAGAAACTTATTGTAGGAAACTCCGGCAGAAGCAGTTAAGTGCAATTCATTCCAAATATCATGCTGAATCAAGCGGGCTACTTTGACAGCAGACTGAAGACCAAGCTTATTGTTGGTCACATCCAGATAGGCTTCATCAATGCTCATGGGCTCAATCAGATCGGTATAGCGTTTAAAAATTTCTCTGACTTGGAGACCGACTGCCTGATACTTCTCGTAGTTACCAGGGATGAACACTGCCTGAGGACACCGTTCATAGGCCTCTTTGGAACTCATAGCCGAATGGACCCCATACTTTCTGGCTTCGTAATTGCAGGTCGATACCACTCCTCTTCCGCCAGACAAACGAGGATCATGGCCAATGATGACAGGCTTTCCCTTCAATTCAGGATGGTCGCGCTCTTCAACGGACGCAAAAAAGGCATCCATATCGATATGAATGATCTTACGACTCGTATCATTTACTAAAGGAAATATGAGCATGGGCAACCTCCTCTTTCATTATATCCCTATCACCGATTTTTTCCTACTAATTTTCACCTCTCCCAAGACAAAAATATAATACAGTTTATCCATATATGCCTTTCTGTATTATAAAAGAATCCAAAATCTTTTTGTTATTCCCTTTGTGAAACCGATTTCTATGTGGTATACTACTATTGTAAGTGCAACAGATTTGTTGCTAGAAAGATATAAGAGGATTTAAACATGGTTGTTAAAACAGTTGTTGAAGCACAAGACATTTTTGACAAAGCCTGGGAAGGCTTCCAAGGGGAAGACTGGAAAGAAAGAGCCAGCGTCTCACGCTTTGTACAAGCTAACTACACTCCTTATGATGGAGACGAAAGCTTCCTAGCTGGACCAACTGAACGTTCTCTTCACATCAAGAAGATTGTTGAAGAAACAAAAGCACACTACGAAGAAACTCGTTTCCCATACGATACTCGTCCAACTTCTATCGCTGATATCGCAGCTGGATACATCGACAAAGAAAATGAAGTCATCTTCGGTATCCAAAACGATGAATTGTTCAAATTGAACTTCATGCCTCGTGGTGGTATCCGTATGGCGGAAACTACTTTGAAAGAAAATGGATATGAACCAGATCCAGCTGTGCATGAAATCTTCACTAAATATGTAACAACAGTTAACGACGGTATTTTCCGTGCTTATACTACAAACATCCGTCGTGCACGTCACGCTCACACTGTAACTGGTCTTCCAGATGCATACTCACGTGGACGTATCATCGGGGTTTATGCTCGTTTGGCCCTTTACGGAGCTGACTACTTGATGGCTGAAAAAGCAAACGACTGGAACGCGATTACTGAAATCGATGAAGAATCAATCCGTCTTCGTGAAGAAGTAAACCTTCAATACCAAGCACTTCAAGAAGTTGTTAAATTGGGTGACCTTTATGGTGTAGACGTACGTCGTCCTGCCTTCGATACAAAAGAAGCAATCCAATGGACAAACATCGCCTTCATGGCTGTCTGCCGTGTGATCAACGGTGCTGCTACTTCTCTTGGACGTGTGCCAATCGTTTTGGATATCTACGCTGAACGTGACTTGGCTCGTGGTACTTACACTGAATCTGAAATCCAAGAATTCGTTGATGATTTCGTTATGAAACTTCGTACAGTTAAATTTGCTCGTACAAAAGCTTACGACCAATTGTACTCAGGTGACCCAACCTTCATCACAACTTCTATGGCTGGTATGGGTAACGACGGACGTCACCGTGTTACTAAGATGGACTTCCGTTTCTTGAACACTTTGGACAACATCGGTAACTCTCCAGAACCAAACTTGACAGTTCTTTGGACTGACAAATTGCCATACAGCTTCCGTCGCTACTGTATGCACATGAGCCACAAACACTCTTCTATCCAATACGAAGGTGTAACTACTATGGCTAAAGACGGATACGGTGAAATGAGCTGTATCTCATGTTGTGTATCTCCACTTGACCCAGAAAACGAAGAACAACGCCACAACATCCAGTACTTCGGTGCTCGTGTTAACGTTCTTAAAGCTCTTCTTACTGGTTTGAACGGTGGTTACGACGACGTTCATAAAGACTACAAAGTATTTGACATCGATCCTATCCGTGACGAAGTTCTTGAATTCGAATCTGTTAAAGCAAACTTCGAAAAATCACTTGACTGGTTGACAGATACTTACGTAGATGCTTTGAACATCATCCACTACATGACTGATAAGTACAACTACGAAGCTGTTCAAATGGCCTTCTTGCCAACTCACCAACGCGCAAACATGGGATTCGGTATCTGTGGATTCGCTAACACTGTTGATACATTGTCAGCAATCAAATACGCTACTGTTAAACCAATCCGTGACGAAGATGGCTACATCTACGATTACGAAACAATCGGTGAATACCCACGTTGGGGTGAAGATGACCCACGTTCTAACGAATTGGCAGAATGGTTGATCGAAGCTTACACTACTCGTCTTCGCAGCCACAAACTTTACAAGAATGCAGAAGCTACAGTTTCACTTTTGACTATCACTTCTAACGTTGCTTACTCTAAACAAACTGGTAACTCACCAGTCCACAAAGGGGTATACCTCAACGAAGATGGTTCTGTGAACACAAGCAAATTGGAATTCTTCTCACCAGGTGCTAACCCATCTAACAAAGCTAAAGGTGGATGGTTGCAAAACTTGAACTCACTTGCTAGCCTTGACTTTGGTTACGCAGCTGACGGTATCTCATTGACAACTCAAGTATCACCACGTGCTCTTGGTAAAACTCGTGACGAACAAGTAGACAACTTGGTAACTATCCTTGATGGATACTTCGAAAACGGTGGACAACACGTTAACTTGAACGTTATGGACTTGTCAGACGTTTACGAAAAGATCATGAGCGGTGAAGATGTTATCGTACGTATTTCTGGATACTGTGTAAACACTAAATACCTCACTCCAGAACAAAAAACTGAATTGACACAACGTGTCTTCCACGAAGTTCTTTCTATGGATGATGCATTGAGCTAAGATTCAAATAGATTTTTCAAACCAGTCGGAAACGGCTGGTTTTTTCTCGCCCTGTCTTGGCTAAATCCGTGGTAACACTAGTACAAATCAGTGAAATTTTGATATAATGGAGACAATCTATTAACAGAACAGGAAGAACAATGGAAGCGTCTAAAGATATGGACCGCGTGATTGACGTCCTCATGTTGGCAGGAACCCTCCTTTTAGAGAGCGGTTCTGAAATCCATCGGGTGGAGGATACCATGATCCGGATTGCTCATTCTCAAGGAATCGATGATTGCAATGCCTTAGCGATGCCAGTCGCTATTTTCTTTTCAATCGAAAACGCCAATATCACACGGATGAAGCGGATCCTGCGGACCAATTACAATATCGAGAAGGTCTGTGATGTCAATCAGATTTCTCGCCAATTAGTCTCTGGGCACATCGATCTCGAAGAAGCCTACCAAGCCTTGAGCCAATTGAAGCAGAAAGCAGTTCCTTATACCAATCTCCAGTTAACCATCGCGGCTACTCTTAGTGCCCCTTTTTTCTCCATTATGTTTGGCGGGAATTTTTATGATGCGATAGGAGCAGGTATTGCGACCGTCTTTGCCTTTGCTTTCTCTCTAGTAGTTGAGAAATACGTGCGCATCCCTTTTGCCACTGCTTTTGCGGCAGCCTTTGTCTTTGGCTTTTTGGCCCATATTTGGTCTCAATATAGTGGTTTTCCTTCCAATACTGATCTCATTATTGCCGGTTGTGTCATGCCTTTCGTTCCTGGGATTGCTATGACCAATGCCGTAAGGGATCTGATGAACAACCACCTCAACTCTGGGATGAGTAAACTCTTTGAAACCCTGCTCATTACCCTTGCCCTTGGTGCCGGAACGACCGTCGCTCTTGTCCTTATGAAATAGAATCATGAATCTAATTGAATTTTTAATCCAAGCCGTGGCGAGTTTGATTGCCATCATTACCTTTTTAATCGTCCTCAACGTGCAACGTTCCATGTTAATCCCTGGAGGAGTTCTAGGAATGGCTATTTGGTTGCTCTACTATATCTTGAAAGGACCTACCAATGTTATTATCGCGACGTTTATTGCAGCGATTGTGGGTTCTTGTATCAGTCAAATTTTAAGTATTATCTACAAGACGCCTGTCGTTGTCTTTATGCTGGCTATTCTTGCTCCCTTGGTTCCTGGATATATTTCCTATCGGACCACCTCCTTCTTTGTTAGCGGCCAATATCGGCAAGCCATGACCAGTGTGACCTTGGTTGTTATTCTAGCCTTGGTCATCTCTATCGGGATGGCTAGCGGGTCTGTTGTCTTGAAACTCTACCATTCTTACCAACGCCATCAAAAAAGAAAAATGACCAATGCCAACTAGCATTGGTTTTTCAAAACTTATATATGTAATCGCTTGCATTTTTATTTAAAAGGAGTACAATGATAGTGAAAAAACAAATCCTTTAAAGTATGTGAGGTACTGTACGATGCTAAACAAGTATATCAAGTATCTTCCTTGGGTGATTCTAGGAGCCTTCTCCTCCTATCTATCAGCGACTTACTATGCCCGCAATTCATTTGACTTGTTCTATCTGACCTTGATCTTTCTGATTGCGGACATCGCTATACTCGTCTTCTACGAAAATGTTCTAAGAGACAAATGCAAAGAACTCTTCATACGGGTTATGAGTAACCCTAAGAAAGATAAGCAAGCATAAGAGTTGAAAAGGCTGGGACAAAAGTCCTAGCCTCTCAATTGTTTTTGGATTGTCGAGCAAGACGCAGTGGTTGAGTGGGCTCTACTACGCTGATTTCATCAGCTTTTACAGCCCTACTCAACTGTGCGGAGGTGGGACGACGAAATCGAATTCTAACGAATTACCGATTTATGTCCCACTCTCTTTTGTTTTTCGTCCTCTTTTTTTCAAAAAATCCCCTTGCCCAACTCGGTCCTAAGAATGATTTCCAGACTGTTCTGGCTTTTTCAAGGGAGTTTTGCTCTCAAATATGGTAAAATAGTAACGAAATATACTAGTAGATATCAAATTAAAAGAGGTTATTTATGACAATCGGTATTGATAAGATTGGATTTGCGACCAGCCAGTATGTCTTGCGCTTAAGTGAGCTAGCGGCTGCTCGAAATACTGATCCAGAAAAACTCAGTAAAGGGCTCTTATTGAAAGAACTGAGTATTGCCCCTATTACAGAGGATATCGTCACACTTGGAGCAAGTGCCAGCCATAGTATTTTAACCGAAGAAGAAAAAGAAGAAATCGATATGGTCATCTTAGCGACCGAGTCAGGAATTGATCAGAGTAAGGCTGCTGCTGTTTTCGTTCACGGACTTCTGGGAATCCAACCCTTTGCTCGGAGCTTTGAAATGAAGGAAGCCTGCTATGCTGCAACGGCCGCTTTGGACTATGCTAAACTTCATGTTGAAAAGTTCCCACAGAGCAAGGTCTTGGTCATTGCCAGCGATATTGCAAAATATGGGATCGACACCCCTGGAGAACCGACTCAAGGAGCTGGATCTGTCGCTATGCTAGTGACGCAGAACCCACGTATCCTAGCCTTTAATGATGATAATGTAGCTCAGACCCGTGACGTCATGGATTTCTGGCGTCCCAACTACTCCAGTACACCCTTTGTCAACGGGATTTATTCGACCCAACAGTACTTGGATTGCCTGAAAACAACTTGGACAGAGTATCAAAAACGGACTGGTTTAACCTTGGATGATTTTGCGGCGGTCTGCTTCCACCTGCCTTATCCTAAGCTCGCCCTCAAGGGCTTAAAAAAGATTCTTGACAAGTCTCTTTCTCCTGAGAAACAAGCCCAATTGCAATACAATTTTGAACAATCCATTCTCTACAGTCAAAAGGTTGGGAATATCTATACGGGCTCCCTCTTCCTAGGTTTGCTTTCTCTCTTAGAGAATCAGCCTCAACTAGTGGCTGGCGACCGCATCGCCCTCTATGGATATGGAAGTGGTGCAGTCGCTGAGATTTTTAGTGCTCACTTAGTCGAAGGATTTGAGCAAATGCTCCATCCAAATCGTATGGCAGAATTGGATCAGCGAAAAACTCTTACGATTGCTGAATATGAGAAGATCTTCTTCGAAGAGGCACAATTAGATGCTGAAGGTAATCAAACCTTCCAAGGTTACCAAGATCAAACCTATGCCTTATCAGAAATCAACGAACACCAACGAACCTATGTAAAGGTAGAACAACATGGTTAAATTAACTGGTTTTTCAAAAGCAAGTCCAGCAGAGCGCATCGAGAAACTAGCTCAGGCCGGACTCCTTTCAGAAGAAGGTCTACAAACAGTAAGGGACAATGACACATTGCCCCTTTCTCTTGCCAATGAAATGGTCGAAAATGTCCTCGGCACCTTGGCTTTACCCTTTGGTCTGGCTCCTGGCTTCCAGGTAGATGGTCAGGAAATCCAAGTCCCAATGGTGACGGAAGAACCCTCTGTCATCGCTGCTGCTTCTTACGCTGCTGGACTAATCAAGCGCTCAGGTGGGTTTCAGACCCAGGTTCACAAGCGTCAAATGATCGGTCAAGTAGCTCTTTATGACGTTAGCCATAAAGAAAAGGCCAGTCAGGCGATTGCAGAAGCTAAGGAAGAACTGCTCCAACTGGCCAATCAAGCCTATCCTTCCATTGTTAAACGGGGAGGTGGGGCACGAGATCTCTGGACGGAGGTGAAAGGGGACTTTCTCATCTGCTACCTGTCTGTTGATCCCAAAGAGGCCATGGGAGCCAACATGCTCAATACCATGCTAGAAGCCCTGGTCAACCCTTTAGAAGATTTATCCGAGGGGCAGGGATTAATGGCCATTCTGTCTAACCTATCGACAGATGCCCTGGTCACTGCAAGTTGTCACATAGACTACCGCTTCCTCAGTCGCGATCCCAAGGAAGCGGCTGAAATTGCTCAGAAAATGGCTCTGGCCAGCCAATTGGCAGCTGTTGATCCTTATCGAGCAGCCACTCACAACAAGGGAATTTTCAATGGCATCGATGCTGTCGTCTTGGCAACTGGGAATGACTGGCGGGCGATTGAAGCAGGCGGCCATACCTATGCTAGTCGATCTGGACAAGCTCAAGGACTATCTAACTGGATAGCTCATCCAGATCAGCAAGTCCTAGAAGGCCAGCTGACTCTTCCCATGCCTATCGCTACCAAGGGAGGCTCCATAGGACTCAATCCAAGTGTCCAAGTGGCTCATGACCTACTTGGAAATCCCGAAGCCCAAACTCTTGCGCGGATCATTGTTTCCGTTGGCCTGGCTCAAAACTTTGCAGCGCTTAAGGCCTTGGTCAGCACCGGTATTCAGCATGGGCATATGAAACTCCAGGCTAAGTCACTCACCCTACTTGCTGGCGCTAGTCCGTCAGAGGTAGCTCAAGTGGTCCAAGCCCTGCTAGAAGACAAACCCTTTAACCTGGAAAAAGCCCAAGCTGTTTTAGAGAACATTCGTCAAAGCAAGTAAAAAATCCTTCCGTGCAAACGGAGGGATTTTTGCTAGTTTCTTCAAGTTAATCATGGGTAGAGGATATTTGTTCGTATCCTTCTTTTACGCGGCCATAAAGAAGGTAGGGAACCTTTCTCAAATCAGCAAGTGTCTGACAAGAAAGAGCACACATGATCAGGCGTAAATCCTCCTTCCAAGCATTGACTTGGGCGATGACCTCTTCAATCGGCTGTGTCTCGACCAATTCTAAGATGGTCCGAGAAAGACCGACCCCCTTGGCTCCTAGAACCAGTGCTTTGATCATATCCAAAGGATGACGAACGCCACCAGAGGCGAGAACCTCGACCTGATCCATCAGTGGTTGAGCCCCAAGCAGGGCTTGGACTGTTGTTTGTCCCCAGTCATTGAGATAGGAACGATTGCCTCCCCGACGGTTTTCGATATAGGCAAAACTGGTCCCGCCTCTACCAGAGATATCAACGGTCCTGACACCTAGTTCGATGGCTCTTTGGATAGTTCCGGCGTCCATACCAAAACCGACCTCTTTTAGCACCAACGGCACAGGTAGATGCTTTGCATAGTCTGCTAAATGGTCTCGCCAGTTTCTAAAGCTTCGTTCCCCTTCGGGCATGAGAAGCTCCTGCATGAGGTTGACATGGAGTTGGAGAAAGAGAGGCTGGGTCTCCTCGATCGTCTGTAAGCCCAGTTCAAGCGGTTTGTCAATCCCGATATTGGTCGCAAAGAGAAGATCCGGATAAAGGTCCTTGACTCGATAGGAGCTGTCCTGGGGATCTTTTAAAGCTGCACTATAGGACCCCGTCACAAAGAGAATGCCACAGGCTTCTGCCACCTGAGCCAATTTTCGATTGATTTCTCCCCCCTTGGCACTACCACCTGTCATGGCATTGATATAAAAAGGGTAGTCCCAATCACGACCCGCAAAATGGGTCTTCAAATCCACCTCATCTAAATCGATAGTTGGTAAAGAGGAATGAATCAACTCAACCTCATCAAAGCTATTGTAACCTGGAGTTTGCTCCAAGGCCAAGCGAATATGTTCATCCTTTCGGTTGGTCGTCATACTCTCCCATCCTTTCTGCATATAATAAAGCAATCCCTGCTTTTTGCCAGCGTCTGACGATTTCTTGGGCAGCTGCCTCCTCAAATGCGAGGGCAATCCCACAATCTCCTCCTCCAGCGCCACTGGATTTTGCAATGACCTCTAGTCCCTCTTCTGCCCTCTTTAATTGGGCCAATTTTTTGGTATAAATCACCTCATTGAGAGATCGAAGTAAGTCGCTCGCCCGACTGATAGAAGACCAGGCCAAGTCTCGATCTGCCTCTTGAAAGGCCACTAAAAGGTCTTGTACAGCCTGCTCCGTCCCCTCTAAGAAAACAGGATCAATAGCTGAACGAACCTGGTTAATCAACTCTCTTGAAATAGCAGGTTCTTGGGTCCAGCCTACTAAAAAAGTATAGGACAACTGAGGGGCAAGAGGCTTAATTTCATAACCCCAATCCAGGTCTAAGACTTGGTCCAGACCCTGATCTTGTAATTGCTCAGCCAGTGCCCGTCTGTCAAAAGAGCGGTAGCTAACCAAGCCTTCATAGGCAATACAAGCTAGGTCTCCCATAGAGCCATTGTCTCCACGTCGAATTAAGACCAAACAGGCCAAACGAAAGAGCAAGTCTGCTGACAGGGGAAAATCATAAAGAGCTACCATGGCTTTAAGGGTCAACAAGACCACACTGCCACTAGAGCCGATTCCGAATTTCTTACCTTCTCGCTCAAATTTCCCCTCAATACCTAAATCAAAGGGAGCAAGTGCCACTCCTTGTGACTGGAGGTAGGCGTTCATCAGATGCACGGTTTCTTGGATCAGGGCATAGTCCGCCTGCGGGGTCAAATCAACCGCAAAGGAAAACATGTCCGACTGAATCCGATAAGTAGATGCTGGTTGGATTTCTGCCTGCATGTAAATGGGAATAAACTGAATAATGGCTGTTTGTCCCGGGGTTAAGATAGAATATTCCCCAGCGATATACAACTTCCCACCTGCTCGAACTGCTTTCTTATTCTTCATGGGATAGATCCTTGGTCTTGGAAACAATAATACGGTAGTCTTGTTCAAAAAGTGAAACCAACTCTTCCAGATCCTCTTCTAGACAGAGAACCTTCACATTCGGACCTGCGTCCATGGTGAAGTAGCACCGTTTCCCTTCGTTACGAAGAGAGCGGACAAAATCCATGGCCTCGTAACTCTTATCCGTCAAATAGGAGAAGGCTGGGCTAGCAGTCTTGGTTGTAGAATGCATGAGAAGAGCATTTCGTTCGGTCAATTCCCCTACTTTTTCAAAGTCATTGTCCTTCAGGTAAGCCAGCATATCTTGGTAATCCTGAGCTGACTGGCGGATCCATTCTTGGAAATTGGTAGAGGTTTCCGTGCACCGCTTCATCCCTTCCCGACTAGAAAGAATTTTTTGTTGGTCGTTTAACACCAGCATAATCATCGCCAGTTTGAGGTCCGTTTCCACCTGGTAGATTGCTCCAGTATCCTTGTCCCAAGCCGCTAGAGGACCAAAGAAAGAACGAGAAGACGATCCGGAGGCAAACTTAGCCGCTTGAGCTTGTTCTGCCTGTGTCATTCCCAGTTGGTAATAGCGATTGCAGGCTTTTACCAAGGCAGATAGACCACTGGAACTAGAAGAAAGTCCTGCAGCTGTCGGCATGTTGTTGCTGGTATCAACCCGCACAAAGCCTGTTTCCCCTTCTGGTTTAAAGCGGTCGATGACTGCTCCAATCTTGGCCTGCTCCGCTTCATTCTGGAAGACCCCATCAATATAGAAGGCATGGGCCTTGGCCTCAGGACCTAAAGGACTGAGGCGCGTCTCTGTATACATATTTTCCAAGGTCAAGGAAATGGAACTAGTTGATGGCACCATGGCTTCACTGTTTTCCTTGCCCCAATACTTAATTATGGCGATATTGGCATACGATTTTACACTTACAGGCTTTCGATCCATAACTCCTTCACTCCTTTATTTCTTAGTTCTTTTGCGATGATTTCTGCTTGTTCCTGGTCTGCAGCAAGGGCAATGATACAGCCACCGAGCCCGCCACCGCTCATCTTGGCTCCCAAGGCTCCACTCGCTAAGGCTAGTTCCACCAACTGATCCGCTTCTGGACAACTCACTCCCACTGCCTGCAAATGATGATGGCAGTCTGTTAAGATACGTCCCAAGGTGGGAACATCTTTTTGAGCAAGAGCTTGTTCTGCCTGCTCGGTAAGGAGGCCGATTTCATGGAAACTAGCAAGGGCCGCTGTTCCCAAATCCTTGACCTTTTGAATGGCTTCTTTGGTATGGCCATGGATACCTGTATCTGCAATGACCAACTTGGCACCCAAATCAACTTCTAACTCACTAAAACCGACGTTGCGAATGAATTTAATCGGCTGATCACTTAGGCAAGTCTTGGCATCTAGCCCACTTGGATTCATATGGGCAATCATTTCTGCTCGATTAACCAAGATTTCCAAGGTTTCTTGGCTCAAATCTCGCTTGAAGTAATCAAAGACTGCCCGAATTGCCGCGATACTGACAGCAGCCGAGGAGCCCATCCCCCGCTGAGCTGGAATCATAGAGTCAATCCGGCAAGCGATGGCTGCCTTCTCAATCCCCAAATACTCTAAGGAAGCGTAGACGGCCATCGATAAGCTGTCATTCTCAAAAAGGACCCACGGACGCTCCGCAGGTACAATCTGACAAGTGACCTGAATGTGAAGGAGGGGCAGGGCAATAGCTGGATAGCCATAAACAACCGCATGCTCACCTATTAAAATAATCTTGCTATGTGCCTGGCCGACACCTATCGATTTCGTCATACGTCTCTCAGTTATCTTCATTCTTTTCTGCTATAGATTGCTAGATACAATCTTCTCTCCTTCCATTTTAATATAAAAAAAGAAAAAAAGCGATGGCTAAACCACGCTTCTTTCTCCGTCTTAGGAAGGATTTTTACTGGTCCCTTCCATTTCTCTTTTGATGAGCTCCATGAGTTGATTCCGATCTAGGATCCATTGGGCCCGCTCATCTTTTTCATAGGTCCGATTGGATAAGAAAACAGCTGCCAACTGGAGCTTACGGCTATAGAGAAGGAAGGTTCCTGTATAACCTGTATGGTCCAACCAGTCTCCTTCCAGATTCCAGGCCAGAGAGCGCGTCTTTCCTTCTTCTAAAGCATAGTTCTGGGAAAGGATTTCTGCAAAAGGATCCTGTAAATAATGCTCCAGGAAAATTTCCATATCTCTAATGGTCGAAAACAGACCTGCACTTCCGGCATGGACTCCCAGTACACGCGCTTTCGGATCATGGACGACGCCAGCTGGAACGCCACGAAGGGTTGGCACCGCTTGAGAAACCGGACCAAAAGTAGTCTCCTTCATTTGCCAAGGTGTAAAAACTTGCTCCTGAAAAATCTGGGCCAAATCCTGACCAAACCACTTCTCCAGAAGAAAGCCCAATAAAAGAAAATTGACATCTGTATAGTGGAACTGGCGATTGTCCTTGAGCTTCAAACGGTGCAGGGCTTCTTTTAAGCCCTCAGCATCCAAGTCATCTCGTCCGGGGATGAAAGGATCCAAACCAGAAGTATGGGTCAAGAGCTGACGGATGGTCACCTCTGTCTGCTCCATATCCGGATAGTAGGAAGCTAAGGGACGATCGATATCGATTTTCCCTTGTTGGACCAGAAAAGCAAGAACCGTTCCAACTCCGACGACCTTACTCACACTGGCCAAATCATAGGTCAAGCCGGCAATAACTGGCTCTTGCTTGGCTGGATCAGCCAGTCCCAAGTAATACTCCTGCCAGCTTCCCTTCTGATAGAGAGCAAGAGAGGCACCTGGGTAGATGCCTGCTCCTATTTGCTCTTGAATTTTTTGGATGATTTTTTCCATTTTTCTTCACTCATTTCAATCAGCCAAAGACTTGCTTAGGCTTCGAACCACCATTCAATCTTGCTTGGATCCTCAACCAAGACAAATTGTTGCCTTTTTGGTACAAAAGTTACCTGATCTCCAAAGCAGGAGGCTAGTTCACTTGCTACAAATGGCTCTAGAATGACCTTGACCTGACAAAGGTCCCAAGTCTGTCCATTAGCTAGTGTGAGGTCCGGACCATCTGATGCTTCTAAGTCTAAATACTCTTCTAAGCCAGGTAGTTGTTGATAGAAAGCTGTAGAAGTCTCTACATTAGGTACACGAAGAACTATCTTTTCTACGAAAAACTCCGTCAAGGTTGTAAACTCTTCATTCGCTTGAAAATCTGGAACTTCCTCAATTTCAGTTAAACTGTCCACTTGCTCTTCCGCATGGAGCAAGATACGATCTCCTTCTGGCGAAAGAGCTTCAAAGGCATAGCCATTTTCCCCTCTGAAGAGGCGATCAACTTGATGACCACGAGCCAGAAGCCACTCAATTTCTTGCGGGTTGGTCACGCGAATCTTTAAGCAAGCCAAGCGTTTTGGTCCCTCAACCTTACGGGTTCTCATACTAGGGGATTCCTCTAAATAGAGGCGGTCTGTCTTCGATTGATCTCCAAGGGATAATAAAGCCCCATCTTCCAACAGGGTTTTCATTCCTAAGACCTTTTCAAAAAATTCTTGATTGACATTTCGATTGTTTGTTTTTAATACGGGTGAAATACTACTAATCTTATTTATGCACATAATTCCTCCAAGTCTTTTATATTTTAAAAGATTTTCTTTTTTTTTACAAGAAATCTTGTGCAAAAAAGACAGATTTCTCAAAATTTTGAATCTGTCTTTCTTTACTTAATATACTGTTCGTGTATGGACCCGCCCGTTTGGAGCTTCAAATTCATATTCTAAGTAATCCTGATAGGTCCCCGGTGCAATCACTCCACGAACATCTAATACAGCCGTTCCCGCCTGTCCCACAATTGAATCTGCTAACAGACAGCAATTAGTAGACAGAACAAAGTAAGATTTAAAACGCGAAGAAGTAAATTTATATAGCTCAGCCCCTAAATCATATTTCAATTTGTAAGCGTAGGTCGGCTGACCGTCTTCCAGTAACCTCCTAGGTGGATCCCAAGGTTCTAACAACTGATCAATTTCAGCTAGACGCTTCTCTACTGCCTGATTCTCTTCTTCGGTAAGGGATAGGCTGTAGCCAAACAGCGTCTTTTGACTCTCTTTTTTACATAGTTCGATGTATGGTTCCTTATCCACTTTAAACAGTACGCCATCCCCAATCGTCCCAAATAGACGCTCTGAAAAGGGATCGTAACTTCCGTAAGAAATGACCTTCCCCTGATAACAAATATCTACATGCCCAATCGCTCCAAATAAGTTGCTGTCAGAAGTATGAACCAAAATTTCTAATTCCCTTGCCTCTTCTTCTTTTTTCACCAATCGATAAGGGCCTGTGTGTCCCGCCGAGCTCCCTTTTTGAAGAAACTGGTTAAACCGTTTTAACTCCTTAGCAGGGATAAAGGCTGCAAAGATAACCGGTAGGCTAATACGAAAGCGACGTTTTAACTCTTGGCCTTGTTGGTCTTTGTCAAATAAAATACCATCTCGAATATTAGAAATCCCCAACAAGACCAGATAAGCCCCCAAGAGGATAAATTGGAAGTGCCCATCTGAACCAGGTCCCAAGACAGTTGCTAGACCAATCCCACCGTTTAAAAGCGCATCCCATAAATAGAGCCAGCCTCCTTTTACCCGATTGGCCTTATAAAGCCAAAATGTGATCCCATAGACAATGGCACTCCCCAACTGATATGCCCCTAAACAAATCACAACTAAGTTTACGGGCAGACTACTCAGTCGATTCAACCAGATCAACGCAAGTGAAAGAAAAATAAACCAAATAGAGTGGCTATAGGAAATAGACTTGCTACGTAACAAAAAGCGAAGAAGAAAGCTTCCTAGTCCATCAACTAAAAAGTAAATGGCTAATAGATCCAAGGAAAATTTGGTGAAACCAACGCCGTTTCGAAAAATGAGAATCCCAAAAATGACGGCAAGAACCCCAAACAATAAGGTCCGTCTTCTTGCAACTTGTTCAAAAGATATTTTTTTCAATATTCCTTCTCCTTATAGACGAAAGGTCTTTAGACAAATACTATTTTATCATGTATAATATAAGAAGTAAAGAACAAAGAACAAAGAAACTGATAAAAGGAGCAGCCTATGAAATACAATCAATATAGCTATCTATCTGTTGACCAAAAAGACATTCTTAAGGAACTAAAAGAAATTGGGTTTGACCTTCCCACCCACCTCCCAGAAAAAGAACTGTTTGAATGGTTTGTCCGCAAGGTTTACTTCACCTATAAAGATACAGATTATCCCCTCTCTAACCTAGTGGTGGATTCTAAAACAGACTTTTTAACTTATATCCAATCTGACCGCGAATGGTCTTCGAACATTTTTTACACAGTAGCTCTCCAGTTGCTCGGTTTCCACTATTTTATTGATTTTGAAGATACGACCAGTTTTTTGAAAGAAGTCCAATTTCCGATTGAGTATGGAAACTTGGTTGAGAACCTCTATCACCTCCTCAATACTCGAACAGTCAAAGGGAATTTACTAATTGAGCAGTTGGTCAGCGATGGCTTGATCCCCGAGGACAATCGCTACCACTTTTTCAACGGAAAAAGTCTAGCTACCTTTAACTGCCATGATGTAATCCGTGAAGTGGTCTATGTGGAGAGTCGAGTTGATAGCGACCAGGATGGTCTTCCAGATTTGGTCAAGGTCAATATTATTCGCCCACGCTATGAAGGAAAAATCCCAGCCGTCATGACTGCCAGCCCTTATCACCAAGGAACCAATGACAAGGCTAGCGACAAGGCTCTCTATAATATGAATGTGGACCTCGAGGTCAAAGAACCTCATACCATCCAAGTAGAAGAACCTCAATTAGAATTGGTGGATCCTGTCGGTTCAGCTCAACTAGTCTCTGAGGCTGAAGAAACCCTCACTCATATCAACTCCAGTTATACCCTCAATGACTACCTTCTCGCTCGTGGTTTTGCCAATCTCTACGTCTCCGGTTTAGGGACCAAGGACTCTCAAGGCTTGATGACCAATGGAGATTACCGTCAAATCGAGGCCTATAAAAATGTTATCGACTGGCTCAACGGCCGTTGCCGGGCCTTTACAGACCACAGTCGCCAACGCCAAGTCAAGGCCGATTGGTCTAACGGCAAAGTTGCTACGACGGGCTTGTCCTACCTAGGGACCATGTCCAATGGACTGGCTACCACCGGTGTCGATGGCCTAGAAGTTATCATCGCAGAAGCCGGTATCTCTTCTTGGTACAACTACTATCGGGAAAACGGACTCGTGACGAGTCCTGGCGGCTATCCTGGAGAGGATTTTGATTCGCTTGCTGAGTTGACTTATTCACGTGCCCTTCGGGCTGGAGACTATCTCCGCCACCATGCAGCCCATGTCGCTGATTTGGAAGAGGTTAAGAAGCAATTGGATCGCAAAACAGGGGACTACAACCAATTCTGGCATGACCGCAACTATCTCCTTCAGGCAGACAAAGTCAAGGCAGAGGTGGTCTTCACCCATGGATCCCAAGACTGGAATGTCAAGCCCCTCCATGTATACCAAATGTTCCAAGCCCTTCCAGCCAACATCAAGAAACACCTCTTCTATCACAATGGAGCCCATGTCTATCTCAACAACTGGCAGTCCATTGACTTCCGTGAGAGTATGAATGCCCTCCTCTCTAAAAAATTACTGGGCTATGATTCAAGTTATGAATTGCCAACCGTCATCTGGCAGGACAATACAGGGGAACAAAGTTGGACTTCCTTGGAAGACTTTGGCAATCAAACAGCCCAGCGGACCTTCCCACTGGGAGATGGTGAGAGAGTCATCCAAAACCGCTATGCGACAGAAGATTATGAGCGCTATGGCAAGGCCTATCCGACCTTCTTAACCGACCTCTACCAAGATAAGGCCCAACAAGTGACCATTGATCTTCCGATCGAAGAAGACCTGCACCTCAACGGAAAAGCTCGCCTTCACCTGCGACTCCAATCTAGCACAAACAAAGGCCTGCTTTCAGCCCAACTCATGGAGCTAGGAAGCAAGAAATACCTCCAACCCTATCCAGCTGTCCTATCCGTCCGCACCCTTGATAACGGTCGCTACCATATGCTAGACAATTTGACCGAGTTGCCATTTAAGGAAACTAGCCAACGAGTGATTACAAAAGGGTATCTCAACCTTCAAAACCGTCATGACCTCTTAGAGGTTGAGGCCGTGACGCCAGGGGAATGGATGGAACTCGACTTTGAACTCCAACCAACCATCTACAAACTGGAGAAAGGCACTACTCTTCGTCTCGTCCTTTATACAACTGATTTTGAGATCACCGTCCGCGACCAAACGGACTACCAACTCACCATTGATCTGGCCAACTCCAGCTTAACCCTTCCTGAGATGGATTAAGGAATTTCATGCTTTTTCCTTGTCGTCCCTTCCCTTGCTTGATTTGACAGCCTTGCCTACTTATGATAATATCTAAGAGAGTATTTCATAGAAAAAGAGTTTAGAGGATATTATGGCTATCGAAAAAACAGTCAGCGAAATTGCTGAAATTCTAGGAGTTAGTCGCCAAGCGGTCAATAACCGTGTCAAGGCCCTAGATCCTGAAGATACAGAAAAAAATGATAAGGGAGTTACCGTCGTAACCCGTAGTGGCTTGATCAAACTAGAAGAGATCTACAAAAAGACCATCTTTGAAGACGAGCCAGTCAGCGATGATGTGAAACAGCGTGAATTGATGGAAATTTTGGTAGATGAAAAAAATGCCGAAATCGTCCGTCTCTACGAACAACTAAAAGCAAAAGACGACCAGCTAAAATCCAAAGATGAGCAATTAGCTAAAAAGGACGAACAGTTGCGTGTCAAAGATGTTCAGATCGCTGAAAAAGACAAACAGCTCGACCAACAGCAACAGCTAACCCTTCAGGCTATGAATGACCGCGAAACATTGAAATTGGAATTAGATCAAGCCAATGAAAAGGTTCAAGAACAAGAGAGTAAAGGCTTCTGGAGACGCGTCTTTGGTCGCTAAAAACTGACTTCGGTCAGTTTTTTCTATGCCTTTGACTCCCCTCAACAATTAGAAAATCCAAAAACACCCATTAGATGAAGGAGTTCCCTTGAAAGAATTAAGCCACTATGTCTCCTTTGATTTAGAATTTAATCAATTTGAAGGAAAGTACCACATTATCCAAGTTTCTGCTGTCCGCTTTGCAGATGGCCAAGAAGTTGCCCACTATGATTCCTATGCCTATACGGATAAACCACTAAAGAGCTTTATCAATGGCCTCACCGGGATCACATCTGATAAAATCCTCCAAGCTCCCCCACTCGAGCAAGTTCTAGAGGAGTTTCGAGATTTTGTTGCAGATAGTCCCCTCATTGGATACAATGCCATCAAGAGTGACCTCCCTATCCTAGCGGAAAATGGGCTAGAGTTCACAGACCAATATGCTGTTGATGTCTTTGAAGAAGCTTCTAAACGCCGCCCTTCTGACCTCCATGGGATCAAAAACTTGCAGCTCCATACAGTTGCTCAGTTTTTAGGGGTAGCTGGAAAATCGCATGATAGTTTAGAAGATGCCCGGATGACTGCCCTTGTCTATGAAGCCTTTCTCGAATCAGACCGGGCCCGGCAACTCCTAACCGAACAAGAATCCTTTTCGACCTCTCCTTTTGGTGGATTGGACCTCTCCAATTTTTTTAACGACTAAAAAACCTCTATCATCTGATAGAGGTTTTTGAATATAGATAAACTAGTGTTTTACATAAAACAGCTAGATGACTTTCAAAAAATGACTTATATTTTTTAGTCATTTAAGAAGATGAAAAACTTTCCGCTGTGAGAAAAGTGCTAGAAACACTATTGTTTCTAGCACTCGGGAGTTTTGAGACCTTAGGCTCAAAACTAAGTCATGGAACTTCTTCGAAGTTCGCTGACGTCCGTACTCACCTAAGGAAAGTTTTTCATAAGACTTTATTTTCAATCTAAAACCTCTATCATCTGATAGAGGTTTTCTCTGTATGCTTAGAATGGTAATTTACCAGCAAAAGCTCCCAATTTTTTCTTGGTTGCTGCATCAATTTCTTCGATTGCCGCATTGATAGCTTGAACGGTCATATCAGAAAGAGTTTCTGTATCTTCTGGGTCTACTACTGCCGGGTTAAATTCGATGGATACCACCTTTTTATCACCTGTCAAGGTAGCGACGACCAAGTCCTGAGCAGACTTGCCAACAAATTGAGAAGCCGCCAATTCTGCCTGACTTTGTTCCATTTGTTTCTGAAGCTTTTGTGCTTGCTTCATCATATTTTGCATATTCATCATAAGATTTTCGAGATTCCTTTCGTATCAAGGGGTTAGGCCCTCTTGTTTAGTTTTTACTGCCCACTTCTGCCCATTTTCTAGCTAGATGGGAACTTCCCTTCTATTATAGCATGTTTTCCCCGTCCGACAAAGCTGATTTTTTATTTAAAGAGCGTCGTCACAATGAGTTGGACGTTTAAAAGAGTCAGAAGAGTAGCTACTCCATAAGCTAAATAAGTATTCCATTTTGCATTGACAAATTCTCCCATAATTTTTTTATTGGAGGTAAAGTAAACCAAGGGAAAAATTGAAAATGGTAGAGCCAGAGACAAGAAGACTTGAGAATAGACCAGCAAATCATCTAGAACACTTTCCTGGTCTCCAAAGAGAAAGGCGACAATCAGGACAGGAGTGAGGGCCAGCATCCGTGTAAAGAGGCGGACAAGCCATTGAGGAAGGCGGAATTTAAGAAAACCTTCCATGACAATTTGACCCGTCAGAGTGCCTGTAATTGTTGAATTCTGACCGCTTGCTAACAAAGCAACGGCAAAGAGCGTAGACAAAAAAGGACTTGCAATAGCTCCTGCAATGGCATTGTTTTGCAAGGCATCATACATACTAGAGAAGGCTCCAATTTCTTCTGCGTGTCCAAAAAAGAGGGCCGCTCCGAGAATCAGCAAGAGAGAGTTGACAACAAAAGCCAGGGTCAATTCAATATTAGAGTCCCAGGTCATGAAGCGCACAGCCCGACGAACATCTGCAGGATCCTCATAATCGACCTTGCGTGTCTGTGAAATGGAGGAATGCAGATAGAGATTATGAGGCATGACGGTTGCACCAATAATCCCCAAGGCTAGCGTCAAGGCTTGTGATCCCTTGGGAAGACCAATACCTACAATTTCTTTCTGAGGAAGAAAGCCAGCAAAAATGCCACCTATATCTGGTTTTGATAGGACCACAAGGTAGATAAAGATCCCCAAAATGGTCAATATTAAGGTGGAGACAATAGCCTCAATCTTACGAAAACCTAAGTGTATAAGGCCAAGGAGGAGGAAGACATCCAGGATGGTGACCAAAATAGAAAAGAGCAAGGGCCATCCGAATAGCAAATGGAGTGCAATCCCTGAACCAATGACTTCTGCTAAATCTGTCGCCATCAAGGCTAATTCAATCACTATCCAGAGAATATAGCGGAGCCACTTGGGCAAATGCGTCGCTGTTGTCTGGGCCAAATCTTTCCGATGGACAATCCCTAGTTTCCCAGCCATCTGTTGCAATTGCATGGCAATCAAGGAAGACAAGAGAACCACCGACAAGAGCAAGTAACGATAGTGAGCCCCTCCAACAACGCTGGTGATCCAGTTCCCAGGATCCATGTAGCCCACTGCTACTAGGCTCCCTGGACCTGAAAATAATAACAAGGTCCTCCAAAAAGAAGTTCCCTTGGGAACCTTGACGGATTGATTGATTTCTTGGAGCGATTTCCGCTCTAACTGTTCTAAACTCATGATATCCTTCTTTCCATGATGTCACTTCCCCTTGATTATAGCACAAATGAAAGGTTTCGGTAAATTTTCTTCGCATTTTCAAAAAAAGATACCTTTCCTCACTCCCGCTTCCCCATTTTTTTCGTATTCCTTTAGCGATTTTTTCTCCTTTACTCCTCTAAAATGAACCGAATAGCTTCAAAAATGAACCAAATAGATTTTTCCCCCTATCTGACTTCAAAAGCTTGTATACTAATCGTAACTGAAAGATAGCTCAGTTATTTACTCAATAGCAAAGGAAAGAAACTATGATCTATGTCATTGAATACAATTATCCCTCTAAGATGTTGGTCGAACATATTAACAACTATCTAGAGAAAAAACGGGTTCGTAATCTACCAGTCAAGCTGGTCTATAATGGAAATATCTCCTATATTGACTATGACTTGAAAAACATTTACTTCTTCTCCTGTCAAGGAAATTCTGGAATCAACGCCTACAAAGAGCTCGAACGCATCCGAAGAAATGATCCCTTCGGACGCATTATCGTTCACTCTAACAAGGTGGACGGACGTAGACTCATGGACCATAAGCTACAAGTCTATGGTTTGATGGAACTAAGCCTTAGTGACTACGGAAAGCCAGACCTCTATTTTCAAGAGCTCGACTTCTTACTTGGCGATCTCTACGAAGAGCTCTGGGAAATGGCTGCTGAAGCCAAGTACGCTGCTGGGAAGAAAACCAATCAGCTCTTCCCACGCTGGGGTCCTGAAATCGGCATTTACCCACCTAAGCGTTATTCCATCCACCTCCGTCAAAATCCAGACGAAGACAATTAACTCATAAAAAGTGGAGCCTGGGGACAGGGTCCATTTTTTATGTTACAATGAACTGGAAATAAAACGAGACGAGAAAAAGGAGACCTTATGAACCACTACGATACCATTGTCATCGGAGGAGGCCCTGCTGGTATGATGGCCACCATCTCCAGCGCCTTCTACGGGCAAGCAACCCTCCTCTTGGAAAAAAACCGCAAACTAGGGAAAAAACTAGCTGGGACTGGTGGAGGCCGGTGCAATGTGACCAACAATGGAAGCCTGGACGATCTCCTAGCAGGCATTCCAGGAAACGGACGTTTCCTTTACAGTGTCTTTTCTCAATTTGACAATCATGATATCATCCGCTTCTTCACAGAAAACGGGGTCAAACTCAAGGTCGAAGACCATGGTCGTGTCTTTCCAGCTTCAGATCGTTCCCAAACGATTATTCAAGCTCTGACAGATAAGATTGCCGAGCTCGGCGGTCAAGTCCGCTGCCAGGTAGAGGTAACCTCTGTGAAAAAAATCGATGGACAATTCGTCATCAAATCCAAAGATGAGACCTGGACTGCGGACCGCTTGATTGTGACAACTGGTGGAAAGTCCTACCCTTCGACGGGTTCCACCGGCTTTGGCCACGATATCGCCCGTCACTTCCAGCACACTATTACAGAACTAGAAGCTGCTGAAAGCCCCCTCCTCACAGATTTCCCCCACAAGGCCCTTCAAGGGATTTCCTTAGACGATGTGACCCTCCACTATGGCAAACACCACATTACCCATGACCTCCTCTTTACCCACTTTGGCCTATCTGGCCCGGCCGCCCTTCGCATGTCAAGCTTTGTCAAAGGAGGAGAGATCCTAACACTAGACAGTCTCCCTCACTATTCTAAGGAAGAACTCTCAGCAATCCTAGAGGAAAATCGTGAGAAGTCCTTAAAGAATGTTCTGAAGGCCTATCTGCCAGAACGTTTGGCGGAATTCTTTGCCCAGGATCTTCCGGAAAAGGTGAAACAACTTTCTCCTAAAGAAATCGATGCCGTACTAGCGAAAGTAAAGGAACTCCCAATCCCTGTAACAGGGAAGATGTCCTTGGCCAAATCCTTTGTGACTAAGGGAGGTGTCAGTCTCAAGGAAATTAATCCCAAGACCTTAGAAAGTAAGTTGGTCCCTGGTCTTCATTTTGCTGGGGAGGTCCTGGATATCAATGCCCATACAGGAGGATTTAACATTACTTCTGCCCTCTGTACTGGTTGGGTGGCCGGAAGTCTCCACTATTGACAGCTTTTTCAAAAGATGTTAGGATTATTTTTAGAACAAATCCAGCAACAAACATAAGAGTCGTCTTCTTAGAGATGTCACTTTGCGTTTTAAGGCTATTTAGTTCGTACTAAATAGCCTTTTTCTTTTGTCTATGAAAGAGCCTTTGATGGCCTTTGCTTTCTTCCTATATTTGAATTAGAAATGGAGAATCCATATGGAAAAATCTCAATGGGGTTCCAAAATTGGCTTTATCCTAGCCTCTGCAGGTTCTGCAATTGGGCTTGGGGCTGTTTGGAAGTTCCCCTATATGACCGCCGCTAACGGGGGCGGAAGTTTCCTTCTTGTTTTTTTGATAGCAACTCTACTTATCGGTTTCCCACTCTTACTAGCTGAATTTACTCTAGGACGTGCAGCTGGTGTTTCTGCCATTAAGACCTTTGGAAAGCTCGGTGGTCGTCGCCTTTATGATGGGATTGGTTGGATCGGTGCCTTTGCCCTGTTCATCCTCCTCTCCTTCTACAGTGTTATCGGTGGCTGGATCCTGATTTATCTAGGAGTCGCCTTGGGAGAGTTATTCCAACTTCTCTCAGTTAGTGACTATACCCAGCTCTTTGGAGAGATTATTTCAAATCCCTGGTTGGCTCTTGGGGCCCAGGCCATCTTCATCCTCCTCAATGTCTTGATTGTGTCCAAGGGGGTGGAGCAAGGGATTGAAAAGGCCTCAAAATTCATGATGCCACTTCTCTTCATTATCTTCTTAGTCATGATTGGTCGTTCCTTGACCTTACCTGGCGCTTGGGAGGGAGTCAGCTATTTCCTCAAGCCAGACTTCTCCAAGATGACTAGCCAAGGTCTGCTCTATGCTTTGGGCCAATCGTTTTTCGCCCTCTCCCTAGGGGTGACGGCCATGTTGACCTATGCTTCCTATTTGGACAAGGACACTGACCTGGTCCAATCCGGGATTTCCGTCGTCTTCATGAATATCGCCGTTTCCATCATGGCGGGCTTGGCGATCTTCCCAGCCATGTCAGCCTTTCAAATCCCTTCTACTAGTGGACCTGGCCTCCTCTTTGTAGTTCTGCCACAAGTCTTTGACAAGATGCCTTTTGGAACCCTCTTCTACCTGCTTTTCCTTCTTCTCTTCCTCTTTGCGACCATTACCTCATCCGTCGTCATGTTAGAGATTAATGTCGGAAACGTCACCAACCAAAACAACCAACAGCGGGCTAAATGGAGCCAAATCATTGGTCTTCTGACCTTTGTCTTTGGGATCCCATCTGCCCTTTCCTATGGAGTGCTCTCTAAATGGACCCTCTTTGGAAAATCCTTCTTTGATTGCATGGACTTTTTGGTTTCCAACCTCCTCATGCCTTTTGGAGCTCTCTGCCTCTCCCTATTTACAGGCTATATCTTTGATCAAGTCCTAGCCCAAGAAGAACTCAAGGTGGGAGAAGAGAAAACCAAGCACTTCTTCTTCAAGCTCTGGGTTTTCTTGCTTCGCTTTGTGATCCCAGTCGTCATCCTCATTGTCTTTATTACACAATTTATCTAAAACAAAATCCACGACTCCTTAGGGATTCGTGGATTTTTCTTTATTTTGTAAGGGAAACACGGAAATCATTGTATTTGCTATAATCAAAGTCTTCATTAAGCCCTGTTACAAATACAATCGGTGTATAATGGCCCTCTTCTAAGATGAAGCCGGGTTTTACCTTCATATTGGCTCCCCCAAGTCCAGCAATCCCTGGAAGAAGGGCATCAAAAGCGCCAGGTTCGTCTGTTTCCCAGTAATAGACATTACCAGATGCTTGAACTGCTTTGGCTTTTGTTGTTGCAGTACGAACAGGATTCAAGTCAGCTTGATAAAAGTTGGCTGTTGTAGTGACCGTACCATCTGCAGCCACGGTCATTTGAACATCTTTGGCAATTTCAGTTGTTCCTGTCCAAGTCCCTACCAGCTCTTCTGGCACCACTTGAGACGAATCTGTGGCCTTGTCAGTGCTTGCTACAGCAGATCCTGCATCAGTTTGACCTGAGTTTCCTGCATCTTGAGAAGCAGCTTGTGCCCCTTCTTGCGCATCCGTTTCAGTAGCTTTTGTCTCTTTCTTACCAGAAGCTGCCTTTGCTTTTTTCTGACTAGACTTCACCGTCGTTTGTGCTTCTTTGGCAGAAGATTTGTTCTCTTCTTTTTTTGAACCACAGGCTACGAGTAGGCTTGCAGAAGTTAATCCTAAAATTGCTAAACTTGTCCATTTTTTCATCATGATGATCCCTCACTTCATTTGATAAAAACTATTATATTACAATATTACTCAATGTCAAGTGTTTTTGAAATATTTTTGTAATATTCGTAACAATAAGTAATCTATCTAAAAATTCAGGAGATTCAGGCGACAAACAATCGTAAGAGGGCAACCAAGACAATCCCAAATAGAACCGTGCCCATTAGGTTTTTGTAGCGAAAGGCCACTATCATGGTCGGAATGGTTGCGACCAGATCCACCCACCGAACCTGAGGGAGCTGGCCCGCTTTTCCCTCTACTAGACTGGAAAGGATCAGTGCAAAAATAATGGCAATGGGAAGATACTTTAGAAAACGCAGAACTGGATCTGGCAGCCCCCGGTATTTGACCAAAACGAAGGGCAGAATGCGTGGAATCCAGGTGACCACTGCGGACGTCAAAATAACTAAGAAAATCCAACTATTCACGCGCATCGCACATCACCCCCACGAAACAACCTGTTAAAGTAGCTACTAAAACAGCCAAGGATTGGGTCAAAAAGAAGGTCAAAAGGAAAAAGCTAAGGGCCACAGCAGCTAAAACAAGAAGCATGGTTGGCAGCTTTTCCGTCAAACGCATGCCTTGAAACTGACCTGCAAAAATCCCAATAAACATGGCAACTAAGGCGAAGTCCAGGCCGAAGGTACTAGGATTGGGTAAGAGGGACCCCAACGCTGTCCCCAAAATAGTTGATGAGCCCCAGGCCAGATAACCGACCACATTATTGCCATGCATCCAGGGAACAGTGATCCGGTCACTTTTCAATTTTTCACTCAAATAAACCCCGTAACTTTCATCTGTCAACAAACTACCAATTCCAATATTATGGACCAGGCTAGCCTCCTTAAAATCAGGGGAGGTATGCAGACTCATGAGCATATTGCGCAAATTGATGAAAAAGACGGTTAAGGCAATATTCATGAGGGACGAATGAACGGCAATCAAAGAGATCATCGCAAACTGAGAAGCCCCTGCGTAAACCAAGAGACTCATCAAGCCCATTTCTAAAGGGGAGAGATAGGGCGATGCTACCACACCACAAGCCAAGCCAATACTGATATAACCCAAGGCCGTCGGAAGGGCATCCCTGACCCCCTGCTGAAAATTCTTTTCCACTCCTTCTTCCTTTCCTTTTTTGTTGCTATCTATTATAACAAAAGAAGATGAGTAAAAAAAGGGTTCTGACAGGGAAGCTAAGGGAGTCAACTGCTCTCTCTAATCGGTTAGCTCCCCACCTTTTCCATTGTAGTATTGTTTAAACTCATCATAAGAACGAATTTCATGTTCTTGACCATCTATTGAGTACCGAGCTTCAATTTTTACACCAGGTAAGGTGTCCTGTCCTTTAGGTGCAAACCAATGAAGAAGAGTATCAAACCATTCCTTACTACTTAACAACTGTAATCTAGGTTCAATCCAGTACTTACCACTCAACATTTTCTCTTTGGACTCCGGATAATGTACAAATAAATTGATATCTGTCTTTACATTCTTAGCCTGTTTCTGAAATTTAAATCCTGATTGAAGTTCGAAACCGGTATTCTTATTAATCAACTCTTTTAAATTTGTACAGTATATAATATTTTCCTTAACTGTACTGCCTTCTGGGATAGCATATTCACTGTAGTATTTCTGTTCATCTAACTTGTAATAAATATTTTTCCCATTTCCAATACTACGTTCCATTGCACAATGAGAATCAAAATAGATTAGATCTACAACACTTACTCCACTATTAACATTTATTTGATAATCATAAATAAAGGCTTTTGGTGCTGTCTTTCGAATCTCATCTAAAGCATTTACGGTTGTTTCTTTAAATCGATTGTCAATCTCGTAATATCGGAATCCGACATACTCCCATTTTATTCTGTCATCGGTTTTTACATAGTCAAACCCAACCAGATACTTCCCATCAACCAAGGTCAGATCCTTACTCAAAACAAATTGATTTTTCTCACCAAATAGCTGAACATCCTTGAGATTCCCTTCATGAATGACCTTTGTTGAGCTCGGTCTCTTTTCGACAGGATTTTTCTTAGTCTCTGAAGGTTTAAAATAGAATACCAAAGCAACTACAAGGCCCACTAGAAAAACTAATTTCAAACTTAAAAATTTTTTCAACATTTCTACCTACTTTTTATAGAACTATACTGGGAACCAATCCCATTCCATCATTCTTTCATTCCTTCTATCATAACGAATTTTTCTTAGGGTAGCAAATTCGCTACTAGTTGGTGAATTTTTGTCAAAAAAGCCATCTGGATAGCGGTACCCAGATGGTTCTTCAATCCTTATTCAATTCCTTCAAAAGCGAGACTTGGCTTGGCATTTAAGTCTAAGCTAGCAAAATTCCCCTTATTCCATTCGCTGACACTGGCATAGGCAATCATCCCCGCATTGTCTCCGCAGAGGCGCAGAGGAGGAATGATGACCTTAACATCTGTGATCTCAGAAGCCAGGCGTTCACGAAGACCTTGATTGGCCGCGACTCCTCCCGCCACCACCAGGGTCTTAACAGGGTATCTTTCTAGGGCTTTTTTGGTCTTGGCCATCAAGATATCCATCACCGCTGCTTGAAAGGAAGCCGATAGGTCTTCCTTGGATAGGCTCTCGCCTTTTTGCTCGGCATTGTGGTGGAGATTGATAAAGGCAGATTTGAGCCCTGAGAATGAGAACTCCAGATTGTCTTCCTTGATCATGGCGCGTGGGAAATCGTAGATATCCTGACCCTTATGCGCTAACTCGTCAATCTCGCGACCGGCTGGATAGGTCAAGCCCATGACGCGGCCGACCTTATCATAGGCCTCACCCACTGCATCATCACGCGTTTCCCCAACGATCTTATAATCACCCGCCTCCGAGACATAGACCAACTCGGTGTGTCCTCCGCTGACCAGCAAGGCCAAGAGCGGAAATTCTAAAGGCTCAACGCTTTGAGCAGCCATCAAGTGGCCAGCCATATGATTGACAGGAATCAAAGGAATCCCATGGGCCCATGCAAAGGCCTTGGCTGCAGCAAGACCGACCAAAAGAGCACCAACCAGACCTGGTCCGTAGGTCACCGCAACCGCTGTGACTTCTTCTTCTGTAATTCCCGCTTCTTCTAGCGCTTCCTCAATACAGGCCGTAATAACTTCGACATGGTGCCGACTGGCGACTTCTGGAACCACTCCCCCGAAGCGTTTATGGCTTTCAATTTGACTAGCAATGACATTGGACAAGAGCTCGTCGTCGTTTTTCAGGACGGCGACACTGGTCTCATCACAAGATGTTTCAAATGCCAAAATATATCTATCCTTCATTTGCTTCCCTTTTCATCATAATGGCGTCTTCGGTAGGTGCATGATAATACCCTTTCCGGCAACCAATTTCTTTAAATCCTTGTTTCTGATAGAGAGTCCGAGCCGGAGTGTTTCCTTCTCTCACCTCTAAAAAGACCTCTTTCTCCTGAGGAACAGTTTCTAGTAGCTGACCAGCAATCCCGCGCCCTTGCCACTCTTTTCGAACAGCAATTTGGACGACTTCTAACTCATAGAGGTTTTCTTGTATAGCCAAGAAGCCCACCAATTCTTCCCCACTGTAGGCCAAGGCATACCAATTTTGAGCTTGACCCAGATCCGCTAGGACTTGCTCCAAGGTCCATGGGCTTTGTCCATAGACATTGTCTAAGATTTCTACCATCTGAGGGGCTAAATCGAATCGCCCCGCCTCCTTCTCGATACGGATCATAAGCGTTTGATGTAGGACTGACCGGACTCTTGATGGTCCTTGAGCCAGTTTTCCTCAGCTTCTACCCGCTTGAGGTAGTTGGGCACAAAACCATGGACGGAGACAGCTTCTTTTGTAAGTCCTAGTCGACCGATCCGTACCGCATCCGGTAGGGTTTCTACCATCTGAGCATTTGGCAAGGCTTCTTGTATCTGCTCACGAAAGGCTTCGACTTCCCCAAGGAAGGTCACCTTTTCAGCTCCCTTTGCTCTATCTAATACGGCTTCAAAAGAAAGGTGAGCCTCCGGGTAGACTAGCTGATCCTCTTGGTAAAAGCCCGCATAGACATGGTTGCGCCGCGCATCCATTACTGGAATGGCTAGACCTTCTATCTCTTCTGGTACCAAGGCTAGTAAGCTCGACACCCCTACTAAGTCAATCTTTAGCGTTTGAGCTAGGGTTTTAGCCGTTGCTACCGCGATCCGTAAGCCAGTATAAGATCCAGGCCCTTCTGCTACTACGATACGGTCTAAATCCGTCGGTTTCCAATCAATGCTGGCCATCAAAAATTCAATGGTAGGCATCAAGGTAATGCTGTGGTTTTTCTTGATCGTCAGTGTCAACTCTGCTAATCGGTTTTCTTCCTCCAAAAGGGCAACGGATAGGGCCTTACTGGAGGTGTCAAATGCTAATACTTTCATGTTTTCTCCTCGTTGTCTGCTTCATATTATACTACAAATAGACGCCAAACGGTAGAGGAAGCACCCCCAGACTGTGAAATCACCAGCTCTCTATCCCTTCTAAAAAAGCGCTTCCTTCTGCTCTCAGAACCCGCTTGCATCTTTTCCTTAGAGCCTATTTATGGTATAATGGATAATAATTGTATCGAATCAGGACAAAAGAAAGCAAGAATAGGTGTCTCAGCTAGCTACTAGCTGTTTCTTTTCTGCTACAGTCCGAACAAGTGAAAGGAACCGAAACGAAATGATTTACAAAGTTTTCTACCAAGAAACAAAAGAACGCAACCCTCGTCGTGAAACGACTCATGCCCTCTATCTCGATATTGATGCGAAGAATGAGTTAGAAGGACGCATTGAAGCTCGTCGCCTTGTTGAAGAAAATACATCTTACAACATCGAATTTATCACTCTCTTGTCAGACCAACACCTAGAATATGAAAAAGAGTCTGGCGCATTTGAAATTACGGAGTTCTAATCCATGGCATATACCTTAAAACCTGAAGAAGTTGGTGTTTTCGCCATTGGAGGTCTCGGGGAAATCGGTAAAAATACCTATGGGATTGAATACCAAGACGAAATCATCATTGTAGATGCTGGGATCAAGTTCCCTGAAGATGATTTGTTAGGGATCGATTACGTGATTCCAGACTATTCCTATATCGTTGAAAATATCGACCGTGTCAAAGGTGTCTTGATTACTCACGGACACGAAGACCATATCGGAGGAATCCCCTTCCTCTTGAAGCAAGCCAATGTGCCAATCTATGCTGGACCTTTGGCCCTAGCCCTTATTCGTGGAAAATTAGAAGAGCATGGTCTCCTTCGTGGTGCAAAACTCTATGAAATCAACCAAAATACGGAGCTGACCTTTAAGCATATTAAAGCGACCTTCTTCCGGACGACCCACTCCATTCCAGAACCTTTGGGAATCGTTCTTCATACGCCTCAAGGAAAAATCGTCTGCACAGGAGACTTTAAATTTGACTTCACACCTGTTGGTGAGCCGGCCGACCTTCACCGGATGGCTGCACTAGGAGAGGAAGGCGTCCTCTGTCTGCTTTCTGACTCAACCAACGCGGAAGTCCCAACCTTTACCAACTCTGAAAAAGTCGTTGGCCAATCCATTATGAAGATTATTGAAGGCATTCATGGACGCATCATCTTTGCTTCCTTTGCATCCAACATCTTCCGTCTCCAACAGGCTGCAGATGCCGCTGTTAAAACTGGCCGCAAGATTGTTGTCTTTGGACGCTCGATGGAAAAAGCCATTGTCAACGGAATTGAGCTTGGCTATATCAAGGTACCACCTGGAACGATTATTGAACCAAGTGAAATCAAAGACTACCCGGCAAACGAAATCCTCATTATGTGTACAGGTAGCCAAGGGGAGCCTATGGCGGCACTGTCTCGTATCGCTAATGGAACCCACCGCCAGGTGCAATTGCAACCGGGTGATACCGTTATCTTCTCATCTAGTCCAATTCCTGGGAATACAACTAGTGTGAATAAATTGATCAATATCATCTCGGAAGCAGGAGTCGATGTCATCCACGGTAAGATTAACAACATCCATACCTCTGGACACGGTGGCCAACAAGAACAAAAGCTCATGTTACGCTTGATCAAACCCAAATACTTCATGCCTGTCCACGGTGAGTACCGCATGCAGAAGATTCACGCTGGACTTGCGCGTGATTGTGGAGTAGAGAAAGATAACATCTTCATCATGAGCAACGGAGATGTTCTTGCCCTGACGGCTAACTCAGCTCGTATCGCAGGAAGTTTCAATGCTCAAGATATCTATGTCGACGGAAATCGCATCGGAGAAATCGGAGCGGCTGTCCTTCGTGACCGCAAAGATTTATCAGAAGATGGGGTTGTCCTAGCTGTTGCGACAGTTGACTTCAAGTCGAAAATGATTTTAGCTGGACCAGATATCCTCAGCCGTGGCTTCATCTATATGAGAGAGTCCGGTGACCTGATCCGTGAAAGTCAACGCATCCTCTTCAATGCTATTCGAATCGCCTTGAAGAATAAAGATGCCAATATTCAAACCGTACACGGTGCTATTGTCAACGCCCTTCGTCCTTTCCTTTACGAAAGCACGGAACGTGAACCTATCATCATCCCGATGATTTTGACACCAGATGAAGAAAATTAAGTAAAAAGAATGAGGCTGGGACAAAAGTCCTAGCCTCTCAATTGTCTTTGCATTGTCGAGCAAGACGCAGTGGTTGAGTGGGCTCTACTACGCTGATTTCATCAGCTTTTATAGCCCTACTCAACTGTGCGGAGGTGGGACAACAAAATCGAATTCTAACGAATTACCGATTTCTGTCCCACTCTCATTTTCTATCTATGAAAAAAGAGCCAGGTCATCAAACCTAGCTCATTTTCGGATAAATTTGCTTAGTACAAGTCCAAGTAGTTATCAATTTCCCATTGTGAAACAAAGGTTGCATAACTTGCCCACTCGATCCGTTTGGCTTCCAAGAAGCTGGTATAGATATGTTCACCAAGAGCATCCTTAACAACTTCATCTTCAGTCAAGGCTTTCAAAGCATTGTGAAGGGTAGATGGGAGGTCAGTGATTCCAGCTTCTTTACGCTCTTCTGCAGTCATGATGTAGATGTTTTCTTCGATAGGAGCTGGTGCTTCGATTTTGTTTTCAATACCGTGCAAACCAACTTCCAAGAGAACAGCCATAGCAATATATGGGTTGGCCATTGGGTCTACTGAGCGCAACTCAAGGCGTGTTCCCATACCACGTGAAGCTGGTACGCGGACCAATGGTGAACGGTTTCGGCCAGCCCAAGCGATGTAAACAGGTGCTTCATAACCTGGAACCAAACGTTTGTAGGAGTTAAC
The DNA here is from genome assembly GCF_058200455.1 of Streptococcus sp. SCPM-O-B-15294 (M123). NCBI lineage: Bacteria > Bacillati > Bacillota > Bacilli > Lactobacillales > Streptococcaceae > Streptococcus > Streptococcus sp. SCPM-O-B-15294 (M123). The sequence continues at coordinate 139,384 of NZ_JBYQGU010000001.1, read as the reverse complement.
TGTTGGGTTCATGATGGCTGTGTAGTTGTAGGCGTGCTTGATCAAACCGCCAAGGAAGTGATAAGCTGTTTCTGACAACTGCATTCCTTTTGGATCATTTGGATCAAAGAAGGCATTGTTTCCTTCCGCATCAAACAAGGACATATTGCAGTGCATCCCGGAACCAGCGATCCCAAATTTTGGCTTAGCCATAAAGGTTGCATACAAACCATGTTTGCGAGCAATGGTTTTGACAACGAGTTTAAAGATTTGAATCTTGTCACAAGCACGAAGCACTTCATCGTACTTAAAGTCAATTTCATGCTGACCTACGGCCACTTCGTGGTGACTGGCTTCTACTTCAAATCCCATTTGAGTCAAGACATTGACGATCTCACGGCGAGTGTTATCAGCAAGGTCTGTAGGCGCCAAGTCAAAATAGCCACCCTTGTCATTCACTTCAAGAGTTGGATCCCCATTTTCATCGAGCTTAAAGAGGAAGAACTCTGGCTCTGGTCCAAGGTTGAAAGATTTGAAGCCAACTTCTTCCATGTGACGAAGAGCACGTTTGAGGTTTCCACGAGGGTCTCCTGCAAAAGGTTCCCCTTCTGTTGTATAGACATCACAAATCAATCCTGCGACACTACCGTTCTCATCTCCCCAAGGGAAAACAGTCCAAGAGTCCAAGTCTGGATAGAGATACATATCAGACTCATTAATCCGAACAAACCCTTCGATAGAAGATCCATCAAACATGGCCTTGTTTGAGAGAACCTTTTCCAACTGTTCATCTGTCGCTGGAATTTCAACGTTTTTCATGGTCCCTAAGATATCTGAGAACATCAACCGAATAAAGGTTACATTTTTTTCTTTGACTTCGCGACGAATATCTTCAACAGTAATTGACATGTGTGTCTCCTTATGAGTATAGCATTAAGCAAAAAGAATGATCAGCGTAACTGACCATATGGCGATGAGGTCGTATGAAAGCGACTTTGCTGGAGAATGTCACGGTGAAGGGCCTTGCGGACATCCTTTTCACTGACAATCTTGGCAACTTGACGTTGAGCTTCTTTCTCAGCAATCCGTTTTTTAATTCCTGCAATATTAAGGCCTTCAGATAAATAATCCTTAATCTCCAACAGGCGGTCCATATCGTTAAGAGAAAACATCCGACGATTGCCCTCTGTACGATCTGGAGTAATGAGTTGTTGATCTTCGTAGTAGCGAATTTGACGAGCTGTTAAATCTGTCAATTTCATAACACTACCAATCGGAAAGACCGCTAACGTTCGTCTTAATTCCTTTTCTTTCATACAAACCCCCTTTCTATTCTATTATAACGCAAAAAAAACCGATGTCAAGATTAAAATGTCATATAATCTCACATGGTTTTTCTTCTTTCTTTTATAAAGTCCCGAATCCGATCCACATCTGAATTGACTAAAATCGCAACGAAGACACCGATAAAGGTTTCAAAGATGCGGGCAAAAACATATAGGAACGTTTCTCCTGTCGGAATGGAGAGGGTGATGATGAGCATGGCTGAAACACCACCGATGATTCCAGCTTTATTGTTCATAGCGACGTTTGTCATTATGGTTAACATGGTCGCAATGGGCACAAAAATCAGGGTCACCCAAAAAGCATTGTGGAAGAGAATCTTGATCATAAAGAACAGCAGGGCATAAAAACCACCGATACTGTTGCCCATCACGCGCGAAGCTCCGAAGTGAACACTCTTATCAAAATCTTCTCTCAAACTAAAGACAGCTGTCAGCGCCCCAATCTGCAAGCCCCGCCAGCCAAAGATACCAAAAATCAATAGAACCAGAAAAACGGCTATCCCTGTTTTGAAGGTTCGCATTCCTAATCGAAATTTGGAACGGTCAAATTTATGTCGTTTAAAGTAATCCATTGTCCCCTATCTTTCTATCTCTTTTATTCTAACATATTTCTAGAAAGGTTCAAGCGGGTAAATGAAGATCGACTAGCTTCCTTCTACTCTACAAAGTCATTTTAAAAACTTTCCTTAGGTGAGTACGGAGGTTAGGTGAAATTATCCAGTGGATGATTTCAGCAATCCAGGAAGTTCCATGACTTAGTTTTGGGATTTTCTTGATTAATTTCAAAAATGAGATCTCATTTTATTTCGATACAGAATCACTTAACTTATCTTATATAAAAATTAGGTTGTATACACTCTAAAAAAAGCACCTTTCGGTGCTTCTTCTATGGTTCATGAGGAACCGTCTTATTTTTCAGTCAAGGCTGCAAGTCCTGGAAGAACTTTACCTTCAAGAAGTTCCATTGATGCTCCACCGCCAGTAGAGATCCATGAGAACTTGTCTGCACGTCCAAGGTTGATCGCTGCGGCAGCTGAGTCACCACCACCGATGATTGATTTAACACCTGGTTGTTTTACGATAGCGTCCATTACACCGATTGTACCAGCTTGGAAGTCAGGGTTTTCAAATACACCCATAGGTCCGTTCCATACAACTGTTTTCGCACCAGTCAAAGCTTCGTCAAATTTAGCGATAGATTTAGGACCGATATCCAAACCAAGGAAACCTGGGTCTACTGCTTCACCTTCAGTGTCTTTCACTTCAGTGTAGTCAGCAAATGCGTTTGCTTCTTTTGAGTCAACTGGCAAGATCAATTTGCCGTTTGCTTTTTCAAGAAGAGCTTTAGCGACATCCAATTTGTCTTCTTCTACAAGTGAGTTACCGATTTCGATACCTTGAGCTTTGTAGAATGTGTAAGTCATCCCACCACCGATAAGAACTTTATCAGCTTTTTCAAGCAAGTTTTCGATCACACCGATCTTGTCTGAAACTTTTGAACCACCAAGGATAGCCACGAATGGACGTTCTGGAGCTTCAACTGCTTCTTGGATGTAAGCAATTTCGTTTTCAAGAAGGAATCCAGCAACTGCTTTTTCAACGTTTGCTGAGATACCAACGTTAGATGCGTGTGCACGGTGAGCTGTACCGAATGCATCGTTTACGAAGATACCATCTCCAAGTGATGCCCAGTATTTACCAAGTTCAGGATCGTTTTTAGATTCTTTCTTGCCGTCAACATCTTCGAAACGAGTGTTTTCAACCAAAAGAACTTGTCCATCTTCAAGAGCGTTAATCGCTGCTTCCAATTCAGCACCACGAGTAACACCTGGAAGGAAAGCAACGTCTTGACCCAATTTAGCAGCCAAGTCAGCCGCTACAGGAGCAAGTGATTTACCTTCTTTGTCTGCTTCTTCTTTCACACGTCCAAGGTGAGAGAAGAGGATTGCACGTCCACCTTGTTCAAGGATGTACTTGATTGTTGGAAGAGCTGCAGTGATACGGTTATCGTTAGTGATCACGCCATCTTTTACAGGAACATTGAAGTCAACACGAACGAGAACTTTTTTCCCTTTCAAGTCAACGTCTTTAACAGTCAATTTTGCCATTGGATATGACTCCTTCTTTTTTTAATACATGATAATTATATCACAAAAGCTGTAAAAGAGGTAGAAAAATCCAATGCTTTTCCCCTCTTATTGACAGTCTAACCAAGAGACCCTATAATAGGGATAAAAAGGAGATATAAATGAAAGAAGGATTATCTACTCAACAAAAAGAAGCCGACAAAGATTTAAATATCTTGGCACTTTTCACCTTGCTTCCACTGATGGGCTTTCTAGCTTTTCAGGAGCCAATCATCAACTTCACTAGAAGCCCAGACCATTCTCTCTGGATTCGCTTAATCGTTCTCGCACTTTGTCAATTTTCTGTAGCTGGCTTGGGAACTAGTGCTGTCCTTATTCGTAGAAAAGAAAGCATACAGAAATATGGACTGGTTAAGAAAAAATTCTTTCCAACTATCCTTCAAACAGTTCTTATTGCCTTACCTCTTCTCATTTTCCTCATAGCTTCAGGTCAGATGCATTCCTATCTTCCTTTTCAATCCATCCTCCTAACAAAAGAAGTCTTATCCAGTCCCTTCCCAACCAATTTCTTGGGCTATCTTCTCATTTCTCTTATTTGGGGATTCTGGGAGGGTTTTAATTATGTTGTGATTGTCCAAAAAATCAACCTCCGCTATCCTCAGTACGTAAAAGGAGTATGGAATCTAGGAGCATTTGTGTGTGCTTTAATCTGCTTGCTCATCCACGGGATGATTGGTTTTGACTCATTGTCACTCTTACAAGAAGGAACTGTTTTCATTCTTATTTATGGAATGCTTCTAGTTCAGAGACGTACAGGAAACGCTTGGGGCTGTATTCTTATTTTTGTCCTCCTTTGGAATGCCTTTTAATATCCTCTAAACAAGATCAAACCTCTCTGGTTTTTACCAGAGAGGTTTTTTTGAGAGTGACTTTTTAAAAGAACGAAAGAATCCTGTAAAAGACTTACTCTTCTTTCCTCTTACCAGCCAAGAGGAAGCCGCCTAAGGCTGCTAAGAGAACAGCTTCTGCTGCAAAGGAAGCTTCTAGGCTTGCCGTATTTGGCAAGTGTTCCGATTGACTTTCTTTGCTTGCATCTTTTGTTCCTTGCTGAACCGTTGGCTGTGAGTTCGCTCCTTGGTGGGCACTTAACAACTGATGGATCTCTTGATCGACCATATCCTTGTGATCTTCCTCTTGATGACCCGGTTGAGTAGAAGTCGTTGGGGCCAACTGATCCACTTGAGATGAATTTGTAGGCTTCAGTGGATTAGCTGGATCCGGAGTCACTGGGGTACTTGGTTGGACTGGCTGATTTGGTTGAGCCGGTTGAACAGGCTGATCAGGTTTAGCCGGCTCCTCTGGTTGGATCGGTTGATCTGGTCCTTCCGTTTTGGCTGGCTTATAGACAATCGCATAGTGGGTAAAATGAGGAGGTGTAAAGATAACTACATCTCCAACTCTCTCAAAGGCCAAGGATTGAGGTGCTTGACCTTCTGGGAAGAAGAGGACTTGCTCCACTTCTTTATCCTTATCCACAGGGATTTTCACAAGTGATGGATGCTGGGTATCGACATCCTGACCACTTGCATCGACTCCTTCGATATCAAAGATAGTCGCTTCTCGTCCCTTCAGCTCTTCTTTTTCTGCCTGATTGGCTTCAACTTTCGCGACTTTTAGTCCCTTAATAGCAGTAGGCTCCAAGTTAGAGAATTGAACTTCGACTCCAGTCGCAGGGTCTACAAAGACAGCCGGCTTATCTTCTTTCAGGAGCGCAATCAAGGTTTCTAGACCTGTTTTTGCGGTTGCGAGCGCTTCAGGAGTGAGTTCTGAAGAGTCTAGGAGTTCTTTATTTTTCTCAACCAGTGCCTGTAAAGCGTCACCAGAAGGGTGATTTGGCTTGCTTGCTAATAGAGCAGTCGCTTCCTCTGTCAGAGCAGAAAGAGCGTCTTTCTCTTTGACTAGATTAGCTTGTCCATCCAAGGCTTTCAAGAGAGCGGTCAATTGATTCAACTGCTCATTGACTTGATCTTGTGTGCTGGTATCATGCTCTTTCAAGACTTTTTCAGAAGCAGCCATTCCAGCCAACAAGGCTTCTTTGACTTCAGGACTGGCAAATGTAAAGTCTACTTTGGCTTTTGCAGCTTCAGCTTCAGCTAATTTTTGCTTAAGGTATTCATCATTGAGAGCTGGTTTTGGATTGACGAGGACATCAAAGCTTGTGCTAGCTCCTTTGTAATGGACGGTGATGGTTTGACGGCCTTCCTTGGTTGCATCAAAGCCAGTTACTTCCACACCTTCATCGGTCAAGGCGTGCGTTTCGGTTGTTTCATCATCAAAGACAACTGTAAAGCGTCCGCCTTCTTTTTCAAATGCTTCTCCGACGATATATTCTACTTTTGGTTTGTCGGTCAATTCTAGACCAGCAACTGCTTTTTCACCTGCTTCCTCTGCACTGACCACAAAAACAGTGAGAGTCTTATCCAATTTCTGACCAAGGTAAGAAACTTCTAGGTGTTGTTCTCCAAGCTTGCTACTGTCAAATCCATGAATCTCTACACCTGAGTTGGTGAGGTTGACCAGTTGATTTGCTTGGCCATCTTTATAATGAACACGGAGAGTCGCCCCTTTCAAGGAAAGAGCATCCCCTTCCCGGTAAACCTTCTTGGTCAAACCATCTTCAAATTGAAGTCCCGCAATTTCTTTATCATTTTTTGGAACTTCGATCGCTAGAACATTACTGATATCTTTGCCAGGTTCTTGCGCACGATAGTAGAGAAGAGATGGGGTTGATTCAAAAGCCAGTGGTTTAAAGATCAGATTTCCAGCTTGATTGGCTGTCATGGTCGCAATTGGGCTAGTCGCTTCTTTATCGGCATAAAGAGTCAGTGTGGTATTGGCCGGTACATCTTTGAAGCCGACTTGGACAAAATGATTGCCTAAGTTTTGCGCTGCAGCATGTTTCATCGGGATGTTGACCGTTTCCGTATCCAGACTTTCATACATCTTCCAGTTGTAAATCCGGATGGCTTGCCATGGGGTTCCGTTATCTGCCGTAATGACATGGAGACGCCATTCTTGAGCCTTGATTGGATGGTCGAGTGTAATGTCGGACACATGGGCTTTATTGCCACGAACTTCCTTAGCGAGCTTCCACTCACCCGCTTCATCCTTGTAGTAAAGGTCGAAGTCACGGGTATTCATCTTGCCATCGTCGACAGATTCTCCACCCGCACCGGCATGGTCCATGACCCAACGAACAATGGTCCGTGGTTGTGTCAAGCGAATATCGACGGTTCCACTCAATTGAGCAGAAGACCATTTATCTGAAAGACTGGTAATGGTACCATTTAACATACCTTCGATGCCTTCACTACCATCCGCATCTGGGAAGCTCGAACCAATGACTTTGGCTCCAATCACCACGTTTGGTGCAAGGGCTTTTGGAAGACTGGTATCTGACACGGTCATACCCCAATCAAAGGCCACAGTTCCTGCATCTGAACGTTGGCCGTTCTTCCCAACTGCCACAACCTTGAGGTCCTGAGTCGTTCCTTCAGCACTTGCTGAACGGCTAACTTTTGGTAGATAGACGGTTGTCGCAGAAGACCCTGTTAAGAGACGCCAGTTGTCGCCGTCTTTTTCATAGACTTCATAATAATCTGCGTCCGCAACCCCTTTAAAATTAAGGACAGCCTCCGCTTCCTGGCCATTTTGCAGGCGTTTTGCCCGAACAGTCACTTCAGATGGGGCTACTGGTTTTTCTTGGTTGGACGTAATCGACAATTGACCGAGGTTGAACTTGTAATCTTTGACATCTGCATCATGATCAAAGAACATCTTAACGGCATAAATAGTCTTACCCGCCAAGCCTCCCAAATCAAAGGTTTGAGTAGACCAATCCGCACTCGGTGTCAATTCCTTCCATTCGTATTCAGAGTAGTCTTCTTTTGTGGCAACAGCTACCCAAGCAGCAGCTCCGACCCCACCCTTGTGAGACACACTTAATTTTGTCGTTTCTGTCACAGGAATCTTAGTAGAATAGAGCATAACATTTTGACTGCTATTAGCTTTCAAATCCCCTTCAAAGGTTAAAGAGTTCCCTCCATTGTAGGCTTGATCAAAATCATAGCGACCTTTTAATGGCGTACTATCTTCACTATGCTCTACCCACCAGCGCCATGTTGGAAGGTAGCCAGAAACAGAACGGTAGTTCCACTCCCCTTCTTTAGAAATCTTGCCATCCACAAACCAATGTTTGCCGTGGCCTGTATTAAAGGACGTATTGAAATTAGCACTTGTAATTGGCGTTTTATCCACTACTAGATTGGACATCCCGTACCAAGATTGGTCTGCTGGTTTTCCTTTGGTTGGATCCCCTTGGAAACCAGTCCAGAATAGATCTTCATGGGTATGGTAACCTTCTCCTGTCTTTCCTAGACCTGTAATGGTATCAGGTGCATAAAGCCCAAGAGATAGACGCAACTTGCCATGCTCATCTAGAATCGCATTCCAGTCGACATTGGTCTTATAAGAACCTCCTTTTTGAAGTTCGAGACCCGCTAAAACATCATAAGGATTGCGGTTAATCCATTTGGCTGTACTAATCGAATAATCAACTTCTGATTTGCCCCAGTTAAAGTTGGCAAAGAAGGTATCCACAGGATTTTCCCCGTTTTCAGGCTGCATGAAATTGTAGTTGTACTCACCCAGTGCATTTTCATGGTAGCGACCATATTCATAAGTCATGGCATCATACCAAGAATACTTGATCGGATAGTTGACGCTCTTCGCATATTCCTTGGTATAAAGAAGGAAATCTCTTAATTTTGGCCCCAAAGGCTCTACTAAGTTCCCTGTTGTTTCTTGGTTGATAAAGTAACCATCGAAACCATAGTACTTGGCTAAATCAACCAATTTACGAGCAATCGGGAAGGTTTTTGAGCCTTCACTATCTTCTTTCAAGGTTTCTGCAAAGCGCTCTTGATCCTTGATGCTACTAGACCAGTTGTAAAAGAGTGTTCCGTAGATGGGAACCCCATTTCGGTGAGCCGCATCAATCACGTCTGCTGAAGGGACAAGTCCTTCCCAAAAGACCATAGAATCCAAATATTGCCAGTAGTCAAAAGCATAAGCCTTAAACTCTTCCCCACCGACGGAAGCATGATCCTTAGCCTTTGAGTTCATGTTAGAAAGGGCTTGGATCTTTGCATCTGGGTTGGCTTGCTCGTTGATTTGCTTCCCTTGAAAACGACTCGCAAGTGGGACACTTGCTCGGTTCATATCGTCATCCACTCGTTTTCCTGGTTCCCACTTCAAGAGATCGTCCCAGGTATCGAACTTAACTTCTTTCGGTCTTAATTGTTTTTCTTCATTGGTTGGTAAATCTTCTACTTTTTCTGCGACTGCTTTTGGTTGTTCCGTCGCTGAAACGGCTGGAGTATCTGTCGTCGTCGGGCTAGCTTCTGTGCTTGCAGGACCTGATTCTGGAGTTGCTGGAGTTGCTACCTCAACTGGTTTTGCTGTTTCTGCAGTTGGCAAAGCAGCATCTGCAGTGTAGACTCCCGCTTCTCTGATCAAACGATTGACATCTTCAGTATTTGCTGTGGAAGCTTCTAAGGGTTGTTCATTAGTCGCATGCGTCTCATCTGCTGAGACTGCCCCCGTTCCTAAAAATGCCAATCCAATCAATGCAGAACAAACTCCTACACTGAATTTTCGGATACTAAAACGTTGTTGTTTTTCAAATTGATGACCTTTCATCTTGACCTCCATCTTATTTTACTGATTTCCAATCTCCTAAAACACTCCTCCTTCACTCGCGTGCAATCGCTTACATTTTTTTGAATTGGAAATCTTCACTCAGATTTAGTTTACCCCTTTAAAGAGAGGTCTGTCAATTCATTTTAGCAAATCCTATAATAAGGTGAGGAGGAACTAAAAAAAGTACAAAAAAAGAGGAGGTTACCCTCCTCTCATCATACAGATGAATTATTTAGCAATTTTTGCGAAGTATTCAAGAGTACGAACAAGTTGTGCAGTGTAAGACATTTCGTTGTCATACCATGAAACAACTTTAACCAATTGTTTACCGTCAACGTCAAGAACTTTAGTTTGAGTTGCGTCAAACAATGAACCGTAAGCCATACCTACGATATCTGAAGATACGATTGGATCTTCTGTGTAACCGTATGATTCGTTAGCTGCTGCTTTCATAGCCGCATTTACTTCATCAACAGTAACGTTCTTTTCAAGAACTGCAACCAATTCAGTAACTGATCCAGTTGGAGTTGGAACGCGTTGTGCAGATCCGTCCAATTTACCGTTCAATTCTGGGATTACAAGACCGATAGCTTTAGCAGCACCAGTTGAGTTAGGAACGATGTTAGCTGCACCAGCGCGAGCACGACGAAGGTCACCACCACGGTGTGGTCCGTCAAGGATCATTTGGTCACCAGTGTAAGCGTGGATAGTAGTCATCAATCCTTCTACAACACCGAAGTTATCTTGAAGAGCTTTAGCCATTGGAGCCAAGCAGTTTGTAGTACATGAAGCACCAGAGATAACTGTTTCAGTACCATCAAGAATGTCATGGTTAGTGTTAAATACAACTGTCTTAACATCGTTTCCACCAGGAGCAGTGATAACAACTTTCTTAGCTCCACCTGGGTGCAAGTGTTTTTCAGCAGCTTCTTTCTTAGCAAAGAAACCAGTTGCTTCAAGAACGATTTCTACACCGTCGTTAGCCCAGTCGATTTGTTCTGGATCACGTTCAGCAGAAACTTTAACGAATTTACCGTTAACTTCGAATCCACCTTCTTTAACTTCCACAGTACCGTCGAAACGACCTTGAGTTGTGTCATATTTCAACAAGTGTGCAAGCATAACTGGATCTGTAAGGTCGTTGATGCGAGTAACTTCAACACCTTCTACGTTTTGGATACGACGGAAAGCAAGACGACCGATACGACCGAAACCGTTAATACCAACTTTAACTACCATTCGTGATTTCCTCCTTATGAAAATCAAAAAATTTTTTATGTGAAAAGAGTAACTTGATAGGTTACAAATCATCTTTCAACAATATTATTATATACTTTCTTCCCCTAAAATGCAACTGATTTCATTAGGATTAGAAATATTACACAAACTTTCATATTCATTTTCACTATCTCTTATGAGGAAGAGGCCTTAAGTTCTTTTCGAATCAAAAAAAGCTTTCCTCCTATGAGGAAAGCTTTTAGCTAGACGGTAAAATTATGCTTCACCTTTAGCTTTTTTAATGATTTCTTCTTGTACTGATTTCGGTACATCTTCGTAGTGGTCAAATACCATCATGAAAGTACCACGTCCTTGAGTTGCAGAACGAAGGACAGTAGCGTAACCGAACATTTCAGCAAGTGGTACATAAGCACGAACGATTTGGCTTGCACCGTGTGCTTCCATACCGTCTACACGTCCACGACGAGCAGTTACGTGACCCATAACATCCCCAAGGTTTTCTTCAGGAACTGTGATGGTTACAAGCATCATTGGTTCAAGGATAGCTGGTTGTGCTGATTTAGCTGCTTCTTTAAGAGCAAGAGATGCAGCGATCTTGAAGGCAGTTTCAGATGAGTCGACATCGTGGTATGATCCATCGTAAAGCTTCGCTTTCACGTCAACCATTGGGTAGCCAGCAAGAACACCGTTAGCCATAGATTCTTGAAGTCCTTTTTCTACTGCAGGGATGAATTCACGTGGAACCACACCACCGACGATCGCATTTTCGAACTCGAATCCTTTACCTTCTTCGTTTGGAGTAAATTCGATCCAAACATCACCAAACTGACCTTTACCACCAGATTGACGTTTGAAGAATCCACGTGCTTGTGTAGAAGCGCGGAATGTTTCACGGTAAGATACTTGAGGAGCACCAACGTTTGCTTCAACCTTGAATTCACGTTTCATACGGTCAACAAGGACATCCAAGTGCAACTCACCCATACCAGAGATAACTGTTTCACCAGTTTCAGGGTTTGTTTCAACGCGGAATGTTGGATCTTCTTCAGCCAATTTTTGAAGGGCGATACCCATCTTATCTTGGTCTGCTTTAGATTTAGGCTCAACCATCAATTGGATAACTGGTTCTGGAACTTCGATTGACTCAAGGATAATTTTCGCTTTTTCATCTGTCAATGAGTCACCAGTTGTAGTATCTTTCAAACCAACGGCAGCAGCGATATCTCCAGAATAAACTGTTTCGATTTCCATACGAGTGTTGGCGTGCATTTGAAGGATACGTCCGATACGTTCACGTTTACCTTTAGATGTGTTCAATACGTAAGAACCTGAGTTCAAGACACCTGAGTAAACACGGAAGAATGTCAAACGACCTACGAATGGGTCAGTCATGATCTTGAAGGCAAGAGCTGCAAATGGCTCTTCATCAGATGCTGGACGTTCTTCTTGTTCGTCTGTATCAGGGTTTACACCCTTGATTGCAGGGATATCAAGTGGGCTTGGAAGGTAGTCAAGGACTGCGTCCAACATCAATTGAACCCCTTTGTTCTTGAAGGCAGAACCACACAATACTGGGAAGAATTCAACATTGATAGTTGCTTTACGGATAGCAGCCTTCAATTCTTCGTTAGTGATTTCTTCACCTTCAAGGTATTTCATCATCAAGTCTTCATCAGTTTCAGCAACTGCTTCAACCAATTTTTCACGGTATTCTTGAGCTTGGTCAAGGTATTCAGCTGGGATATCTTCTTCAAGAATGTCTGTACCAAGGTCGTTGGTGTAGATTTCAGCTTTCATCTTGATCAAGTCGATGATTCCACGGAAGTCATCTTCTGAACCGATTGGCAATTGAATTGGGTGTGCGTTTGCTTGAAGACGATCATGAAGTGTGCTTACTGAGTAAAGGAAGTCAGCACCGATTTTATCCATCTTGTTCGCAAATACGATACGAGGAACACGGTATTCAGTTGCTTGACGCCAAACTGTTTCTGTTTGAGGCTCAACACCTGATTGTGAGTCAAGAACCGTTACAGCACCGTCCAAAACGCGGAGTGAACGTTGTACTTCGATCGTGAAGTCCACGTGTCCTGGTGTGTCGATGATGTTAACACGAGTGTCTTTCCATTGAGCGGTTGTCGCAGCAGATGTGATGGTGATACCACGTTCTTGCTCTTGCTCCATCCAGTCCATTTGTGACGCACCTTCGTGAGTTTCACCGATTTTGTGAATCTTACCAGTGTAGTAAAGGATACGCTCAGTTGTAGTTGTTTTACCAGCATCGACGTGGGCCATGATACCGATATTACGAGTTTTTTCAAGTGAAAATTCGCGTGCCATGAGGTTTTGTTCTCCTATATTTTTTATTTCTATACTATTATAACATGATTTAACAAAAACGGATAGGCAGGACCTACCCGTTCTCATTGTTTATCCTGTTTTTTGTTGGTTCCAACTTGTAGATAAGTTGAGTTGGGTTCAAAAGCTGATGATGCTTAATTAAACCCGGGCTAAAAGCTCGGAAAATAGATAAGCTCTCCTAGAATCTTTGATTCTTCGTCAAGCTTCCTAATTTTCAGTCGCTTTTTTAACGCCCTCAGTATCTTGATCTTACCAGCGGAAGTGTGCGAAGGCACGGTTAGCTTCAGCCATACGGTGAGTGTCTTCACGTTTCTTAACTGCTGCACCAGTGTTGTTTGCAGCATCCAAGATTTCTTTAGCAAGGCGATCAACCATTGTGTGCTCACCACGTTGACGAGCGATGGTTACCAACCAACGAAGTCCAAGTGTTGTACGACGTTCTGGACGAACTTCAACTGGGACTTGGTAGTTAGATCCACCAACACGACGTGCACGTACTTCAAGTACAGGCATGATGTTTTCCATTGCTGTTTCAAATACTTCAAGCGCGTCATTTCCAGTAACTTCTTTGATTTGCTCAAAAGCACCGTAAACGATTGAAGCTGCTGTACCACGTTTACCATCAAGCATAACGCGGTTGATAAGACGAGTAACTAGTTGTGAATTGTAAAGCGGATCTGGCAATACATCGCGCTTTGGAGCTCTATTTTTACGACTCATTTCTCTTTATCCCCTTTCCTTATGCTTTTGGACGTTTAGTACCGTATTTAGAACGGCCTTGTTTACGATCGTTAACACCTGCAGTATCAAGTGCACCACGGACGATATGGTAACGTACCCCTGGAAGGTCTTTTACACGTCCACCGCGAAGAAGCACCACGCTGTGCTCTTGCAAGTTGTGTCCGATACCTGGGATGTAGGCAGTAACTTCGATCAAGTTGCTCAAACGTACACGAGCGAATTTACGAAGGGCAGAGTTAGGTTTTTTAGGTGTCATTGTTCCAACACGAGTTGCAACACCACGTTTTTGTGGTGAAGAAACGTTTGTTTGAACTTTTTTATGACTGTTGTAACCAACGTTCAAAGCTGGTGATTTAGATTTTTCTACTTTTGATTTACGCGGTTTGCGAACCAATTGGTTAATTGTAGGCATCTACATTCTCCTGTATTTTTTTATTTTTGGTGATGATACACTTGGTGACAGCTACCATCTGTGTGTACTTTTGCAACATTTGTCAGCACGTCCCTGTACACTCTTGAGAGACCAAAAGTAAAAAGTACCGTCTATTATTGTAACATAGCGGTACTTTCACTGTCAAGATTTTTTTCTCTTTTTTGCACGATTGCTTCTTCTTAAAATCGCGCTAGATTATTGTTCAGTTTGTTGTGTTACAGCTGGTGTGGTAGCATTCGAAACCTGAGGAACCTCATTGGACTGATACTGAGGGACTTCTGCGGGAACGACTTGTTGAGGTTGACCTGTTTGGCTAGCTTGATTCGTATCAGTTGATTGAGTATTCTGATTGGTCTGCATTCCGTAATAGTCTACAATGTACTGAATACGAGCTTGAAAGGCCTGTTTCTTGGTTTCGTCCTTCACTTTTTCTACAGCCTCTTGCGCAGCGGTTAAGGTTTCTTGAGTTGCTGTGGTTTCAAAATGAGCAACTGCTTTTTCAGCCGCTTCAGCGATTTTCGCTTCCTCTTCTTCTTTGGCTTTTTTAGGGTCTTTCTTCTTAATAGGAAGAGAACCTGTTTTTTTGGTTTCTTGCTTCACTACTGTAACTTGGTCTGCAGAATTTTTACGAACCGTATAAAGCCCACCGACAAGAACTCCTGTCAAGATGAATATCGTTGCCAATCGAAGCCACAGGGGACTACGATCAAAACGGTCTAAAATTGTTTTCATTTTCCTTTCTCCCTCTCCAGCCTTAGTTCTTATCGAAAATATTTCCGATTTCTACATCAATTTTATTTTCTGCTACATCAATGTTGGTCACACGTAGAAGTGACTTGTGATCGAATAAATCTTTACTTCTAGCCGAAGCATTGTCCGCAAAAATAGCGACTCCTGCCAACTCTGAATCGAACTCAGCTAAGAGGCTAACCATCCCACTGATCGTTCCCCCTCCTTTAAGGAAATCATCGACAATTAGAACACGGCTTCCAGCTTTCAAACTACGTTTTGATAGGAACATTTTCTCAATCCGATCGCCACTGGAACCAGATACGTAGTTGACACTGACCGTTGAGCCTTCTGTAATTTTCAAATCGCGTCGTACAATGACAAAAGGAACATTTAAGACATTGGCTACCGCGTTTGCTAATGGGACACCCTTAGTGGCCACCGTCATGACTGCATCGATTTTTTGATCTCGGAAGGCCTTGGCAATAATGCGCCCAATATTATTTAAGATTTTTGGATCACTTAGCAAATCCGAAAGGTAGATATACCCACCTGGTAAAATCCGGTTGCTTTCTGACAGTTGATCGCACAAATTTTGGACGATTTCTTTTGAATCTGCATCCGAAATCGATGGTGTAAAGATGACCCCTCCACCTGCACCGGTAAGAGTTTCAATGCTTCCAATTTCCATTTCTTCAAAGGCCCGTTTAATAATGACAATGTCCTCAGAAATAGATGATTTGGCAGATTCGTATTTTTCGGCAAATGTATTTAAACTCGTCAATTCGTAGGGATGATTAATCAAGTAATTCGAGATCACAACCATCCGCTCACTTCTTCTTAGCTTCATTTTCTCTCCACATAGTTTTTTTATTGTATTATACCATATTATACCAAAAAACGAACATTGTTAGTCTCACAACATTCGTTTTTGGTTTTTTTACTAACAAACTAAGAGCAGGTTATTTAAGGCCAGTTTATTAGGAATCTTTTAAATTTGGCTTATAGAAGGAGCGGTTGTCCAAGGCAAAAATCTTATTGGTCATTTCACCAGGGCCTACTAAAGCTAAGGCAGAAGTCATCATCATCATTTCTGCATCTAGGTTATCAATCATATGGATGATTTCGGCTTCCATGATTTTTGGACGAACCGGGCTACCATATTCTAGTAGACCATGGTGACTCAAAATCACATGGCGCAACACAATCACATCTTCTTTTTGATCGTCAATCTTTAACTCTTGTAAGACCTTGGTAATTTCTTCATCGATCAGAGCAATGTGCCCGATGAGGTTTCCTCGAACCGTATACTCTGTATTTTCAGGCCCTGATAGCTCCAGTACCTTGGCAAGATCATGGAGCATGATGCCGGCATAGAGGAGACTCTGGTTCAATTGAGGATACACCTGAGAGATGCTCTCAGCCAAACGAACCATAGTGGCTGTGTGATAAGCTAAGCCTGTCTCAAAAGCATGGTGGTTGGTTTTGGCCGCAGGATAAGAGTAGAACTCTTTGTCATACTTGCTGTATAGCGCCCGCACCACACGTTGCCAAACTGGATTTTCTATTTTGAAAATCATCCCCGATAGGTAATCTTTCAAATCGACTGGATTTACTGGAGGTTTTTCCTTAAAGTCTGCTGGATTCGATGGCTCCCCACTTTGAGGCAACCGCAAGGTCAACTGGTTGACCTGAGGCGTATTGTTGTAGACCTCCCGACGGCCACTCATATGGACTACACGCCCAGCCTGAAATTGCTCCACATTATGTGGCTGAGCATCCCACAATTTTCCTTCGATTGTGCCTGTCTCATCTTGGAAGACAAAGGCAAGATAATTCTTTCCAGCACGTGTCTGACGAACATCTGCTGACTTAATGAGGTAGAAACCTTCAAACAATTCGTCTTTTTTCATTTGATTAATTTTGACCATCATCTTCTCCATCTTCTAAATTCAATAGGCTTGCTATATCTAGATTCTCTGACGTTTCAATGTTTCGGAGTGTGCGCTCGATAGCATTTGTTCTTCGGTTTAAGAGGTCATCAATGTTGCCAGAGGCATACTTCAACTGCCGTTGGGTCTTTTCTAAAACGCCTCCAAATTTTTGGAACTCCGTCTTGACGGATGCAAGGACCTTGCTAATATCATCCGCACTTCGTTGAATATTCAGGGTCTTAAATCCAACCGATAGGGAATTCAACAAGGCCGAAAGCGTACTTGGCCCCGCGACGACGATCTGCTCCTCTCTTCGGAGGCGATCAAAGAAGGCTGGGTCGCGGACCACTTCTGAATAGAGCCCTTCTGTCGGTAAAAAGAGAATCCCAAAATTAGTAGTGGCAGGTGGATAGAGGTATTTTTGATGAATGTCCTTAGCAAATTGTTTGATACTAGCCAATAGGAGTTTGCGACACCGTTCAATCTCCTCTTTCTCCCCACTTTCATAGGCTTCTTCCAGTCGGTAATAACCGTCCAGAGGAAACTTAGAGTCGATTGGCAGATAGACGTATTCCCCTCTGACCTGACCAGGCATCTTGATGGCATACTCGACGCGTTCGCTGGAATGGGGAACTGTTACAAACTCCCTCTCGTATTGGGCGGGAGTTAGGATATCTTCGATGATCTGGCCGAGTTGGAGTTCTCCCATAATCCCACGGGTTTTCGTGTTAGAAAGAACCTTATTGAGACTTCCCACATCTCTAGCGACCGTCTGCATTTCCCCAAGACCTTTATTGACCGACTCCAATTGTTTGGAGACCGTCTCAAAGGAGGTTTGAAGACGACTATGCAAGGTTTTTTCCAACTTTTCTTCGACCGTTTGACGCATCTGCTCCAACCGCAAATCATTGGAAGCTTGAATCTGTTGCATCCGCTCGTCCGTTTTGTCTCGGTTTTTAGTGAAATTCTCAGCAAGTTCTGCTCGTAAAGCAGTCGTTTGCTGATGCATTTCTGTCCGTAATTCCATAAGACGGTCACTGATCGCCATCTCTATCTGCTGGCCAGTGATTTGCTGAGCTTGTCGCTCTCTCTCAAATCGGTAATCCAGCTGATCCGAAAGATGATCTTCTTGGTCCTCCAGTAAGTCACGGACCTGTTTGTTATTAGCTGTCCGTTGCTGGTAGAGCAAGAAGAGCAAGACAAGATTTCCCACTCCTAATACAAAAAGGATTAATTCCATCTTATTTCCCATCCTTGCTATAAATGATAAGGGCGTAGCCTCGATCAATGGTTAAGGTAATCGGCTGATTGATAAACTCGTTGGAACCATAAATAGCCTTTTTAAAATAATTGGTCTGATTTAAGGGATACTTGGCTCCTTCAATCTGGATAGAAGCTCCCTCAACTGGCATAAAAGCTACATAGGTATAGCCTGCTATAGGCAGAATGGTATGTCGGCCTACCGGACGATAGCAGAGATAATTTTGTTGATCCATCAAGTAAAGTTGCGACATAAAGGGTGCAATCTCTGGATCGCTGGGCAGAAAAACGCTGGCCAAGTGGTGATCCAGGCGACCACCAAAGGCTCCAAAAATCAGAATTTCTGCTTGAGGCCAACGTTCTAATACTTCCTTAATCGCCAATTCCAGATCCGTATCATTTTTTTCTGCTACCGAAGTCCGTAATTCGTGACCCGCAGATTGAATACTCTGGAATTCTTCTGGCTCGACCGAGTCAAAATCTCCAACTGCTAAAGATAGTTCCAATCCTTGCTCTAATAGGAAAAGGCAACCTGCATCCACCCCGACATAAACATCCAAGTCTAGCGGAATGGTTTCCACTCGGCCTCCAGCTACAATCGCAACCTTAGTCTTGGATGGCTGCTCGAAGGGTTTGAACTCGTTCATTCACATCTCCATTAAACACATAGGAACCTGCTACAAAGACGTTTGCCCCTGCTTCTTTCGCAGCGTGAATCGTCTTATCATCAATTCCCCCATCGACTTCAATATCGAAATCCAAGCCTTTTTCTTCACGCAATTGAACCAATTGACGAATCTTATCCATAGTTTCTGGCAGGAAGGCTTGCCCACCAAATCCTGGGTTGACAGTCATGACAAGTACTTGGTCTACCAAGTTCAAGATGTGTTGGATACTTTCAACAGGGGTTCCTGGATTGATAACCACACTTGGTTTTACCCCTGCCAAACGAATTTTTTGAAGGGCGCCATGGATGTGTGGAGTCGCTTCGACGTGAATGCTAATGATATCTGCTCCGGCACGCGCAAACTCTTCGATATGTTGCTCAGGATTGGTAACCATCAAGTGGCAGTCAAACACTAGCTTGCTGTGAGGACGCATACTAGCAACTACACCAGCACCAAAGCTGATATTAGGCACAAAGTGGCCGTCCATCACATCGATGTGGGCGTACTCCGCACCAGATGCTTCCAATTTCTTCAATTCACTTTCAAAATTTGCATAATCTGCACTCAAAATAGAAGGGGCTAATTTGTTTGTTTTCATATTCTTCAGGTCTCCTTATTTGGGTAATTTTTTCGATACTTTTTTGTAGGTTTCTCGCCTATTTTCGATCTCACTCAAGAACTGTAAGTAATTCTCATAGCGGAAGGAAGCTATGATCCCTTCCTCGACAGCAGGCTTGACGGCACAGGATGGTTCATGTGTGTGGGTACAAGTACGGAATTTGCAATCCTGGCTCACCTTGGCAATGTCTGGAAAAGCATGATTCAGATCTTCCGCATTATCGACTTCATAATCTAGAGAGGAGAAGCCAGGGGTGTCCGCAATTTTGCCCCCATTGAGATCATAAAAACTGACAGCTCGCGTCGTATGGCGGCCACGTCCAAGACTGTCGGAGATTTCTCCTGTCTCTAGTTCCAACTCCGGAGCCAAGGTATTCAAGAGGGTGGATTTCCCCACTCCTGTTTGGCCCATAAAGACCGTCACCTGATCCTTCAAGAGAGGCAAGAGCTCTTCCTTGTTCGTGACAAAGTCATAGCCCATTTTGCGATAGACTTCCTGGAAAGGAAGCATCTGAGCTGGATCTTCTAGTAAGTCCATTTTTGAAATATAGACAATCGGATGAATCACTTTTTGTTCCAAGAGGACTAAAAAGCGGTCCAATAAATTAACATTAAAATCTGGCTCTTTGGCAGACATGATGACGACAGCCTGATCTATATTCACAATGGGTGGACGGACTAAGCTATTCTTTCTTGGGAATATTTTTAAAATATAGCCTTCCGAATTTTCTTCAGCTGAAAATTCTACCTTATCTCCAACATAGGGAGTTTGTCCCTTTTTCCGGAAATTTCCTCGGGCGCGTGTTTGGTAAATTTCTCCCTCGCACTCCACATAATAAAAACCGGCCAAGGCTTTAACAATCGTTCCTTGCAACTAGCACTCCTTTAAAGTTAATACTACCATTATATCAAAAAATATACGATAGCGCTTGCTGACTTGGGTAGGAAAAAAGAAGTCCATCCAGTTTTTTTGAGCAAGATGCAGACAAGGGGTTGTAAACGTTTTCAGATAGGTTTATAATAGAGGGGAAGGATATAATATATATGCCTATCGTGGGAAGTACAGACTATATTGTAGAAAGGAAGTGACGGAGACTGATACATTTCTTGACGAAGCTACCTGATTAGTAATGAAAGAATCCCTTTTTTGGTGCCTAATTTCTGACTTTCTTACTAATCCCTGCCAGTTATAAGGAGGTCCTTTATGAGTTTTTCATTTCTTTCCAAGAGTAACCCTCTCGTTTCTAATGTAAAAAAAGGGAAGTTTTTAACCCCTTGGTTTTTAGCTCCCTTTATTCTCTACTACATCACCCAGTACATGTCTCCGATCAGTACTGCTTCCACAAACTTCTTTTTGAACAAACAAAGTTGGATTCCCGACTGGTGGAATATTCTGGATCTTTTGTCCTTCCTCTACACCATCATCGCCTTCTTCCTCTGGGTGAAACTCATTGAAAAACGACCGGTTCGAACCATGGGCTTTTCCAAAGGAAATGGTCTCTCCGAATTCGCTAAGGGGGTCTTGGTCGGTGCCATTATGATTACTACGGTCTTAATCGTCTTCTTCATCACTGGTGATGTCCGTTTCGACCGCATTCAATTTAGTCTTCCTTTCCTCGTATCTTGGATCTTGGTTCTGATCGGCTATATTTTTCAAACGGCAGCCGAAGAAATTTATATCCGTGGTTGGTTGATTCCGATTATTTCTTACCATAAGAATGCTTACCTAGCCATCCTCATTTCTTCTACCATGTTCTCCTACTTCCACTTGAACAACAACGGAGCTTCTTGGCTCTCAACAGTTCATCTCTTCGTTTTCGGTCTTTTCACAGCTGTCTATGCCTTGAAGAGAGGAAATATCTGGGGACCTTGTGGCTTCCACTTCGCTTGGAACTTCATCATGGGAAATGTCTACGGCTTCCATGTCAGCGGCTTTGATAGTGAATCCTCTCTGATGTACTTTACGACTTCAAACCGGACCTTTATCACAGGCGGTGAGTTTGGACCTGAAGGTGGGATCCCTGGCTTAGTCGTCTTTATCCTTGCTCTTTTATGGGCCATCTTCCTTCTCAAAGATACCTCTGCAGAACAAGAAGAACTCTACCCTCAACTGAGTTATGAATAAATAAAAAATAGAAAAGGCTGGATTTTCCCAGCCTCTTTCTTTTTCCTCAATAGGTTCGATAAAAAGAAACATGCTATTTTTTCTTGGCATTTCTTTTAAAAAGAGTATAATAGAACTATGCGGAGGTGGTGGAACGGCAGACACGCATGCTTCAGGCGCATGTGCCCCTTCGGGCGTGAGGGTTCAAATCCCTTTCTCCGCATCTTGGAAAGGTGGCCCAGCTCGGTACGGCACCGGACTCGAAATCCGGCAAGTGGATTTTCTTCACGCGCGGGTTCAAATCCCGTCCTTTCCTTTTACAATTAAAAAAGACATGAGCTTCATATCTCATGTCTTTTCTATTATTTGATCCCGGCTTCTAGAAGGCCATCTGCTAGGCGGGCGAAATCTTCTAAGCTAAGGGCTTCTCCTCGTACAGATGGTTGCAAACCGGCTGCTTGGATCCCTGCTTCCAGTTTAGCCTTCACTTCTTCGGTCTTGCCAAAGCGACTGGTCAAGTTGTTCCAAAGCGTTTTGCGGCGGTGGACAAAACTGGCCTTGCTGACAGAGAAGAAGAAATCTTCATCCTTGACGGCCACTGCTGGTTCTGGGCGACGCACCATCTTGAGGATGGCAGAATCGACGTTTGGCGCTGGCACAAAGACGGTGCGAGGCACGATAAAGGCTACCTTAGCGGTCATATAGTATTGGACTGCAATGGATAAAGATCCATAAGCCTTGGTGTTGGGCTCAGCCGAAATGCGGTCCGCCACCTCTTTTTGCATCATGACCACAAATTCTTGGAAAGGAATCTTGGATTCGATCAAGTGCATGAGGATGGGAGTTGTGATGTAATAGGGAAGGTTGGCCACCACCTTGATCGGAAGGTCTGGGTTTTTAAACTCTGCGATGTACTGGTTGAGATCTACCTTGAGGATATCTTGGTTGACAACCGTGACATTGTCAAAATCACGCAAGGTATCCGCCAAAATGGGAACCAAGCGGTCATCAATCTCAAAGGCCATGACTTCTGCGGCATTTTCCGCCAAAAACTCAGTGAGAGCTCCAATTCCGGGACCGATTTCGATGACATTGACCTGCTTATCAATCTCAGCAGTATCCACAATCTTTTGAAGGATGTTGGTATCAGTCAAGAAGTTCTGACCGAAGGATTTTTTAAAGGTAAAACCGTGACGCTCTAGTACTGCCTTGGTCACGCTATAATCTGCAATTCTCATTTATTCTCTTTTCTAATCAGTTTAGGGTGAGACATACTCTCTTTTTTCTCCGCAGGCTAGTCTAACAGTCTTCCACAAAAGCATTCTGCTCCGCTTGGTAGACATAAGCTCCCCCATTTTTATCTAAGACGGTTTCCAACAAGGGCTCTATTTCCAAGGCCTCTTCAAGACTGATGATGGTAATCTTAGACGGATCGTCCAAGTCTTCCTGGGACTCATAACCTGTAAAGAACTGCCAACCACTATCTTGTGGATGATGAGGTGCATCGTGAATCGCCCAATTAATCTCACGTCGTAGGAAGCAATCCTTGGTAATCATGGCCCCTTTTTGCGTATCAAGATTCAGCGGAGGAACCATCAGGCTTGCGATATGTTCCTGGGCAAATTCCAGCTCATCTCCAAGCTGGATGGAGGTAATATAAGCCGGTTGATTGGTTAAACGTCCTTTGAACTTCCCATCGCGGATTTCGGTGAGTTCGACCCACATACGCTCTGCTCGACACCCATTCTCCAACACGGTATCCAGCACAAAGATAAGGCGAACCTGATCTCCAAGCTTCAATTGGTCGATTTCTTCTTGACTAGGAATCAAAAAATGTCGCGGGTTCTTTTGGTGCTCCACTTGAACATTCTCTAACGAAAAGCCGATCACTTTTTTCTTATCTGTAAACAGGTCGAACAATCCCATCTTCTACCTCTATCTCTTTTTTAATAACTAGCCATCGTTTCTTCAACTTCCGCTAATGTTACCCCAAACAACTCCAAGCGTTTGAGCAGTTGTTTGCCATTGCAGTAGCCGATGCGCAAGGCTTCTCCTAGATATTCCCGTCGTTTGCGACTGTCACTGCCCATCAGCAGGCCGAGTCGCATCAGATCTGATTTGGTAATATCAAAGAAATGCTCATCTTCATAGGAGCCCACCAGTCCAGCAAGGGCTTTTTCTAAGTCTTCAAAACTGGCATGCTCCACTCCAAGAGAACGCCCCTTGGTCTTAGATTTGGGTACTGCTTCGCCACGATTTAAAAAGGCATGCTTGGCTTGCGGAATTTCTTGCATGATGATCTTACGAATCCGTTCCCCATTGTAATCCGGATCCGTAAAGACAATAACTCCACGCAGCTTCTGCAAGGTGGCAATTCGTTCGAGGTCATCCTGATTAATGGCGGATCCACGTGTCTCATAAGTATCCACCTCATAATAGCGTTTCAGATTGGCCGTATCGTCCTTGCCTTCAACAACAATCACTTCTGGTATTTTTCTTTTCTCAGTCAAGGCCAAATACCTTTCTCGCATTGTCATAGGTGGCTTGAGCCACTTCCTCTGTCGTCAAGCCACGTAATGTTGCAATATGATCCACTACATAGCGGGTGTAGGCTGTTTTATTTTCCCGGCCCCGCTTAGGAACTGGTGCCAGATAAGGGGCATCTGTCTCAACCAAAATCTTTTCGAGCGGAAGGCCAGCTGCGGCTTCTTGGACATCTGTCGCCTTCTTAAACGTCACTACACCTGAGAAGGAAATCATCATTCCCAGATCCATGAAGCTCTTGGCTTCCTCTAAGCTTCCTGAGAAAGAATGCATGATGCCACCGCGTGGACCCACTCCTTCACTCTTGATAATGGCATAAGTGTCTTCGAGAGCATCACGCGTATGCACTACAAAAGGCAAGTCCAAATCCTTAGACAGTTGGATCTGACGACGAAAAACCTTTTCTTGAACGTCTTTTGGTGCCGTCATCCAGTGGTAGTCCAGGCCGATTTCTCCTAAGGCGACAACTTTAGGATGTTTCAACTGTTCCAGTAGGTAAGCCTCTACCTCAGGACTATAGTCGCCCGCCTCAGTGGGATGCCAACCAAGTGTGAGATAAACTTCCGGATACTGGTCGGCCAAGGCTATTGCTCGTTCGATGGTTGGTTTATCAAAGCCAACAACATTATGGGCAGTGACTCCCAGCTCTTTAGCCAGTTCTAATTCCTCTTTTTCTCTCCCTGCAAACTCTTCAACGTTGAGGTGAGTATGGGTATCAAAAATTTGCATATGGATCCTTTTCTTCGATTTTTTCTCACTCTATTATAACAGAAAGCCTAGCTGAATACACTTTTGGCAAAACAAAAACCAGTAGTCTCGAGTTTCTACTGGTTTTTAGTTTTTTATCTGAATTACGCAGCCAAAACTTTGCGTCCTTTACGACGACGAGCTGCCAATACGCGACGACCGTTTTTAGTTGCCATACGGTGACGGAAACCATGTTTGCGCGCACGACGAAGTTTACTTGGTTGATAAGTACGTTTCACGATGAATACCTCCTCATAGATTTTGTATTCGTTTAGCCGGCTATAATGTGATCAGTTACTAAACATACTTTACTATTCTATCTGATTCACGCCTGTTTGTCAATAGCTATGAAAAATTTGTTGGGTCTGGTTCAATGATACCGCTTTTATTGGGCTTCTCTTTCTATCCTTTAACGAGTCGCTTCATAGTAAGGAAGCAAGCTAGCCATTCCTTTTTTTAATTCCTCAAGAATGGCATCTCGACTCGTCGCTTGCGATAGATTGACATCGACTTTTACCAAGACCTTTCGGACCTGGCCAGTTTCCACACCTTTTTGAAGTCTCAGGCGATTGGCTTCTGTCCCTTGGAATCGTTGACTGACACCTTCTATTTGCGCGAAGTAATAGATCGGTGAAGAAACCGGAAGATTTAAAACGCGGTTCTGCTTTTGTAGACTCTCCTCATCCTTCTTGCGTTCGATAAAACTTACTTCCAGGGACACACCAAAGTCCTTCGCATCTCCATAAAGTCGCAAGGCAAACATCGGATCCGTGATCTCTCCCTCTCCTTGGAGATAAGCCCAAAAATGAGGGCGAAGAATTTGAGCTTGATTCATCCACTGACTGGTCCGATCTTGTTTTAAATGCGGAAAGAGCTTCTGAAAATCGCTGACCAAACGGGTGAATTCCTGCCGAGCTTCTTGCCCTAACTCGCGATACCCAACCATTCGCTCTGCTTCCTCACCAGCTTTAGCAGGAGCCAGGTACTTGATCCCCTGACAATTCAAAAAGTCTCTCATCTTACTATACATTTTGGTCTTCCTTTCTCAGACAGAAAAGGAGAGAGCAAGCTTTCACTCCTCTCTCCCTTTAGCATTTTCCTTTTTAGACGGCAGATTAACCTTCAATATCGACGACAACGTAACGATTTGGTTCTTCTCCTTCAGAATAGCTGGTGACTCCATCCATTTTTGATACAATGCGGTGGATGATCTTGCGTTCGCTATTAGACATTGGATCTGTATGTTGCGCTCGACCTTCTTCTAGAGCACGACTTGCCAATTTTTGCGCATAGCTTTGAAGGACTTCTGCACGGTGTTCAACATAATCATTAACGTTGATCGCAATGTAGAAATTCTTAGAATACTGATTGTAAAGGTAGTTCTGTGCCAACAATTGAAGGGCCTTGAGAACTTTCCCGTGGTAACCAATGACACGGCCTGGCTCATTGGTATCAATCTGCATATTGATGGTGCGACGGTTGTAGCTACTTGAGATGCTAGCTTCGACATCCATTTCATCAATAACGGTTTGAACATAGGCAGTGACATCAGAGACAACCTTTTCAATGTCATAGCTTTCTTCTACTTCAATGCCCAAGTCAGCAAAATCAGACGTTTGGCGGGTCTCGGTCTCAGCTTCTTTAAGACTTGAATCGAGAATTTCTCCATGACCTTGTTCTTCAAGAATGGTTTCAGGAGCCTTCTCATGCTTGAGAATCTCAGCCTTCACCTCTTCAGAAACTTCTTGGCCTTCTTCTTCAACTTTTTTAATCGCTGCTACCACGCGCCCCAAATCAACAGTCTCTTCACTGACACTCTTGACAGGTTCGTTTTGAGCATTAATTTCCTCAGGAACTCCCTTAACAGCTTGTTGATTGGCTTTTGTCACTGTAGTCTCTGCAATCGGTTCGATGTCTACCACAGCTGGCTTCTTACCAAAGAGACCGAGGAACCCTTTCTTTTCACGAGAAACGACAGTAATATGTGCTTTCATGCGCGGGATATCTAATTCTTTCAAACCATTTTGAATGGCTTCTTCAACATTGACTCCTGTATATTGGACCATCTGTCAAACTCCTTCTTAGTTTTTCTTTTTCTGTGCTTTGTTAAATGCACGTCGTTTTTGTTTTTCTAGATCTTTGATTGCCTGTTGCTCTGCTTCACGCGCCGCAATAATCTTAAATGGATTGTTCAACAGGTAAGTTTGCCCAACTTGGTAAGCATTGGAAACTACCCAGTAGAGAGCAACCCCGCTGGCTGAGTACATAGCGAAGAAGAAAATCATCACGGGCATCGCATACATCATGGCTGTCATTCCACCATTTTTTTCTGGCATGGCTTTGTTGCTCAACCAGGTACTAAAGAAAGTGAAGACGGCTGCCAAAACTGGCAAAATAAAGGTTGGGTCTGTTGCACTCATATCCAACCAAAGAAAATGACCGACTTTTAGGAATTCTACCCGACTCAAGGCTTGGAACAAGGCCATCAAGACTGGCATTTGTACAAGCAATGGCAAGAAGGCAGAGGAAGTCTTGACACCTTTTTCTTTGTAGAGGGCCCGCATTTCTTCTGACATGCGAGTGCGGCTTTCCAAATCCTTCCCAGGATACTTGGCCTGGATTTCTTTTACAAGTGGCTGAATCTCCTGCATTTTGCGTGAGGAGGTCATTTGGTATTGGAAAACTGGCAAGAGAATGGTCCGAATCAAGAGAGTGAAGAGGATAATCCCGACTCCGATGTTTCCTCCGATAGAAAGGAAACGAATGACTTCTGCAAAGAAGTAAACGAATTTTTCCCAAACTCCTGATGATTGGGAAGTCACTTCAGACGTTCCACAGGCTGTTAATAATAGGAGGGCCCCTCCGAGTAAGCTAGCTACTTTTAGTTTCTTTTTCACGTAATTACCTTTCCTGACGATAGACTTGCGCTAATTTTAATACATGGACTAGATTTTTTTCGACCTGATCAAAATCCAGTTCTTCAACTCCCTTTCGAGCAATCACAACAAAATCATCTGCTACAAGATGATCCTGGTGCTTCATTAAAACATGACGAATCAAGCGCTTGATTCGGTTGCGTGTCACAGCATTTCCTAGTTTTTTACTCACGGATAAGCCGACACGGAAATGGGGCTGCTCTTGTGGCAAACGGTAGATGACAAATTTTCTATTTGCACAATTCTTGCCGCTTTTAAAAATGGCATTGAAATCTTTTTCTCGCTTGACACGATAGCTTTTTCTCAAACTCCCACTCCCTCTTTTAAATTTATTCTATTATACCATAATTTCAAAAAAAACCAACGACCTTATGGCCCTTGGTTTGAAGCCTCCACCAGTGCCGTCAAAACGACTAGGAGAAGTGATGCTGGATGGTTGATAAGACGATGGGTAAGCTATAAATAAAGTTCAAGCCGATATGAGCAAGGATAGGATAATACAAGGAGCCCGTCTTTTCATTCAATAATCCAAACATCAGGGCGGGGATGGTATAGATCAAAAAACTCAAAACAGTAAAGGGATGGTGAAGGAATTGAAGTCCACTATAGATAAGAGCTGGCGCCCATACACTTGCATAGAAGGGCCATTTTTTAAAATAGGCTTGGACGAGCGCTCCACGAAAGATCAATTCCACGGTCATCGGTCGGATGATGACCACTAGGATAAAAAGGATGAAAGATCCTAAGGCTTCCAAGGTCACCGGAAAAGAGTGATAAATAGCTAGACGTCCTTTGGTGAACCCACTGAGAAAATAGTCCAGCCAGTAGATGGCACAGCTGGAGAATATAGTTGCGTAGATAGCGGGAAGGAATTGTTTCTTCTTCGCCCACTGAAAGACCGTACGTGGACTATACTTCTTTACCAATGAAAAAACAAGCATCAAATAACCTGCCTCTAAAAAGAGAAGGGTCCAAAAATAGCTAAGGGCTTGGCCGACTTGGTTGCTGACTAGTTGGGCCAACTCGCGAAATTGCGGCCGAACTAAGATATAGAAGACCAGTAGTAAAAGTGGATAAAAGAGCTTGGCCTTTGTCTTTATAAATTTCATACATTCCTTTCGAGGGAGATTAAAAATGATTTATTGCATCTTACCATAATCATTCCTAGGATTCAATTAGAAAGCGAACCAAAAAAGGTCGAGACAACCGTCTCTGACCTCTAGTTTCTATTGGAATGCTCGTTCTCCCCTTTTCTGTAAGTCACAAAGCCTACAAGCACAGACACAAGAATGGCTAGACACAGAATGGTCTCTAACCAGACAAGGGGCCTTAACAGAGAACTGTGCAATAAACCTTGGGCCATTTTCAGGGAAGTAGCTGTGATGACTGTGGGAAAGGTTAAGGCTGAAAAGGCTGGTTGAAACCCTTCTTTTATCATTCTGGGCAGACGCGTTAAAACGAAGAAATAAAAAGCTTGAGAGAGACCGATCATGATATATAAGAGCCAAACCGGCAGACTAGCTCCACCAAGACGAACGAGGGCCGCTAACAGAAGAGAAAAGGGGGCACAATAAATGCCTTCTTGCCCCAATAAGTGGCTCGGTAAAGGGGTAGTTTTCAATCCCTGATAGATTAGCGGGTAAAGAATCAAGGTTAAGACAAAGCCAAACCCGAGAGTCAGATAGGCCAACTCAACCACCCCTACCACTGGATAGGTCAAGGCTGCCACAGCAATCCCTACATAAAGGACGGTCCAACTAGGGGTGGCATTGGCTCTTGGTTTTGCAAAAATATGGGTCTTGGTAAAGTAGAAAATTAAGCTACAATCTAAAAGGAAAGCAGACCACCAAACTGTCTGGGCAAGTCCTCCAAATGTAGGAAACAGTCGTAAGAGATAAGTCGATAGAATCATCCCAGCCATAGGGAAGGTCGCCATCCCAGATAGAAGGGCCGGTTCTTGTAGTTCGATCTTGGTTTCTGACCAGTAGATCAGATGGTGACATAAAAAGAAAACCCATAGGATCAAACCCGTCAAACTGAAGAAATGAGCCAGAACTGGGAAGGTATCAGACAGAAGGTTTCCAGCCCCTGCTAAACCTAACAGGCAGCCTGAAAATGCTAAAGGAATCTTTTTCATCTTGATCTCCAATCATTTTATCGCTTTCAGTATACCATAAAAGAGAAGGAAGCATATCAAAAAAAGAAGTAGGCATAAAAGCTACTTCTCATTTCCTTATTGTTTAGCTCAACTCCATCATGTCACGCACAAGCTTTTTCGGTTACGCGTAGGGTTGCAATTCTGGGTTGATGGGTGTGTTTGCTAGGTTATTGGCATAGTTACAGAGACTAGCTAGACTCACACCTAGCACCACATCCAAAGCATTTTGGTGACTATAACCTGCTTCCAAAAATTCAGCTAAGGCTTCATCCCCAACGCGCCCCTTGGTATTGATCACTGCTAGGGTGAATTTAGCCAAGGTGTCCAGTTTCGGATCAGTTTCGATTGGAGTACGATTGCGCAGAGCTTGAAGAAGGTCATCGTTCATTTGGATTTGCTTGATCGAAAACGCTGTATGACCTGCCACACAGAAGGCACAACCATTGGTCACCGCTGCAGTGATTTGGACCACTTCACGTTCAACTGGTGTCAAACTGTTGCGGCGGTTAATCGCACCGACTGTACGATAAGCTTCCAAAGCTGTCGGTGCATTAGCTAAAAGACCGATGAGATTCGGAATGTAGCCGTTATTATCTTTTTGGACGGTTTCAAGAACCTCTTTTACCTCTTCTGGTGCTGTCTCAACTGTATGAATCTGGAATGTTGTCATAAATGTACCTCTTTTTTCTCTTGGTGACACTTAGTCTATCATAGAAATGGAAGCTTGAAAAATATATATTTCATATAACTTCCATAAAAAATAGTTATCACCAGGAAGAAAAGATTGAGACGTGACAATCCCACTTCTGTTCCCATTCAAAGCCGCTACTTCAAGAAGAAGGTCCTTCCTATCCTTCTAAACCCGTGCAAAGAGCAGATAGATAAACAAGATTAAAAAGAAGAGGACACTAACGATCAGCGTCGCTAGCTTGATCCCTCGACGGGCTAGCCAATAGCTTGGTTTCCCTAGGTTACTGGTCGCATCTGTTGACAGCGATTGTTGTTGACGAGGTTGAAACATCACCAACAAGATTAGACTGATCGATAAAAGAAAAATCAGCACAACAAATAGCATTTCCATCTTAGCCTCCAAAAACTCGGAAAAGGGTAAGCAACACCCCCAACAAGATAACGAAACCGATGACAACATTTAAAGTCAGGTTGACGGTTTCTGAGCGCGTTGCTTTCTCTTTTTCTGCGGATCGTCGCTTCAGCGCATTCATCCGTCCTTCTACTTCTTTATAGAACAAGTCCTTCTTCTGATCAGACATCTCTATCACCTATCCCTTCTTGGAATCTCGAACGGAACTCTGCCTGTTCGATCGCATTAGACTGTGCAATTTGATTTGAAACTGCGTGTCGGTAGTTCTCTATTGATTGATAAACTTCCTTGATGCGTGCCACGAGTTCGTCTTTTTCTCCTTGCCTAAAGACATTTTCTTGAGCAAGATAAGGCGGGTCATGTAAGGTCTGTTCAAAGCCTAGGATCAGCTGTTGGTGCTCAAAGGCCTTACGAACAATTCCCTGTACCTCCCCAAAATGATTGATATCTAGATAGATACTGGATTGGTGAAGGAGCTCCTTGATCCGTTTCTGGCTAATATTCTGATACAAGACCAAATTGGGGTAGCGGACCAGAGACATGAGTTCTGGTGACATTTCTGTCACAGCAGCAACTCGGAAGGTCACATCCGGTAAGTGCTCTAACAAATAAGGCAAGGCTTCAATCTGATCTGAATTTGTTAATACAAAAGCATCCTTGCGAATATCGTCTTTGACAGCAAAATCATAGATATAACCAAGAGGGGCAAAACAATCCTTTTGCTCTGGTGATACCAACTCTAGGGCACGGCGATAGGTCTCCCTTTGAGGGATGAAAATCTTCTTCGTCCGTATCTCTGGACTATTAAGGATCAGTTGCATATTGCCTGGCAGACTATCCTGTAATGTCTCTTGCCAAACCAAGACATCCCGGCCTACCAGTCCCATTTTGCCAAGTTGCAAACTCAAAGCAAAAGACTGAGCCAGCGTATTAAAGAGCACTTGATCCAGAGCAAATCCTCGGTATTGGACATAAAAGACATAGAAATCTAGTCGATTTTTGAAAATCCGCATGGGCTCATGATCCAGCGTCAAAATCAGATCACCTGTTTGATGATTTTCTGTTAGGCGCTCCATCTCTTCTTCAAAGTAGGTGGTTAACAAAGGATTGCCCTGACCATCACAAGTGGTCACCGCTATTTTTCGACCGTATTGATCATAGTGATCCACTGCGCTTACTTGTCCCTCTTGATGGAACCACTCTACCCGTTCGACGATTCGTTTATGAGTAGTATCTTGGTAATAGATGCGTGCTTTTTCTTGGCCGTAGTAGGAAATCCGTCCACCAGATGCATCACCAGTGATTTCCCAAAAATCAGGGACTAAAATTTCGTTAAAGAAGCGCCCCCGTTTTTCACCTGTTGGTCGACCTAAAAAGTAAAGAAAAGGCGACTCTACTCCATCAGGTAAAAAGCCATTCGGTTCCAAGACGATCGTTGGATGCATGTAACCTGCTCTTTGTAAAGAATAGAGCAGATCTTGGCTTTCACGCGAAAACCGATCAAATACGTTCAGCATGGGTCACCTCCTCAATCAATTGAGACCAAGCTTTTTCAACCTTACTGGTTAGAAAATCTTCTGCACGCGCATAAGATGCTTGACGCATGGATGGCATCTTTTGGCTCTGGTATAGCAAGCAGATCATTTCAGCAAAGGACCTCGCTATCCTATCCACAACCTGGTCTGGTTCAGTCGGAAGCAGGTAGCCATTTCCCCCATCTCTAACAAAGTTCTGATTGCCATAAGGCACATCAAAGCCAATGATCGGAAGACCAGAACCAATGGCCTCCATCAAGGTCAGGCCAAAGCCTTCACTGGTAGAAGCCGAAAGGTAGACTTCATAATCTTTGTAAATATCGGTCAAGTCCATATGGCCTTTGAGCTGGATATAGTCCGTCGCTCCTAACTCTTCAATTAGTGATTGCAACTTACCTTCCTCTCCGCCTTTTCCATAAATATCAAAAGAAAGGGACGGTAGCTCTTTTTTTGCTTCGACAACTGCTCGAACTAACCAGTCGATGTGTTTTTCTGTCGCCAGACGCGAAGCAGTCATCAGAGAAAAAGGTTTACGAGAGTCGTTTTGCGGTAGACTGGCGAGACTTCCTACCGGAATGGTGTAAATAACAGGAGCATGAGGGGTATATTTGGCAAACTGCGCTGCTAAAACTTCCTTTTGCCGATCGGTTGCGACAATAAAGAAGTCCACCTTGTCCGCATTGGTAAATTGGTAATCGTAATAATTGTTCCACAAAATATATTGATCATCGGTATGATTGACACTATAGTGCTCCGCATGGACCACGACTCCTAGACAAGCTTTTTGGGCCTCTTCAAAAATAGGTTGGCCGATGTCAGTCTCCCGATCCAAAATCACCAGATCTTGTTTGGTCAAGTTGAGACTTTGCATGAAGTAGCGGATCAATTCCTGCCGACCCAGGAGATAACGATCTGGAAAACGGTAAATCTCCTGACCATCTGCCAACTGCATCCGATAGGCCACACTTCCATCTTCATTGTAGAAACGTCGTTCAATCAAGTTGGCTTGATTATTTTTAGGGATAAAGTACTCTGTACAGTAGCGAGTATAGGAAAAATAGTCTTTTCTGACTAGAATCCCTCTGGAAACATACTCACAGCGCTCTACATAAGGACTCTTTTCGTCCCGAAGATAGCAGGTCAAAAAACTGTCTTGGTCTTCATAGAAATAGCGCTTCACCTTCCCCGTGGTCTCTTCTCGCGTTAGCTTCCCAGCGAACCCAGCCAGGACTTGATCCACCGTATAAGTGGTTGGCGCAATTTTGATATCCGTAAAATGGGTGTAGAGCCATATGATTTCATGGTCTTTAAATCCAATATTCCCTGTTAAGTGTTGAATATTGTCTGCTAATATCATATCCATAAAAATAAATTTTGCAGGTTCTTGGATCTGTCTTAGCAACTTGGCCCGATAGGCTTGTGCATACTCGACGCCACTGCTGGCCCATCCAATCCCAAGATTGATATTGTATACTGTCATAAATCCTCTTTTATGGGAAATACAGGACAATTTCCCCTTTTGTATTGATTTCTACTCGACTGAGTAAGAGATTGCGAACCATCTGCTCTTTTGCCAAAGCCTTCATCCGATCAAAAGATAAAGAGGCTTCTTGGTAAAATTCGACCAGTGGATTCTTTTGACTGGCGTACTGACCAGACAAGGCCACCCGTAATTGTTGCAAATAATCCACTTGTTCCACCCAATTTTCGTCAATAGCTTTTAAGAGCACCATCCGTTGAAACTGAGCAATTACCTCATCGGATTCCAGCCTTTGATATTTAGCAAGCAACTCCGAGCGGGCTAGCTCCCAGAGGAAATCCTCTTTTGCCTGCCTGGAAGGAAAGGCTTGATGGATCTGAGCAGGATTAACCTGATAACTGATATGATCTAAAATATAGTGATAGAAGGCAATCGGGTCTTGATACTTCTTATTTTTAGCCACTTGGGCAAACACTTCCCGAGCAATTTTCTCGATTAATCCATCCAAACGTCTGTCCAGCCTGATCAACCGATCCCGTTCCTTATAAACCAAATCGCGTTGAATATTCATACTCTCTGCGAACTCCAAGGTCAATCGACGACTAGTTTGCGCAGCACTTTCACTCGCATCCTGAGCTTGAGCGACGATGCGTTGGTATTTCCTCCGGGTTAGAGGTTTGGCTTTTCGAAGTCGATCCTCTACGTCGTAATCTTGACACCTATCTTGGATCCAGTTTGGCCCCCAGTGTTTGATTAAATCATCCTCCAGAGAGACAAAAAACTTGGTTTTTCCAGGATCTCCTTGACGTCCTGATCGTCCTCGAATCTGGAGATCTATCCGGCGATTCATCATCCGCTCCGTCCCGACGACAACCAAACCACCTAAGGCAGCTACACCCTGCCCTAATTTGATATCTGTCCCCCGACCTGCCATCGAGGTCGCAACGGTCACTGCACCTTTTTGCCCAGATTCAGCAATGATCTGTGCTTCACGAGAAGCCTTATTGGCATTCAACAGATTATGGGGAATTCCTTCACGAAGGAGAAGGTTTGAATACAAGACAGACATCTCAACCGAGCCGGCAAAGATCAAAATCGGGTTTCCCTTTGCATGGACTTCTTTGATGTAGGCCATAGAAGCATAGACTTTTTCTGGCAAGGTCTGGTATATCTCATCTGGAAGATCCTGCCTAACCCGTTTTCGATTGGTTGGAATCTGAATCACTGACATGGCATAGGTCTCCAAAAATTCAGCTTCTGCAACCTTCCCGGTTCCCGTCATACCGCCAAGTTTTTGAAACATCTTGAATAAATTTTGGTAAGTAATCGAAGCCATGGCCCGTGTCTCTGGTGTCAATGAAAGTCCTTCCTTAGCTTCAAGAGCCTGATGAAGTCCCCCTTGAAGACGAGTCAATTCCATCAGACGCCCCGTTGCTTGATCCAAAAGTACAAGCTCCTGTTCTCCTTTTTTATTCGAACGGACGACATAGTCCTTGTCCCTTTTATAGTGTTGATGTGCTTGTAAAGCCAGACTAATATGGCGGACAAGATCACGGTGCTCAGGATCATACAAATGCTGCAGGGATAGAAAAGCCTCGGCTGCTTTTACACCTTTTGGGGTCAACCACACCTGTTTCTTGTCCCCGTCGGCCTTGTACTCTTCACCTTCTTTGAAGGTTCGGATCAAGGTGTCTACAATCCCATATAGATTGGACTGCACGCGAGGAGAGCCCGAAATCACTAAGGGTGTCTGAGCACTATCCAATAAGATAGAATCGATTTCATCTACAATCGCATAGTTTAAATTTGCCAGGAATTGGCCATCAACAGAGGCGCTTAAATTTTCTGAAAGATAATCAAACCCCAAGCTGCTATTGGTGGTATAGACAATGTCAGATTGATAGAGCGACCGCTTCTTAGCTGGGGAGAGTTCGCCCTCAGTATCTTGAAGTGGAACTCCAACTGTCAAACCTAGAAAACGATAAATCTTACCCATTTCTTCCGCATCACGAGTTGCCAGGTAAGTATTGGGGGTAATCACCATAACCCCCTTCCCTTCTATTGCATTCAGGTAGGCGGGCATGGTTGCCGTTAGGGTCTTTCCTTCCCCGGTTTCCATCTCTGCAATATTTCCTTGGTGGAGGACGATCGCTCCCATGACTTGAACATCGTAAGGAAACATCCCCAAGACTCTCTGAGAGACTTCTCTCACGACTGCATAAGCTTCTGCTAGCAAATCGTCTAGTGACTCTCCTTGTCGGAAACGGCGGCGGAATTCCTCTGTCTTTTCTTGTAACTGCTGGTCTGTCAACTGGGACATCCGATCTTTCCAGCTATTCACCTCATTTAAGATCTTTTTTATTTTTTTCAATTTTATAGAATCCACTGGGTCCTCATTTACTATCCATCTGCTTGATCTATATCAGAATAACTCATTGTTCAGACGAAATTGGTGAAATTGTGAAATAGCGAAAGGTAAACTCTTGCATCCCTGCACTGAGGAGACGCACTTGGTAAGAATAGGCTTGCTCTGGATATACCAACTTAACTTGCCCTTCTGTACTGACCTGCCGGTCCACTATCTTGCCAAAACGATCCTGGCAAACAACTTCTAGCATAACCGTATGAGCAGGCCTAGAAGTCATCTGAACTTCAACTACATAGGTCCGGCCTCTCTGTAAAAGTGGCAGACTGGGTGCCATCCGATCCTCCCCATAGCTTGTGAGGGATTTCCAACTTTTTAAGACTTGACCAGAAGGCATCAAAGGATTCGTAAATCGAATCTGATCTTCTGCTAGTCTTTCTATCACAGACCCCCACAAATAATCAACTGAAGAGATCGGCCCCCAATAAAGGTGACGATCTTTTTGCTTTCTCATCCTAATCATCCACTTCTTCCAAAATCTCTTTCCATGATTTCTTTGTATTGGGTCAAGAACCACTCAATGATAGACTCCGTTGCATCATTGTGGCGACCCGGGCGACTTGAACTAATGATCCGAATAGGCTGGTGATAAAGAGCTTCTAAAATATCCGAATAAGCCTTCTGGTCGTAGTCATCGTCTCTCATATAAGCCAAGGCTAAGAGGGTATCCTTTAACTCTGCCTGATGAAATCGATCCCAAAAACGCTTGTTCAAGGCCTCTATCCCTTCACTTGACACTCGACCAAGAAGCAATTGCATCATATCGAGCGAGGTTCCAAATTCATCTGGCCGTTTAAACTTCAGATTGGCAGCTACATCCCCAAGGTTGACAATCGGTTTCCCAACCAAAATCGCATGAGGTGAGTAAGAGGCTCCATAGTAGAGAGCTCCATAAGTGCCCATCGATAGACCTGAAAAGTTCAATTCTTTGGGACCAAATCCTAAGGATTGAAGATGGTGATCAATAAAATCCTGAATCTTCTTTTCCAACTCTGGAGATCCTAGATAGAAGCATCCCCCCTCTAGACGTGGATCCGAAAAGAGAATAAAGGGCGCTCCCATATTTTTCATCATGCTAAAGCCTTCAAAGCCCTCTGCAGGACGATAACCGGAGAAATAGACATTCAGTGGTGGCTTCAGGTCTCCTGGATGGAAATAAGCAAAAATTTCCTGACGCTTGCTGTCTCTGAGAGTCTGCGAACCAAGAGCAATTTCTCCAAAAGGACCATGGGAGAAGCGCTTGTGCAAAGCACCGATTATGAGTCGCCCCTGGCCCTTCGCTTCTAGTGAAAAGGATAGGTAATAACGATCGGGCTCGTCAATCAGAACCGGCCTTTCCAAATCTGCTTCTGAATAAACAAGCTCCTTCACTAAAGATCCCAAGGTCCCACTCTGGAAAAATTGGACCCGCAACTGGATCTGGCAGTCTGGCGTTTTCTCGTACTCTAGCCATAGATCCCTAGGAAGGCCCCCATCATACGAATAGGTGTTGACCCACTGGGCTATGGGAGTATATTCTTCTCCATATGAGCCCTCTAACTCCAAAAAGTGTTTCCCTCTGACCGTTTGACTGCCTGCAAAGTCAGCTCTAACTCGTAACTCTCTGACACTAAAGGCATCCCCATACTGGCCGTCATAAAGGAAACGATGAAGTTGATAGAGAAAGGGAGCCTTATCGGAAAAATCCCAAGCCTTAGCCTGAACTAGGTGCATCAAATGATCCAGTTCTTCTGTAACTGACTCTTGATCATATACTTGATCATAAAAAACAGTGTAGGGCTGAAAGAGACTCAGCTCTTCTTTGAAGCTCAATAACCTCTCAGGATGATCCAGCACCAAGGCCTTAAACTGCTTGATGCCTTGCTCCGCCATGTAGTCCTCTATCTGTAAAGGAGTTTGGATAGAAAAATAATGCCAGTTCAGACCTTCTGGGATTGTCACTTCTTCCTGCCAATTTGTAGGTCCAATTTGAAGAATATGACCTGTTTCCAACTTCCTGTCCATCCTAGTCTTTCATCCATCCTTCCCATTTGGCGATCAAGCGCTGGCCTGTGTATTCTTGGATCTTTTCGACGGAATAAATCAGCGCTTCATTCCATGGTTTCAGATCTCTAAGGAAATAGTCTATCGCTGTTTCTAGCTCTTCCTCCATCTCCCCCAAGACATATCCATTTTTTAAATGGTCTACATACTCCGTATGGGTACGATTGATCTGAGGAATTCCTGCCGAAATGCCTGCAATTTGTGTATACAGATCGGGTTCCTCACTTACGTCTACTATTAAGCGAGTCTGTTCTAATTCTTTGATGATATCATTCTCGTTAAAGAAATTTCGAACCTTATAACGATCTAACTTCTTTTCAAAGAGAGAGGCATCTTCGAGGAGGTGGTTTTCTCCCAGTTCTCGAGAATCAACCTGACCCCCTAGAGAAGCTATCCCCATCTTGCTTGCCAAGTCTTCTAACTGATGATCTAGTGTCGCTACTGTTTCATCAGAAGCATTGTAAATCGCGAAAACGACCTCAAACAAGGGATTTTTCGCTAAGATTTCAAACATTTTCTGTAAAACGGATTGAGAGGGGAGATCCTTTTCATCCAGGTGGAAAAAGATTTTCGACTCCTTCCTCTCCTGACTGCTTCCCAATCTCAGCCGTGAATCAAAGGACGTCAGGCAATGGATCTTAGAAGCAAGACTTGGAGCAAGACCAAGCAAGTCCTGTTTCGTTTTTTCACTATCCGTTATCACCAAATCAACCTCTTTTAAAGAAAAATGAA
The DNA here is from genome assembly GCF_058200455.1 of Streptococcus sp. SCPM-O-B-15294 (M123). Taxonomy (NCBI): domain Bacteria; kingdom Bacillati; phylum Bacillota; class Bacilli; order Lactobacillales; family Streptococcaceae; genus Streptococcus; species Streptococcus sp. SCPM-O-B-15294 (M123). The sequence goes on along the minus strand of NZ_JBYQGU010000001.1, from coordinate 100,426 downwards.
GCGACGAATCTTCTTGAGATAAGGGCTGGCGTTGTCCATAAAAAGAAAGAACCTTTGAAACACCTAGTCCCACTTGTTGGACAAAGGGGAGATTGGCTGGATGGGCTGCAATCACCAGACGATCTTGATCCGGAACCAGGACTCCTAGGTTGGCTTTCATTTTTTCAGCAATCACTTCTCCCATGTCCGGGTAGGTTTCTCGTTTAAACTGCTTCTGAAAGGCTTCATTGACAAAGACCATGTGGCTAGCATCTGTCAATAACTCTCTCAAGACCCAGTCTCCTTCGGGGGTTAGATAGTCTTGGAAATAGGGACTTCCCTCTTTGTAGTAAATAACACTGGAAATAAAGCCTCGGTCATCCAGATACTGCACATAAACCGTTTCCTTATCCTTTACCCGTCTCACTGAGAGGATATTCCCGTCTACCCCCAGATCGATACTAGCAATCTCCTGGCCGCGACAGAACGCCACTATTTGAAAGGGCGTATAAGTAAAGCTTGTCTGAGCAGGCCATTCCAAATCCTCGACCTGAATCGGGAGCATCTCTTGATGAGGGGAAATCCCCTGAATGTGATCAAAAATCGACAGATAGTCTGTTTCTAACAAATCTTGTCGATGGAAGTCATAACGCAATTGCGGGCAATAGTGCGGAATCACTAATTTCCGCTCCACTCCCGCTTCCTGGAAGACCCGAAGCTGGTGAATAGTCTCATCAAATTCAATCGTAGCTTGCGTCCAATACCAAGGCGTCATCCTACTGTGCCAAATCCGCTCACTGCCATACCAGGCTGGTATAAAGTAATACATAACAACTCCTAAAACAATCTTGTATAGCCTTGATTCACGCGAAGTGCTCGAACTTCCTCTCGGATGGTCGACATCATCCCAACAAACATGAGAAAACTCCCTGGAATCATAGCCAAACGTAGAAGTCCTCTATCCCAAAGCAGAAGGAGGAAAGGCAACACTGTAAACAGAATTAAATAAAGTGTCCCAAAAACTGTTAGGCGAAAGACAATTCGATTGATGTACCGACGTGTCTCTTCTCCAGGATAAACGAAATCAATATACTCTGAGTTTTTCATCATCTTGTCGGCAATTTCTTCCCCATTGACCGTCACAAAGGCAAAAGCAAAGGACAAAATTGCTATCATCAGACCGTAGAGCAGGATCCACGCTGGCGCTCCTATTACCAACTCCTTGGCGATACTGGCAGCCCATGAAGCACGGGGATTGATAGCTTGAACCAGCAAAAAGATATACTGCGGGATAGAAACCAAGGTCATGGCATACATAAAGGGCATACCCCCAGCTGGATTGAGCTTGACCTCTAAAAAGGTGTGAGGTTTCAAACTATTATGAATCCCCAGCTTATTCACAGGGATCCGATAGCGAGCATTCTCGATGCATACGACCATGAAAATAAATGCTAACAAGAGAGGCACTAGAAACAGGAGGCTGTATGCTGAACCCCCACTCTTTGACAAGGTTTCAAGGACATCCTCTGGCAAGTACAGGAGCATCCCCGCCATCATGATCACAATAGAATTCCCCAATCCTAGAGCCGTATTTAAATCAGCTAACCAGACCAAGAAAAAGGTTCCTGCAATCATTATCAAGGCATTGAGCGAGACAACTAGAAGGGGGCTCAGATCTGTTTGTAAGGGGAGATAAAGAGAGATGGCCAGAGATTGAACAAGAGCCAGAGCAAGTGTCAGGTACATCTTTCGTCGCTCCACAAGGTCCGAACTGGTCCTCTCCAGGTTATGACGTTTAGATACCGTAAACAACCGCCACAAAATCATGGAAGACATCCAGGGAGAAAGTCCAAGAGCGAAGATGGACATGCCACGAAGGTTCCCACCCATGATAGCACTCGTCAACTCCAGCCCCCTTGTAGCACCTTCATTCACATTTAGAACCTTCGCTAGGTCTACAAAGGGCAAGGTGATTTTACTTCCTAAAACATAAACAAAAACGAATAGGATTGTCCAAAATAATCGTTTCCTAACTCCAGATTGTTTCATCATATCCTGCTCTTCTACTCCCCCTTCTTTCGAATGCTTATCCTAACTAAGTCCTCTCATCAAATTTGACCATTTCACCTAAACGATCTCTGATCTATAAGAGAAAAAAAGTTCTTCAGAAGATGATCTGAAGAACCACTATTCATCTAGCTTTTCTCCATTCATTATACCATATTTCACTAGGCTTTTCACCCGACATTCTCAAAGAAAACCGACAAATCCTCTCATGGATCTGCCGGTATATCAGAAGAATCGAAAGAAGCAAATTTTCAATTTAAGAAAGATGATTGTATTTACTTTTTACGATGGAAAAATGAGGCCAAGCCTGCAAAGAAAGCTACTACAAGCGTGATGAACAGCTCACGTGACGTCACTCCTAGAGAGTCCGACGTCGATTTTGCTTCAGAGACAGAAGCAGCCGATTTCTCACCAGAGGAGCTCATCTGAGGAGTCGCTTGACTTTGTGAATGGGATTGGCTTGCTGAGCTAGAGGTAGAACGACTCGTTGAAAGAGAAGTCGATTCTGAGGAGAGTTGGCTTGCTTTGGATGAAACAAGTGTGCTCGCTGGCTCCTGTAGACTCGCCGAAGCAGACCCGTACACCACTGTAGATTCGTTTACCGCATTTGAAGCCAAGGCAGAAGCGGATGACCAATTTGATGCCTGTGACATAGAATGAGTAGACGAAGTCGATCTATCTGTCGAAGTCGAAGACTGATCAGAAGTACTCGTTTGATGCGATGCTGAAGCCAATTTAGAGGCTTGTTTGTTTGAAGCTGATTCTGATGCGCTTGCTGAAACAGATGCTGAATTCAAGACCGATTCAGATACGCTTGCTGACGCACTTGTCGATGTTGAAACGTAAACGCTGATTGATTCAGAAATCAACTCAGATACAGATGTAGACTGAAGTTCAGAAGATTTCATTTGAGCTACAGATGCTGAAGCGCTGGTTGAAACAGATGCTGAATTCAAGACCGATTCAGATACGCTTGCTGACGCACTTATCGATGTTGAAACGGAAACGCTGATTGATTCAGAAGTCAATTCAGACACTGATGCAGACTGAAGCTCAGAAGATTCAATTTGAGCTACAGATTCTGATATGCTGGTCGATGTTGACTCAGAGACACTGTTTGAAACATACTCGGAATTCAAGACTGATTCTGACACGCTTGCTGAAACTGACTCAGAGACCGAAGCGGACGCCAACTTAGATGCTTGTTTACTTGAGATTGATTCAGATCTACTTACTGAAACGGACTCGGAACTCAAGACAGATTCTGATGCGCTACTTGAAACTGATTCAGAAGTTAAGACTGATTCTGATACGCTTGCCGAAATCGACGCACTTGCTTCTGAAGCACTTATCGATGATGAAGTTGACACGCTAATTGATTCCGAAATCAACTCAGATACTGAAGCGGATTGAAGTTCAGAAGATTTCATTTGAGCTACAGATTCAGATGCACTGATTGAAACAGACTCGGAATTCAAGACTGATTCTGATGCACTTGCTGACGCGGAAACGGATGCCGAAGTCAACTCAGACACTGATGCAGACTGAAGCTCAGAAGATTCCATTTGAGCTACAGATTCTGATATGCTGGTTGAAACTGACTTTGATGTTGATGTCGACTCCAACTCAGAGGCTTGCTTGCGAGAAGCAGATTCCGATGCACTTGCTGAAACAGATGCAGAATTCAAAACAGACTCTGAACTACTTACTGATAGCGACTCACTAGTTGACACTGAATCAATCGTTGATGTTGACTCTAACTCAGAAACTTGCTTGCTTGAAGCTGATTCTGATGCGCTACTTGAAACTGATACAGAGGTTAAGACTGATTCTGATGTTGAAGCAGACGCCAATTCAGAAACTTGCGTGCGTGAGGTCAACTCAGAGACACTGTTTGAAACAGACTCGGAATTCAGAACCGATTCCGACGTACTTGTTGAAGCTGAAACGGAAACACTAGTTGATTTAGAAGTCAACTCAGACACGGAGGCTGATTCAAGTTCAGACGACTCCATTTGAGCCACAGATGCTGAAGTGCTGGTTGAAACTGATTCTGAGGCTGAAGCTGAAACACTAGTTGATTCAGAACTCAACTCTGATGTTTGCTTACTTGAGGCAGACTCAGAAGCACTTGCTGAAACCGATGTAGAATTCAATTCCGATTCGGATGCGCTGACTGAAATCAATGTACTTGTTTCTGACACACTTGTCGAAGCCGAAGTTGAAACGCTTGTTGATTTCGAAGTTAACTCAGACACTGAGGCAGATTGAAGTTCAGAAGATTCCATACGAGCTACAGATTCTGATGTGCTAGTTGAGACTGATTCAGACGCCAAAGCGGACGCCAACTCAGAAGCTTGTTTACTTGAGATTGATTCAGATCTACTTACTGAAACGGACTCGGAACTCAAGACGGATTCTGAAGCGCTACTTGAAACTGACTCAGAAGTTAAGACTGATTTAGATAGGCTTGCCGAAATCGACGTACTTGCTTCTGAAGCACTTATCGATGATGAAGTTGACACACTAGTTGATTCCGAAATCAACTCAGATACTGAAGCGGATTGAAGTTCAGAAGATTTCATTTGAGCTACAGATTCTGAAGTACTTGCCGACGTTGATGCAACCAATTCAGATGCAGACAAGGAATTACTCAAGGATTCGGAAACTGACTTCTCTGAAGCAGATAAAGAGTTGCTTGCTGAAGCCGAAACAGATACTTCTGATGCTGATAACGATGCGCTTGTCGATGCGGAAGAAATCGATTCTGATACAGACAAGGAGCCGCTCAAGGATTCGGAAGATAACTTCTCTGATGCTGACAATGAACTGCTTGCTGAAGCTGAAACAATTGACTCTGATACAGACAAGGAGCTACTCAATGATTCGGAAACTGACTTCTCTGAAGCAGATAAAGAACCGCTTGCTGAAGCTGAAACTGATACTTCTGAGGCTGATAACGAAGCACTTGTCGATGCTGAAGTAATTGACTCTGATACAGACAAGGAGCCGCTCAAGGATTCAGATGCAGACTTCTCTGAAGCTGACAGAGAAACACTTAACGATTCTGAAACGACTACTTCTGATGCTGATAACGATGCGCTTGTCGAAGCAGAAGAAATCGACTCTGATACAGACAAGGAGCCGCTCAAGGATTCAGATGCAGACTTCTCTGAAGCTGACAGAGAAACACTTAACGATTCTGAAACGACTACTTCTGATTCTGATAACGATGCGCTTGTCGAAGCTGATGAGATTGACTCCGACACAGACAAGGAACCACTCAAGGATTCAGAAACGGATTTCTCTGAAGCTGACAACGAACTACTTGCTGAAGTAGAAACAATCGATTCTGATACAGACAAGGATGCACTTACCGACGCTGAGGCTGAGACCTCTGAATCATTCTGCAAATCAGACTGAGAAGAAGATAATGATTGAGATTCACGTACCTGTGAAATCAATAGACTATCTGATACTGAATCGCTACTTGACATCGACTCAGATAATGACCTTGATTGACGATCCGATAGAGAAACAGCTGCAGACAGAGATTGAGACTCTGAAGCAACTACTGATGAGTTGCTTTCTGAGTACGAACGACTATCTTGTGCTGATATCGAATGAGAAGAGGAATAATTGAGTGATTGAGATGCCAATTCAGAAGCATTCATTCTTCGATAATAGTAATTCACACTCTTCGATGGCGAGTAGCTAACTCCGGTCGAAACTGTATGATAAAACTTAGAAAATCCATCAGCGCCTTGCAGAGATGCATCATCTCCCACAATATGGCTACCACTCGACTGCCCTTGAGCTTCTGGGGCGGAAGTATACGGTTTTCGGAAAGAATATTCTTTACCCGTTTTTTCATCCGTATAGCTTACCTTTTCTTTCAAGGAGAACCAACCTGAGATCTTTAACTTAAAGTTTTTTCCATCCGAAAACTCAGGAGTAACTGTAAGAGAATAATCTTCTTTCTTACTTTTTACCTCTCGCGTCTCAAGATGTTCAAAGGTTTCATTCCAATGATCATGTCTAAAGGCCTTTTCATACACCAAGGTATAATTTGCAAGGTCGAATACAGTTCCGTTATCACTTTTCCGGTAATACCATTGTTTAGAAGGATCTAAGACATAATATTTTAAGGTGTAATCACCATTTGGGCTCGTCACTTCTCGGACAAGCTTAATATAGTGGTCTCTTGCCCCTCCTCTATAGGATTCGACAGTCTGTTTCCCAACTTCACTAAGATCAAAGACGCCAGACATTTTATTCTGATGATAGTCTACTAGCGGAACTTGAACAAAACCATCCAATTGTCGAGCAGCTGAAGCTGTGTACTCCTGACCTTCAATACCAACCTGGGCATAAGAGGCCAAAACAGTTTCCCTACCATTCGGGACGTAAGCTCCTTGCCGGAACTCACCCTTGTCGCGAATGAGCTTGTAATAGGTGACATGTTCAGCACTTCGTGATGGAACAATGGCTGATACTATCGATGGTGCATAAAGACCTACATTTTTAGGTTCTACCACATCATAAAGCTGTTGAATCATAAATTTAGGAGTCTGGTAGCTCACACTTTGCATCCGTATAACTCCAGGTTTCCCATCATCATAAATTGAGTAAAAGACCCTGTATTGGCGGTTTGTATCTGAACCAACTAATTCCTTTGGTAAATCAAATTCAACTACACTATTTGCTTTAACTGTTTGAGCATAAACCTCCGTACCACTAGACTTTTTAACCAAGCGGAAGTATACGTCGACACCTTTAGGAGTCGTTGAACCAATCGAGCTACGATCGACGGATAAGGTTGCATAATAATCTAGAGGATCCGGCTTCACTCGATTAACGAAATCCCAAATAGCAAAGGTATAACGCGTCACATCATGGGTTTCAGACAGAGACTTAAGAGTCGCAGGATCGAGATTTATTACAGATTTATCTAAATGCGGATCCTTTTCGATGTCTTCATATTCCAAAGCAGGGTCTTTTACGCTAGCCCCATTTCGATCATCCAAATTAGGAGTGATATTGGACAACTCTTTAGAATCCGTAACGATTTCATAAATCGGTGCCAACTGAGCTGCAATGGCAGGTTTGCCGTTTACACTGCTATTCCCCACAAAACCTGATGCTTTCAGAGCAAGCATCATTTCATCAACAGACTCATTTAACCGTTGACGCTGCTCCACATATGCTTGCGTCGCAACATTTTCATGAAGCAACTGAGTACTGGTTGACAATTCTGTTTGCACCTTAGCGATCGCAACCGAGAGAGCTGCTTTCTGATCCGCATCTGTAAGGTTTGAGGCATAGTTCTCGGCCATCTGGGTCAATAAGGTCGCCTCTGACAGATTCTGTTCCAGACCAACTTTATCCGTTGCTCCTAGCACCCTTTCGGTCGTTTCCACGCTTGACTCTGATGTCGTCGCAGCTTCTGAGGTAGATTCGCTCAGAGACACAGCAAGGCTCTCAGAACCGTGCTCGCTTAAAGAGACAGAAGCACTTGTCGATTCTAGGCCTGCTTCTGACATTGATCCAGCTTCAGAGACAGAACCAATCACTAAGCTATGGGCCTCTGCTAAGGTTTCTTTCTGTAATTCAGAGGTTGTCACCACATCAGCACTTGCTTCATCCGCATAAGCTGTATTGATAATAGTGGTGGCGCCAACAGCTGCTCCCGTCGCCAATAAGCCTTTCAGTACGAATTGACTTGTAGAACGGATCCCATCCCGCTCCTTCTCTGACTTCGTTATGACTGTTGTTTCTACTTCTCCACGAACAATTTTAAATAAACCTAAGGTAGAATTTTCAGAACGAACCCAGTGCTTCCCAGACTTGATTAATTTAAAACGAGTCGTTCGGTCCATCTCCCTAACTTTTCCATTCAAACGTTTAAAAAACATGAATATCCCCTCAACATTATAGTCATTAAATATTATACATTATTACTATACATATTCAAGTAATTTGATGTAGATAACAATTCCATTTTCAAAAAAATTCCTCCCCAAAAGCAATTGAGTTTTATTTTCCTAAAATCCATAAAATCTAGTAGGGTAAAACAGAAAAAAGAACCTCAAAATGAGATTCTTTTGTAAACACGCTGAAAACTAGATGGCTGTTTTCTCATAGAGAAACGTCATTATTCTTCCTTTTCTTTTTTACGGCGCCCCAATGCAGTTAAGCCTATAAAAGATGCTAGGGTACCCAATACGGTTAAACTTGCAGAGCCCTTTTCACCAGTTGCTGGAAGAACTGCTTTCGATGAGCTTTCTTTGTTGGATAAGGACTGGGCGATCAATCCTGAAGTCCCATCAGATTGGACTTCGCTTGTTGAATCCAAACCTGAAAGAGACTGAGAATGACGGATTGACTCTGAGTGACTTTGCGAGTCAAATGAGGACTCAGGGCGGGTTTCACTTGTTGAGATTGAACCGCTCAGGGATCCCGATGACGACTCGGTTAGACTGACTGAATCAGACTGACTCTCAGACCTAGACTCCGGTGTCGAGACAGACTCGCTTGTTAGAGCAGATTGACTCAAAGAACTCGAGATAGAATCTGAATTCCTTACCGACTCGGATTGAGAAGTTGACATAGATTCACTTACGGAAATTGGGGCACTCATTAATTCAGAGACTGACTCGGATAACACGGCTGATGTCAACTGGCTAGTTGAAGAAAATTGGGAAGCTGAGACCGACTCTCTTGTAGAATCCGAGATACTCAAAGAGACTGACTCTGATTCCAACTCAGAAGTCGAAGCTGAGTCACTTGTGGAAACGGATGTACTCAAAGATTCTGAAACTGACTCGGAGATACTTTGCGATGTCGAGTGACTGACTGATTCTGAGGTTGAGATAGACTCACTGGCGGAAAGCGAAGTACTCAATGATGCTGAAATTATCTCCGAAACACTCGCCGATGTAGACTGACTAATCGAATCGGATTCAGAGGTCGAAAGAGATTCACTGGTGGAAACCGAAGTGCTCAACGATTCTGAGACTGACTCGGAGACACTTGCCGATACCAACTGACTTAACGACTCAGATTCAGAGGTAGAAACGGACTCACTTACGAAAACCGATGTGCTTAACGATTCTGAGATTGACTCGGAGGCGCTTTCCGACACCGACTGGCTGACAGATTCGGATCGAGACCTCGAAACGGACTCACTGGCGGAAACTGAAGCACTCAACGATTCTGAGACAGATTCAGAAACACTTTCTGATGCAGACTTACTTAACGACTTGGACTCAGAGGTAGAAATGGAGTCGCTTGCGGAAACCGAAGCACTCAAAGAGTCAGAAACTGACTCGGAAAAACTTACCGATACTGACTGACTAATAGATTCGGATTGAGAGGTTGAAACAGACTCACTGGCGGAAACCGAAGTACTCAAGGAGTCAGAAACTGACTCTGAAACACTTTCCGATACTGACTGGCTGACAGATTCGGATTGAGACCTCGAAACGGACTCGCTTGAGGAAACCGAAGTACTCAAAGATTCTGAAACAGACTCGGAGACGCTTGCCGATACAGACTGACTAATCGAATCGGATTCAGAGGTCGAAAGAAATTCACTGGCGGATACAGAGGTGCTTAATGATTCGGAGACACTCGCCGAGGTCGACCGACTGACTGATTCGGATTCAGAGATCAAGATAGACTCACTTGTCGAAACTGAGATACTCAACGATTCTGAGACTGACTCAGAGGTGCTCAACGATTCTGAAACTGATCCTGAAACACTTTCTGATGCGGACTGACTAATAGACTCGGATTGAGACCTAGAAACTGACTCACTGGCGGAAACCGAAGTACTCAAGGAGTCAGAAACTGACTCGGAAACACTTGCCGAGGCAGACTGGCTGACAGATTCGGATTGAGACCTAGAAACTGACTCGCTTGTGGAAACCGATGTGCTTAACGATCCTGAGATTGACTCGGAGGTACTTTCTGAAGTAGACTGACTGATCGATTCAGAGATTCTTAATGACTCCGACTCGCTGACTGATGCAGACTGACTCTCCGATACCACCTCACTGACTGATTTAGACTCACTAACAGAAACCGAAGCAGATTCCGAAAGGCTCTCTGATTCTAGAACACTCAAAGATTGAGATGCTGCTGTTGATACCGATAGACTTGTAGAGAGCGAGCTGCTTTGAGAAGCGACGATTGAGGTTGATGCACTCTCCGATTCTGAATAGCTCTCAGACAGAGACTCTGATAGCTCAGCCGATTGTGACCGCATTTGAGAAGTACTTTGCGCTTCAGATACACTCTGGGAATAACTGATCGAGAGCGACTGCGTACGAGGATCCTCTGTCAAAGGCACCTTCACAGTATTAGACGTCAAATCCTTGAAGACAACCGTAATTTCTCCAGTTGCAGAGACTGAATAGCTCTTAAAGTCTTTAGACGCTAACAGACGTGGATTGGCCGCTTTGAACTTTTCCCAAACCTGCGCTTTTTCAGACTCAGTCAGATTGGTCAAATCAGTCACCTGAGTATTAGAAGTCACTGGAGCAATCGGATTTCGGATACCATCATTTTGAGGCAAGACCTTAATGCGGAAAGAACGATCGAGAAACTGATTTCTAGCATTGGTAAAACGAACGGTTATCGTATACGTCTTCCCTGGTTCTACAACCTCTGTGCCTCCGACTTTTCCTTCGATCAACATAGGAGCAAAAGGTGATTTCAAGGTTGCATTGGGAACGAGAACCCCCTCGACCCGTTCACTGTTGGGAGCATAACCCATATAGGTGAGAATAACACCACCATTCTGCTCTCTAACAATGTACTGCAACCGAATCGGATCTGAATTATAAGCTGTGATCAGATGATTATTTGCTGGACCACTCATGACAAAAGGAGCACGAAAAGCACTGTCCGCTTCTAAGGCACTACCTGTACGCGGATCTCTCTTCCCTGATTGCTCTCTTAACACAGCATTGACCAAGCGATTCCGAACAGACTTGACCTGAAGGAGCGTCGCCTCTCCAACTTGACCCGGATTGGCTAATTGGTTGCGGATGGCCTCCAGAGCCTCTTCCGCTTCCAAAACCATCCCCTCTCCATCCTTCAATTCTTTCGCTTGCTCTATATACAAATAAAGATCTCGAGCAATACTTTGAAGCTGTTTGTCCCGAGCAGGATCTGAGACGGCTACAGACTCCTGATCCCCATTTGAAAGGACGCTAGTTTCCGCCATTGAAGTAGAGGGAACTGCTGAACTCGTCGCGGATAATGTAGTAGAAAGCGAATCACTCTGTAGCTCTGATTGAGACCACTCGCTCGTAGACAGACTGGTCGTGGACGACTGTTCCACACTGCTCAACACCAAGCTATCCTTACCTACTACGCCCACTTCCGAAGTCACTTCTGACTGTAAAGTTGGACCTGCTAGCTCGTCAGCATCCGTTGGATGCGCAATTGACGTCGCACCCATAATGGATCCAGCAGCAATCAATCCTTTTAAGGCTATGGAGCTTGGAGCATCCATACTAGAATGATTGGAAACACCTCTTTCTTTTTTAACACGCAAAAAAGAAGCATTCGAGCAGGCTACTCGAATCCAATGTTTCCCCGATTTTATTAATTTAAACCTCGTCACTCTATTCCATGTTTTTTTCAGCAAGGTAAGGATGCCCCTCTCTCCTCAAAAATTATTCTCTCTTGATTATACATGATTGAATCCTATTTTCAATCATTTTGGCTAAATCTATGCTCGATCTCAGCAAAAAAGCCATCGAATCGATGACTTTTTAAAAATGAACAGCATGTTTTTAAAAGCTGGTTCCTATTTTGCAATTTCTTCTAACATTTTTTCAATATGTTGGATGGATTTTTCACGTCCAAGCAAATAGATGGTATCTGGCAATTCAGGACCATGCATTTCTCCTGAAACGGCGATACGGATTGGCATGAAGAGGTTTTTCCCTTTGATACCTGTTTCCTTTTGGACTGCTTTTATTTGTGGGAAGATATTTTCTACCACAAACTCTTCGTCTGACATGGCTTCAAGTTTTGCTTTGAAGGCTTCAAGTACCGTTGGCACTGTTTCACCAGCCATGACTTCTCGCTCAGCTTCTGTCAATTCTGGGAAGTCTGAGAAGAAAAGGTCTGTCAATGGAACAATTTCATCCACTGACTTCATTTGTGGTTTGTAGAGTTCCACCAATTTCTCAGCCTTGTCTGTCAAACGGCCTGCTGCTTCAAGGAATGGTTTGGCCATTTCAAAGATGGTCGCAAGATCTGCATTCTTGATGTAGTCATTGCTCATCCAGTCAAGTTTCTTCTGGTCGAAGGCTGCTGGGGACTTGCTGAGGCGGTTTTCATCAAAGAGCTTGATTAGTTCTTCGCGAGAGAAGATTTCATCTTCCCCACCAGGGTTCCAACCAAGAAGAGCGATAAAGTTAAAGACTGCTTCTGGAAGGTAACCTTTCTTCCGGTAATCTTCGATGAACTGAAGGGTATTGGTGTCACGTTTAGATAACTTCTTACCTGTTTCAGAGTTGATGATCAAGGTCATGTGGCCAAATTCTGGTGCTTCCCAACCAAGCGCTTCATAAACCATGAGCTGTTTTGGTGTATTGGCAATGTGGTCGTCTCCACGGATAACGTGAGAGATTTGCATATCGTGGTCATCGATCACAACGGCAAAGTTGTAAGTTGGGTAGCCATCTTTCTTTTGGATAACCCAGTCCCCACCGATATTGCCACCTTCAAACTCGATATCGCCTTTGACCATATCATGCCACTTGTAGATACCTGACTCATTGACTGCCAAACGAACCGTTGGAATCACACCCGCTGCTTCCCGTTCTGCGATATAAGCTGCTTTTTCTTCTTCGCTCATGCCGAGGTATTCATTGATGTAGCGAGGTGTTTCACCAGCAGCTTCTTGGCGTTCACGCTCTGCTGCCAACTCTTCTTCTGTAACGTAAGACTTGTAGGCTTTCCCTTCGGCCAAGAGTTGGTCGATGTATTTTTGGTAGAGTTCCAAACGCTCAGATTGGCGGTAATTTTCATGAGTCTCTGGACTTTCATCCCAGTCCATGCCCAACCAACGAAGGTTTTCCAACTGGGAACGTTCGCCGTCTTCGACGTGGCGCTTACGGTCCGTATCTTCGATACGAATGATAAAAGTTCCACCATGGTGGCGCGCATACAAGTAGTTAAACAATGCTGTACGGGCATTTCCGATGTGTAGTAGTCCTGTTGGACTTGGTGCATAACGCACACGAATATCTTTAGTCACGTATGTTTCTCCTAATTGTTCATTGATTCTGGGCTTCTCGTCTAACTGGCCCAGGCACTTTTCACTCTATTATAGCACATCTCCAAAGGAGTAGCTTCCTAATCGAGTCGTTCTTCTAGTTCAAAATCAATTGGCAGGGTTGCTAAGAAATGCTCCAACTCCCGCTCCCAATAAAACCATTCATGTTTTCCTGGTCCATGGCTATAAGTGATATCAAAACCGAGGTCCTTCAGATGATCCACAGCTGTATTGTTGGCCTCATACAGAGCATCCTGCTCGCCACACCACGCCCATAAGACCGTCTTTTTATCTGAGTACTTCTCAGCAATGCTCTCCAAGGAATAAGGACTTGTCGTCCAATCTTCTAACTCTCCAAAGACCCCTTGCCAATAAGCCTTACTGCCAAAGTCGGTATCTGCTAGTTGACGCCCCTCAAAGCTAAGAGCACCAGAAAAGCTAGCAGCATGCGAGAAGCGATTGGTTTGAAGGGCCAGTTTAAAAGATCCATAGCCCCCCATCGATAGGCCAGCAATAAAGGTCTTCTCCCGCTTCTTAGTCATATTGGGGAAAAAGCGGGCCAAGGTCTTAGGCAATTCCTCTGCGATGGCTGTGTAGTAGGAATAACCATACTGGGTATCCGTATACCAACCATTATTGGTATTAGGCAAGACAACAATCAGATTGGTCGAGCGTAGGATCCGTTCGACATTGGTCCGTTTCAACCAAGAGTACTGATTGCCATTCATCCCATGAAGGAGATAGAGGACCGGGATATCTTGATCATCTGGATTTTCCACCCGAGACGCATCTGGGTAGAGGACGTTGATCCCCCACTCCATTGCGAGCGCTTCTGAATAGTATTCAATTTGCATTACTGCCATCTATCTTTCCTCACTATTTCTTCTTTTCCTTGACAAGAAAAAGCCGACGATCGACTTTTCCTCTTATCTTAATCCTAGCGTACTTCCATGACGACTGGCAAGATAGCTGGTCGACGTTTGGTCTGGTCAAAGAGGTACTTGGCCAAACTATCACGAACAGCACCCTTGAGCTCGCCCCAATCGAAGCTGTCCTGGGCTAAGTATTCTTCCACACTTTGGTTGACGATCTCTGCACTTTCGCGCAAGATATCGCGACTCTTCTTCACATAGATAAAGCCACGGGTGTGAACTTTTGCCTTCGAGATAATGCGTTTTTCACGACGGTTAACCGTAATAGCCACAATAAAGATACCATCTTCTGAAAGGACTTTCCGGTCACGGAGCACGACATTTCCAACATCTCCAATAGCATTCCCATCGATGAGGACATCTCCAGCAGAGACGCTACCTGCAGGAACGAAGTCACCATTGTCATATTCCATGATGGTGCCTTTTTTCGGAATGAAAATATTTTCAGGCAAAATCCCCACTTCCATCGCAAGCCGTGCATGGGCATCCAATTCGCGGTATTCCCCTTGGATTGGGAAGAGATACTTGGGACGAAGGAGGTTGATCATCAATTGAAGATCACGCGCATTTCCGTGTCCTGATACACGCAAGCTTTGAGTAATCGCTTTAACGACTCCGCCTGCTTGATAGACCATGTTTTCGACACGTGCCATAACCGCTTCTTTGGCGATAGATGGAGTTGTTACGATATAGACCAAGTCACCATCTTTGATTTCAACATAGCGGTGACGGCCAATGGACATTTTACGGAGTCCATTGATGGGCTCACCCATCCGCCCCGTTTCAAGAATAATCAATTCATGATCCTCAAAACGAGACATTTCTTTTGGCTTAATCAATATTTTTTCGTTGGCCAAAGACAGTTTATTTAAACGAATCCCTGTCCGGACAATATTTTCTACGTCAAACCCAGTCAAGACAACCCGACGTCCTGTCTCTGCAGCTGCGTCAAAGACTTGCTGGATCCGTGATAGGTTACTTGCAACAGCGGCTACAATGATACGGCCATCCCAGTCAGCAATCGTATCTAGGATTTCATCCCCAACCTCTTGCTCACTAGCCACTTGAATCTTACTATCGGCATTGGCAGAGTCACTCAAGAGAGCGAGGACGCCTTCTTGTCCAATCTCTGCCAAACGAGCAAAGTCAGTCGCATAAAACTCACTCGCTGTCTGGTCAAACTTGAAGTCTCCGGTATAGACGATATTTCCTTCAGAAGTCTTGATGACAATTCCTAAACTTTCTGGAATAGAGTGGGTTGTCTGGAAGAAGGACACAACCGTTCCTCCAAAATCAATCTCTGAGTTGGCATCGATCACATGGAAGTCATTGAACTTCTTGACACTATCATTGCTCTTGACAAAGAGCTTGGCCAACTCGATGGTCAACTCTGACCCAAATACGGGAACTTTAGCCTCCGCTAAAAGATAGGGAAGGGCTCCAATGGCATCCGCATGCCCGTGCGTTAAAAAGACTCCTGCGATACGATCGCTATTCTCAAAGAGGTAGTCCATGTTGGGAATAACGACATCGACCCCTAGTTGTTCATTTTCTGGATACTTGAGACCAGCATCCAAAACAAAAATAGAGTCATTTACTTCAGCTATGTAGAGGTTTTTCCCGTTTTCACGGACTCCACCTAAAGTAATCAACTTAATGTTACTCATGTTTTCTCCTTTATGTGATGGTTCATACTTACGGTCCTTGGCTCACCAAGTCGAATTACAGTTTTGCAAATTTCTTGCATATCTAGAACATTATACTATTTTTTCACGATTTTTTCAAAAGTCAGATCAAACAAAAGCCCTCCATCATCTGATGGAGGAACCTTTATTAAGACCAAAGACGATAGCCCAGATTGTCAACTTTGTCAAAAAGAGACCCTAATCCGTATGATAGTCATTTTTCTTATTCTCAATCACCCGTATCGCTGCCTTGATGACATGAAACTCATTAAGCAGTTCTTCTAAGTGCTGGTAATTCCGATCGCTGAGCGCCCCCTTCTTAAGGGTTTGAGACAAGCTATAAAACCGATCAACATGCTCATCAATATTGGCCAACAATTCTTTGGCTTCTTTCAACCGGTAGCGATTCAGGAGCTTGCTTTGGCTATGCTTATAGGCGAGCACATTCTCACGATGAATGTCTTGACAGACTTCCTTCTGTTCTTCATCCACCGTCAAATTGACCGCTTGGAAGCAAGTAATAAATTCCCGATTCTTCAGATCACACACAAAGACGATACCGTCCTCTGCCACGTAAGCTTCCGTATCAGGTCGTTGATCAAAACTGCTGTCAAAATGATGAAGCGAGGGCACGTGTTGATTGACCCAACGTCTCAACTGCTCTTCATCGACCCCAAATCGTTCCATTGCTCTTTCTTTAAAGTGATCGCGACAGCTATATTCATGTGCGTATGGCAATCCCACTGACCTCACCTCGACTTTCCACCACGACAGACAAAAAGACCTCCAGTCTTACGGGACTAGAGGTCTGGTCTGCTTCACTGACAAGAGGCGATTAACCATTTAGGCTAACGAAAACAACAGTTATGATTTTCATTTCTTTTCATGGTACGTTTTCACATACCAGTGGTTTTCTTTGCAATTTCTCTTTCAGTTTTGTTACAAAGTACTCAGTTGAGCATACCGAAGTTCGAAAACCATCTAAAGCTTCCACTACTATTTCCACGTATTTCAATGTCATTTAGTAAGTTAAGCAGACTTACTTGACGGCTCAACCGATTTAACATTTCCGACGTTCTGGCTTTTTTATAAAAAGCACATTCAAGTGTCAGCGAGGCAAACCTAAAACGAAGTAACCTAATGTATGAATCTATAAGGCATTGGTATCAACCCCTTCTCCCTTATCTTCACCTATAGTATACTCCTTTAATATTGGTATTGCAAGCGATTACACACTGAAACTAGTTTCTAAATTTACTCAAAGAAACGGTAGTAATCAGACAGGTCCATCTTGGCCTTTTCCTCTTGGTTCAAGTCCTGGATAATCTTTCCATCCTTCATGACAATCAAGCGATTCCCGTACTTGAGGGCATCTTCCATATGGTGGGTAATCATCAAGGCAGTCAGTCGATCCGTTTTGACAAATCGATCCGTCAGCTCCATCAAGGCCTGACTCGTCTTGGGATCGAGAGCAGCTGTATGCTCATCCAAGAGCAAGAGTTCAGGACGCTTCAGGGTAGCCATCAACAGGCTCAGAGCTTGACGTTGCCCACCAGACAAGAATTCTACCGCCGTATCGACATGCTTCTCTAAACCATTGCCAATCTGGCTTAAAACCTCTTTAAACTCGTCTTTGTACTGGGCAAGGCGACGAGGAACCAAGCCACGCTTTTCTCCTCGGAATTTTGCAATCAGGAGATTCTCGGCCACTGTCATACGAGGGGCTGTCCCCATCTTTGGATCTTGGAAGACCCGGGATAGGTATTTGGCCCGTTTTTCCGGACCATGGTGAGTAACGTCCTCTCCTTTAATCAGGACTTGACCACTGGTCAGAGGCAGGGTTCCAGCCAGGGTGTTGAAGAGGGTTGACTTCCCAGCACCATTGCCCCCAAGAATGGTGATAAAGTCATGCTCATGAATCTCCAAAGAGACATTGTCCAAAATGACTTTTTCTTCATTCAAGCCATTATTCACCACGATCGTGGCATTTTTTAATTCTACAATTGCGGTCATTTGCTGAGTTTGACTCCTTTCAGCAGTTTCTCTTTAAAGGTTGGAATCATGAGACAGATCGCCAAGATGATAGCACTAAAGATACGGATGTAGCTAGTATTGACACCGATGGCAATCACAGCCCAAATCAAGAATTGATAAATGATTGATCCAATAACAATACTGAGCAAACGTTCTGCTAAGGTCAGTTTTGAGAAAAGGACCTCTCCGATAATCAAGCTAGCCAAACCAACGACGATGACCCCGATTCCTCGAGAAGCATCTGCATAGCCTTCTTGCTGGGCCATCAAGGCACCTGACAAGGCAATAATCCCATTAGAAACCACTAACCCCATCAACTCCATCCGGCTGGTATGGATCCCAAAACTTTTAGCCATCTCAGGATTGTCCCCTGTCGCAATATAAGCTTGCCCTAATTTAGTATCTAAAAAGAAGAGCATAGCAGCAATCACCAGGGTCACAAAGATGATCCCGATGATAATCTCGTTTACGCCACTCGCGATAGGAATCATATCTTGAATTTTTGAGTAGCCAAGCAAGCCCAGGTTGGCCCGTTGCATCACAAAGAGAATGACTGAGTTACAGGAAGTCATCACCAAAATCCCCGATAACAGCGTCGGAATCTTTCCTTTGGTATAAAGAAGACCTGTAGCCAATCCAGCCAAGCATCCCGCACCAACGGCCACCAGGGTGGCTAATAAAGGATGAACCCCTTTGGTGATCAGCGTTACCGCAACGGCTCCTCCTAATGGAAAGGAGCCCTCTGTGGTCATATCTGGGAAATCCAAGATACGGAAGGTCATAAAGATCCCTAGCCCCAAAATAGCCCAGATTAAGCCTTGTGAAATAATCGAAATAAGCATATCTTTGTCCTAACTATTGTAAATATCCTCTATTGTATCATATTGCGAGACGTGATTTCAATGCTTTCAAGAAATAACAAAAAGGCCCCACTCCTTAGAGCGGGGCCTCCTTGTGGAAAACTAATCCATTTCCGATCCTAGTGCGAATCGTTGGTTTCTACCACTTGTTTAGTCTTCGTTTTTCTTGCGTCTTGCAAGACCAGCAAGTCCTACCAAACCAAGAGCAGCACCTAACAATGCAGCAGAAGCTGATTGTTCTTCACCTGTAGCAGGGAGTTGTGGTGTTGTTGGTGGTGTTGGAGGTGTAACTGGTGGTGTTGGTGGCGTTGGAGGTGTTACCGGTGGTACTGGAGGAACAACTTTGTTGTTGAACTCTTTGTCCACTGGATCTGTTACGTTAGTAACAAGAGCTTTCGCGCTACCATCACGTTTCACTTCAACAGTTACAACAGCTTTCATTGTATCATAGATAACTGTAGCATCAGTACCTTTAACTTCTTCAACTGTGTAAGTGTAAGTGCCTTCTTCACCCTTCTTGTACTCAATTGCTGAGAACTTAACGTTACCAGAAGCATCGTTTGTAACTGTTTCAATCACGTTACCATTTTGATCCTTCAAGGTGAAGCTGAACTCACCAGCTTTCAATTCACGGCCTTCAAGTCTCTTAGTAAAGTTGAACTCTACTGAGATTGGAACGTTGACGACACGTTTTTCAGTTGGTTTGTTTGGCTTGTTCACTGACTTGCTAGTTGGATCGTATTGGTGAACGATTTGAGCCGCAGTATTTTCGATGTCTACTCCACCTGCAACGTCTGCTTTAACAGTTGCTGGGATATCGAACTTGTAGTAACGTCCGAAGGCGAATTTAGTTGTATCGATGACTGGTGTATTTTCTGCATCTCCAAGTGACTTAGTCAAGTCTGCCTTAGAAGTTGCAGTGATTACTCCACCTTCAACCTTGATATCGAACTTAGCAGTGACATCTTCTCCTGTTACAGAGTCGTAAGCTTTGATGTTCGCAACGTCGATGTCTACCTTGTTTTCTTCGTAGTCATCAGAGATTCCTACTGATTGGATATTGTGAGCTTCTGTGAACTTAGTAGTATCCAACCATACTTGGTAAACAACTTTATCGCCACGTTTAACAGTCTTAGTATTGATGTTTTCTGCTTCGTTGTTATCAGTCTTATCAGCATAAGGATCTACGTTTGTATCCGCAACCTTATCAGCCAATTCTTTGTCATCATCAAGAAGCTTCGTACCAGTGATATCGAATTTCTCTGCATTCAAGATATACTTCTCTGGTTGGAACTCAGGAGTTTCAGGAGGAGTTACCTTATTGTTGAATTCTTTATCTTCTGGTTCAGTCACAACTGTTACAAGAGCTTTCGTAGCTGCGTCATGTTTCACTTCAACAGTTACAACAGCTTTCATTGTATCGTAAGCGACAGTACCATCAGTACCTTTCACTTCTTCAACTGTATACTTGTGAACGCCTTCTTCACCCTTCTTGAACTCAAGAGCTGAGAACTTAACGTTTCCTTCTGCATCGTTACTTACAGTTTCAAGAACCTTGCCTGATTCATCTTTAAGAGTAAAGCTGAATTCGTTAGCTTTAAGTTCACGACCTTCAAGTCTCTTAGTAAGGTTGAAGTTTACAGAGACTGGTACGCTGTTCACACGTTTTTCAGTTGGTTTTTCAGGTTTTTCAACTTTCTTCGTAGTTGGGTTGTAGTAGTTAACTACTTGCGCTGCAGTGTTTTCGATATCTACTCCACCAAGGACATCAGCTTTCACTGTTGTTGGAATATCGAACTTGTAGTAGCGTCCAAATGCGAATTTAGTTGTATCGATGATTTGAGTGTTATCTGCATCGCCAAGTGACTTAGTGAAGCCAGCTTTAAGGGTTGCAGTGATGACACCATTGTTTACAACGATATCGAACTTAGCAGTGACATCTTCACCTGTTACTGAGTCATAGGCTTTGATTGCAGAAGCATCAAGTTCCAATTTCGCTTCATCGTAGTCATCAGAGATAGCTACAGATTGGATATTGTCCTTGTTGTTTGCATCAAATTTAGTTGTGTCTAACCATACTTGGTAAACCAACTTATCGCCACGGTTAACTGACTTAGTATTCAAGTTTTCTTTTTCGTTGTTAGATGCATCGTCTGCATATGGGTTCGCATTTGTATCTGCGTACTTGTCTGCCAACTCTTTATCATCATCAACGAGCTTGTCACCAGTGATATCGTATTTCTCTTCAGAGACAACGTATTTCTCTGGTTGGAACTTAGGCTCTTCTGGAGGAGTTACCACGTTGTTGAACTCTTTATCAGCGATTTCGCCAACAGTTGCCACAAGAACTTTAGCTGTTCCGTCGTGTGATACCGTAACTGTTACATTCGCTTTCATTGTGTCGTATGTAACGGTTCCGTCAGTACCTTTCACTTCTTCAACTGTGTAGTTGTGAACACCTTCTTGATCTTTCTTGAACTCAAGTTTAGAGAACTTAACGTTACCAGCCGCATCGTTGCTTACAGTTTCAACAACTTCACCTGCTGCATTCTTAAGAACGAAGCTGAATTCGTTAGCTTTAAGCTCACGACCTTCCAAACGTTTCGTGAAGTTGAATTCTACTTCAACTGGTACACTGTTCACACGTTTTTCAGTTGGTTTGCTTGGTTTTTCAACTGTCTTAGAAGTTGGGTTGTAGTAGTTGACTACTTGAGCCGCAGTGTTTTCGATATCTACTCCACCTGCAACGTCTGCTTTAACAGTTGCTGGGATATCAAACTTGTAGTAACGTCCAAATTCGAATTTAGTTGTATCGATGATTTGAGTATTGTCCGCATCGCCAAGTGACTTAGTGAAGCCAGCTTTAAGGGTTGCAGTCATTACTCCACCTTCAACTGTGATGTCGAATTTATCTGTTACGTCTGCTCCTGTTACAGAGTCGTAAGCCTTGATATCAGAAGCTACTACATCAACTTTCGTTTCATCAAAGTCATCAGAGATGCCTACTGATTGAACGTTGTCTTTGTTGTTTGCGTCGAATTTAGTTGTATCCAACCATACTTGATAGTAGATCTTTTCGCCGCGTTTAACAGTCTTAGTATTGATGTTTTCTGCTTCGTTGTTAGTATCTTTGTCAACGTATGGGTTAGCATTTGTATCTGCATACTTGTCTGCCAACTCAGCATCATCATCAAGAAGCTTGTTATCAGTGATAGAGAATTTCGCTGTGTTCAATACGTATTTCTCTGGTTGGAACTTAGGCTCTTCTGGAGGAGTTACACGGTTGTTGAACTCTTTATCAGCGATTTCGCCAACAGTAGCTACAAGAACTTTAGCTGTTCCATCATGTGATACTGTGACTTTCACTGCAGCCTTCATCGTATCGTAAGTAACTGTTGCGTCTGTTCCTTTCACTTCTTCAACAGTGTAGTTGTAAACGCCTTCTTGGCCTTTCTTGAATTCAAGAGCTGAGAACTTAACGTTTCCTTCTGCATCGTTCGTTACAGTTTCAACGACTTCACCTGCTTCATTTTTAAGAACGAAGCTGAATTCGTTGGCTTGAAGTTCACGACCTTCCAAACGTTTTGTGAAGTTGAATTCCACTTCAACTGGAACGTTGTTCACACGTTTTTCAGTTGGTTTGCTTGGTTTTTCAACTTTCTTAGTCGTTGGGTTGTAGTAGTTGACTACTTGCGCCGCAGTATTTTCGATATCTACACCACCAGGAACATCAGCTTTCACTGTTGTTGGGATGTCGAACTTGTAGTAACGTCCAAATGCGAACTTAGTTGTATCGATGATTTGAGTGTTTTCTGCATCGCCAAGTGACTTAGTGAAGCCAGCTTTAAGAGTTGCAGTGATCACTCCACCTTCAACTGTGATGTCGAATTTATCGGTTACATCATCGCCAGTTACTGAATCGTAAGCTTTGATCTTAGTAGCATCAAGTTCCAATTTAGCTTCATCGTAGTCATCTGAAATTCCTACTGATTGGATATTGTCCTTGTTAGCTGCGTCGAATTGAGTTGTATCCAACCATACTTGGTAAACCAACTTATCGCCACGTTTAACAGTCTTGGTATTGATGTTTTCTGCTTCGTTGTTTGAAGTTCCATCAACATATGGATCAGTATTTGTTTCACCATATTTATCAGTCAACTCAGCATCATCATCAAGAAGTTTGTTATCAGTGATAGAGAATTTCTCTGTATTCAATACATACTTCTCTGGTTGGAACTTAGGTTCTTCCGGAGGAGTTACACGGTTGTTGAATTCTTTATCTGGAGCATCAGTAACGTTTACAACCAATACTTTAGCTGTTCCGTCGTGTGATACTGTTACAGTTACTTCTGCTTTCATTGTATCGTATGATACTGTTGCATCTGTTCCTGCGACTTCTTCAACTGTATACTTGTGAACGCCTTCTTGACCTTTCTTGAATTCAAGAGCTTTGAACTTAACGTTTCCTGCTGCATCGTTGCTTACAGTTTCAAGAGTATTACCTTCTGAATCTTTAAGTACGAAGCTGAATTCATTGGCTTTAAGCTCACGACCTTCCAAACGTTTAGTGAAGTTGAACTCTACTGGTACCGGAACGTTGTTCACACGTTTTTGAGTAGGTTTTTCTGGAGTTTCAACCTTCTTAGTTGTTGGGTTGTAGTAGTTGACTACTTGCGCTGCAGTATTTTCAATATCTACACCAGCCGCAACATCAGCTTTCACTGTTGTTGGAATGTCGAACTTGTAGTAACGTCCGAATTCGAACTTAGTTGTGTCGATAACTTGAGTATTTTCTGCATCTCCTAGTGACTTAGTGAAGCCAGCTTTAAGAGTTGCTGTAATAACTCCGTTAGTAACAGTAATATCAAACTTATCTGTTACTTCAGCACCTGTTACTGAATCGTAAGCTTTGATCTTAGTAGCATCAAGTTCCAATTTCGCTTCATCGTAGTCATCTGAGATTCCTACAGATTGGATGTTTTCTTTGTTAGTTGCTGAGAATTTAGTTGTATCCAACCATACTTGGTAAACCAACTTATCTCCACGGTTAACAGTCTTGGTATTGATGTTTTCTGCTTCGTTGTTGGTATCTTTGTCAGCATATGGGTTTGCATTTGTATCTGCATACTCATCTGTCAACTCATCATCGTCATCAACGAGTTTCGAACCAGTGATATCGAATTGTTCTTTGTTAAGAACGAATTTCTCTGGTTGGAACTTAGGTTCAGTTGGAGGTGTTACTACGTTGTTGAACTCTTTATCAGCGATTTCGCCAAGCTTAGCTACTAAAATTTTAGCTGTACCTTTGTGTTCAACAGTGATAGTTACAGTTGCTTTCATTGTGTCGTATGTCACAGTAGCATCTGTACCTGCAACCTCTTCAACAGTGTAGTTGTGAACGCCTTCTTCACCCTTCTTGAATGTAAGAGCTGAGAATTTCACATTACCATCTTTATCGTTGGTTACAGTTTCAAGAGTTTTTCCTTCTGAATCTTTCAATACAAAGCTGAATTCGTTAGCTTTCAATTCGCGTCCTTCTAGACGTTTAGTGAAGTTGAATTCTACTTCAACTGGTACGTTGTTTACACGTTTTTCAGTTGGTTTGCTTGGTTTTTCAACAGTCTTGCTTACTGGGTTGTAGTAGTTAACTACTTGAGCCGCAGTATTTTCGATGTCTACTCCGCCTGCAACGTCAGCTTTAACAGTTGCTGGGATATCAAATTTGTAGTAACGTTCAAATGCAAATTTAGTTGTGTCAATGATTTGAGTGTTTTCTGCATCACCCAATGACTTCGTGAAGCCATCTTTAAGAGTTGCAGTCATCACACCATTTTCAACTTTAATGTCGAATTTGTTTGTTACATCCTCACCAGTTACTGAATCGTAGGCTTTAATTTCAGAAGCAACGACATCAACTTTTGTTTCATCGAAGTCATCAGTGATTCCTACTGATTGAACGTTTTCTTTGTTAGTTGCTGAGAATTTAGTTGTATCCAACCATACTTGATAGTAGATCTTATCTCCGCGGTTAACAGTCTTGGTATTGATATTTGCTGCTTCGTTGTTGTTTGTTTTATCAACATATGGATCAGTATTTGTTTCACCATATTTATCAGTCAACTCAGCATCATCATCAAGAAGTTTGTTATCAGTGATTGAGTATTTCGCTTCATTCAATACATACTTCTCTGGTTGGAACTTAGGTTCTGTTGGAGGAGTTACTGTATTGTTGAACTCTTTATCAGCTGGTTCAGTTAGGTTAGCAATCAATGCTTTCGCTGTACCGTCGTGTGATACTGTTACAGTTACTTCTGCCTTCATTGTATCGTAAGTGACAGTTGCGTCTGTACCTTTCACCTCTGTTACAGAGTAAGTGTAAGTACCTTCTTGACCCTTCTTGTACTTAAGGGCTGTAACTTTTTCACCAGCTTTATTTGTGTACTCTACTGGAGAGAATTTAATCTTACCAGCTGCATCGTTGGTTGCAGTCGCAATCGCAACATTATCACTGTCTTTCAACTCGAATGTAAATTCGCCAGCTTTAAGCTCACGACCTTCCAAACGTTTTGTGAAGTTGAATTCTACAGTGATTGGGACACTGTTCACACGTTTTTGAGTTGGTTTTTCTGGAGTTTCTACAGATTTGCTTACTGGGTTGTATACGTGAACGATTTGGTTAGCTTTGTTTTCGATGTCTACTCCACCTGCTACTGAATCTTTAACAGTTGCTGGGATATCGAATTTGTAGTAGCGACCAAATGCAAATTTAGTTGTGTCGATAACTTGAGTATTTTCTGCATCACCTAAAGATTTGTTCATTGATGCTTTAGATGTTGCAGTAATGACACCATTTTCAACCTTAATGTCGAATTTAGCTGTCACATCTTCACCAGTTACGCTGTCATAAGCTTTGATGTCACCAACGTTAACAGTCAATTTCTCTGCATCGTATGTATCAGAGATACCTACAGATTGGATGTTGTTCTTGTCAGTGAAGTTCTTAGTATCCAACCATACTTGGTAAACTAATTTTTCACCGCGTTCAACAGTCTTGGTATTGATGTTTTCTGCTTCGTTGTTAGCAGTTTTGTCAGCATATGGGTTTGCATTTGTATCTGCATACTCATCTGTCAACTCATCATCGTCGTCAACGAGTTTTGTACCAGTGATGTCAAATTTTTCTTTATTAAGAACGAATTTTTCTGGTTGGAACTCAGGAGTCTCTGGAGGAGTGATCTTGTTGTTGAACTCTTTATCCTCTGTTCCATCAGTAGCGTTACCGTTCGCATCTACCCCACCTGTTGATGATACGTTGGTTACAGTTGTAAGAGCATGACCGTTCTTAGCAACTTCAACAGTGATCGTTGCTTTCATCGTGTCATACGTCATACCTACTTCTTTGGTTGCAGGGATTACTTCTTCTACAGTATAAGTATGAGTACCTACTTTAGTGTTGTCAAATGAAATTTCTGTAAAGGTTACAGTTCCATCTTTTTTGTTGGCAACCGTTTCAACTTCTTGACCGTTTGCATCTTTAAGGATGAACTTGAATTCGCCATCTTTAAGCTCACGTCCAGCCAATTTCTTAGTGAAGTCAAATTTCACTTTAACAGGAGCTACAACATAGTTGTTGAAGATCTTATCATCAGCACTTGCGCTAAATCCGCCTTCAGCACTGTATTTAACAGTTGCTTGCAAGTCACCTTTAGAATTCTCAGTTACAGTAACTGTCATGGTAACAGTCATTGCATCGTAGTCAACGTTTGTATCAGAACCCTTTTGTTCAGTGATCTTGTATTTATAAGTACCAGCTTTGTTAAAAGTAAGCTTGCTGAATGTCGCTTTGCCGTCCTTGTTAGTAACAGTTTCTTCGTGTTTATCAGGACTGCTACTATCTTCTGTTAACTTGAATGTGAACTCGCCATCTGTTAAGACACGTCCATCTAATTGTTTTTCAACTTCTGGAGTTACCTCAACTGGCTCTTGTTTAACATAGTAGTAAATTGGTTGTTTATATGGTGTTAGTGAGTTTAATAAGTCAACATTTACACCAATACCAGGAACTCCACGTTCTAACTGTGAATTTGGTGAAGAGTGACCAATACCATCCCCTAAGAATGG
Organism: Streptococcus sp. SCPM-O-B-15294 (M123); assembly: GCF_058200455.1. Classification (NCBI taxonomy): domain Bacteria; kingdom Bacillati; phylum Bacillota; class Bacilli; order Lactobacillales; family Streptococcaceae; genus Streptococcus; species Streptococcus sp. SCPM-O-B-15294 (M123). The sequence continues at coordinate 73,449 of NZ_JBYQGU010000001.1, read as the reverse complement.
TACAAATACTGTTTTCTTAGGTGTATATCCTGCTGCAGTTTGGAAACCAAAATCAACTTCTACTCCATTAGGATGATTAACACCGTCAGTACCAGTGAAAGCAATTGTGTTAAGAGGTGATTTCTTAACTACTAAATCTTCTTTATTGTAATCACCTGGTTTAATCGGTTTAGTTTCTGCTAGTAACATATATCCATCTGTGCTTAATGTACCATCAGAACGTTTGCTTTGTTGTTTTGGATCTAGTAAGTAAACTCGAACTACTACGGTTCCATCTTCACCTACGATTTCTTTAATACGTTTAATACCATAACGGTCCGCATCCATGAATTTAGTACCAACTGTATAAGGACGGCTTACAAAACCTGATTTATCGTTCGCATCAGCTGTTTGATACAATTTATAGCCATCGAATTGACGCTCTCCAGATGCTGTAAAGCTTTGGCCTTCCATAGCTTTAAGAGTGTATCTAGCTAAGTCTACTTCATTACCATTTGGTACGTAGTCTTGAACAGTTTTATCTGTTTTATTAGCGTTAAATGTTGGGTTATTTTTATCAACTACTCTATAGTAAGTTGTTTTGTCAACTGACACTGGAATTTTAGCGTTAGTTTCAGTAATTGAACGCCCATTGTAAGCTGGTTCTACAACGTTAATAATATCTGTTGATCTACGAGCAGCATAAACAGCATCGTATAATTTTTGCTCATCTGGAGTAAGGTTATGTCCAGAAGCTACAAAAGCTTGGATATGAGCACCAACTTCATACTGCAATTGAATAAATGGTTGGTTAGTTTTCCCAGGTCCAGCACCTTCTCCTTTATCGTATTCAACTTGCCAAGTTAATTCTCCATTAGACGCTGCTGTAGTAGTCGTGAATTTTTGAACACCACTAGATGCATTAACAGTTCTAGTTTCTACTACATTACCAGTAGTTTTATCAATTAATTCTACTATAGTTTCTGTAGATTCATCAAATCTCTTGTACGCACGTGTATAATAATTTCTACCATAACGTTCATTAAACTTAGTAAGATCTACGATACTGTATGTATACCAATCTCCTTCTTTTCTTGCGTACCCAGCTGGTACAGGTTGAGAACTTACAGTTGCTCCATTAGGATTTGTAATGGTTGGATCTACTGTTTCACCATCTTTTAAGTAAGTGCTTACGCTTACTGGGTTAGTATTGTGATCTGCAGAAACTGCTTCATTAGTAACAGCACGACGTCCACGTACGCGTGGTTTATTTGATTCAGCTGTTGCTGGTTTTGCTTCAGTTGCTGGTTTTGCTTCTTCAGCTTTTTCTGCTGGTTTAGCAGCTTCTTCAGCAGTAACACCTGCTTCAGCTGTTGCTGGTTTTGCTTCCTCAGCTTTTTCTGAAGTTGCAGTTGGAGTTTCCGTTGTTGCTTTAGCTTCAGTTGCTAAAGTAGAGTTTGAGAGATCCACTTTAGGTGCTGTTGCTCCCTCAGCATATGTCCCAGTTGGAGCTGTAGTCGCAGTATCTTGCGCCGCTTGAGTCGACTCAGGTTGAACGCTTGCTACTGTTTCCTTGTTTGTGTCAGTAGGCGCAATAGAGTCATCCGCAGCTACTGTCGGAGCTCCTACAGCAAAAAGCGCTGTCCCAAGTAATACAGAACAAACGCCAACGCTATACTTTCGCAAAGAAAAGCGCTGACGTCTATTAAACATTTCCTTCATTTATTTGTATCTCCTTTTTCATATTTATATTCTTTGATACATAACAAATATTACCAGACTTGTTGACCACCGTCAACTAAATATATCAGAGTTGTTACTTATCCTCAAACTTTCTGAATATTCAGACGAGGATTCCCTCTATTTTTTAACATTTTTTTACTTTTTTTCCCATTTAGTCCATTTTTTTATCATACGTTTTTTGACACTTTTTGTTCTTAATAATATAGAAAAAAGTTGAGACTGAAGTCTCAACTTTTTTAACAAATCATTTACTTACTGGGAACCTTAAGAATGCTCCTCTTTCCATCTTTTTCTAATAACGACGAGACTCACAACTGCGACAATAGACAGTAGGGCACCGATAAAACTTCCTCTGGTTTTGAAGACAAACTCGACCTGATGTTTCCCTTTGGTGATTGGGAAAGATAGGAAGCTATTCCAGGCTCTTTCGGTCGTGACAGCTTGACCATCCACTTTTACCTGCCAGCCGGCACTGTATGGGATGGAGGTCATCATGACATTACTATCATCTGTAATGGTGACATCCCCCTCGATATGAGTATTGCTGAACTTGGTCACCTTCAGACCTTGTTCCTTGCGCTTCTCAAGTACTTCTTGGATCTGATCCAGCTCGGCTCGATAGACACCCGCCTGGCTCATGTCGATGGTATCTGTTCTAAAGCGGAACTCAATCACCGACTCTTGATTTTCGGTCATGTCCGTCAATTGCCAGATTTGTCTTTGAGTAAAGGTCTTGGTGTTTGGCAACCATTTGTTGTTGACCAGGACAGAGTAATCTTGCTTAGGAATCAAAGACGCTGGCACAAAGAAGTAATAGGTATTGTTGGAACGTGGAATGACCTTATAGCGGATAATACCTTCCTTAGAAGAATCTGCCCGTCGATAGATGGCCTCTCCTGTCTCCTTGTTGACCTTTTCTTCTATCAAATTCTCTGTTTCAATCCCAGTAAAGGCCAAGGGTTTGAAATACTCTACATAATCGCCCGTATTCTTTTGATGGCCTTCCATCGAGTTGAGGATAATGTTTTGGTTGGCAAAAGCATTATTGGCCCCAAACTGAATGTTCTTCACGAGGGAATTAGTCCCATAGGCCAAAGGGAAGGAATGAGGGTTTTTATAGACGACAAAGCGGTTGTCTTCGTAGACCTTCTCTGTGTAGTAACGCCCCATGTCAAAGCGGTTGGTAAAGCGATAGAAATACATCTTTTCTGGATGAGCTTCCATCTCTTTCGGATCGAACTCCTTGGCATGCATGTAATAGCGAACACCGTACAAAGCATCCGTCAAAGGCGTCCCATTGGTATACTCTGTGGCTGCATTGACCCCCAGATCCCCCATGTAGGCAAAGTGGTCCATGGTCGACCGTTCTAAGCTCGAGCTGAAGGTGCTTAAGCCCGGATAAGATACCAAGGATGGAACTGTTCGAGAATAGGCAAAGTCGGTCGCAATCCGGTAAAATTTCTCATCTGCATCTGCCTGGACTTTGTCCGTCACACGCTTGACCGATACAGCAGCATCTGCAAACTTATGGACACTGTCATAGCCTAAGGTCACCTGAGAAAGATAGGCATTGTAGCCCAGCTCAAAGAAGGTCAAGGCTGATAAGATCACGACGGACAAGCGAGACCATTTTTGGTTCAAGACCAGAAGGACAAGCAAGTACATCAAAACGGTAATCCCAACCTGGGATAACAAATAGCCTGCTTTTAAAAGGATGAGGGCAAGGACAAGGAAACCGGCCGTCCAGCCAATCCGAGTAAGCTTTTCTTTCTGGCTCTTCTTGGACTTGTCCCAATAGCTATAAAAGCCATAGGAGGCAACAACCAGAAGGGCCAACAAATGAAGGGCGGTAAAGCGGGTGATGTAACGGGATACACCAGACGGTTGAAGCTTGGCAATGAAGCTATAGTTCTGCGAATAGACATAGACAACTGCCAACGCTAACACCAGACCAATCACTAGGTTGGCGATACGTGAAAGCACAATTTTTTCTTTCATCGCTTGATAGGCTAGAATGAGCATAAAGAAAGAGAATAGCCAAGAGAAGCGGAAAAAGAAACCAGCTGGGTTTTGCCCCATATGCCAAATCTTGCTGACAAATTCATTGACAAAGGAAATAAAGAAGACAAGGGTGACCAGACCAGCAGCCCACTTCTTGACTCTGACAACTTTTTTCGACAAGAAATAGGAGACAAAGCCTAGTAGCCCCAAGGCTCCAATATAGATATTGGGAAGATTTGGCCCTGCAGACCAGCCTGAGGTGTTATCAAAGCCACCCACAACTAGCTTAGCAAACATATCCAATGGGTTAATTTGGAAGGCCAATGAGAAGGTCATCCCGCCTCCGACCTGGCCCTTACTTTCAATGAGGTTGAAGAAGACCGGCAAGAGGATGACAGAGGCTAGTGCAATCCCGATAATCGAATAGATCACTGCCTGCAAGAGGGGAAGACTGACGTTTCTAATTTTCTTCTTCCAATCTCCTTCGACCATCAGCTTTGGCGATACATAATAGCAAGCATACAAGGCGATGAAAATGGAGATCATATAGCCCATATAAAATTGGAGCAAGACCGTCAAGCCTAAGGCAAAGGCATAGCGATAAGGAGCGCCTCCATCCAGTAGTTCTTCTAGGTAGACGATGACGATGGGAAGCATGATCATGGCATCATAAAAAATGACATTCATCTGATAAGACACCAGCATCCCAGACAAGGCATAAGCCGTCGCAAAGAGGGGCACCAGCCATTTCCTAGACTCCAAGCCCTTATACCGCTTGATCAAGAGGAAGGCAAAGGCCATCCCAATAGCTCCGTAACGAAGCCAAATGGTCAAGAAGACCGCAAACCCAAAGTACTTGAGGGGTGTCAAAATATAGATGATATTAAAAGGACTCATCAAATAGTAGCCGAGTACCCCTATCATATCTCCCCCCAGAGACTTGGTAAAGGAATAGCTCAAACTAGATAAATCTCCGGAGAGCACGGCATGTTTCAACAAGCCAAAGAAGCTGATGTATTGTTGACCAAAGTCAACAGCCATCAAGCTTTTGTCTCCAAATGGAAAAGTCCCCATAAAAGCCCAAACGACCAACATGATGGCCATTGGGAGCATGGCGCTAAAAGCATACAGCAAGCTCTTGGGATTTCTCTTCCAAAGTTCTTGCCAAGGCTTGGTCCAGACAAACATTTTTCTATCTCCTATCTTCCTTATCCGATGGTATCTTCTTTAGCCTTTTCAATATTGGTGTCTTCAATAATGAAATGAGGGCGACGCTTCACTTCGTAATAAATCTTCCCGATATATTCTCCAAGAATTCCGATAAAGATTAGCTGCACCCCACTAAAGAGAATGATGGCCGCAATGGTGGTGAAATACCCACTCACATAATCCCCCGGAGCAAAGATATACTTCATCAATTCAAAAGCCAAGTAAAGAATAGCCAAGCCCAGACAGATAAAGCCAAATTGGATACAAACGCGAAGAGGGCGGTCGTTAAAGGAAATAATCCCTTGAATGGCATAGTTCATGGATTTCTTGAAGCCAAACTTACTCTTTCCAGCCTTACGAAGTTCATTTTTATAGGGGATGACTTTCTCCTTGAAGCCAATCCATTCGTACAGACCTTTATTAAATCGGTTGTATTCCGGCATGGATACAAAGGCGTTGATAGCCTTGCGACTAAGAAGTCTGAGCTCGGATTTCCCATCCGTCAAATGGACATCCATCGATCGGTTAGATAGGAAGTAAAAGAGACGAGCAAAGGTACTACCCACAAAGGATTCACCGTCACGAGTCCGCTGGCCACTGACGATATCGTAGCCTTCCTTGTAGGCCTCCAAAAAGAGCGGGATGAGATAGGGCGGATGTTGCAAATCACCATCCATGACCATGACCGCATCTCCCGTCGCATACTTAAATCCAGCCAAGATGCCGCTCTCCCGGCCGAAGTTTCGACTAAAGCGAATATATTTGACCCGATTATTGTCTCTGGCAATCCCTTCGATCAGCTCAAAGGTTCGGTCATTGCTCCCATCATCAATATAAAGGATTTCATAATCCGAAAGATCTTTCCCAAGCATGTCTTCCAGCTGGGCCGAAATAGCTGCATGCGTCTGAGCTAGTACTAATTCCTCATTGAGTAGTGTAATGAGTATTGATAATTTCATCCCTTTTCTCCATCTAGATATCTCCCAAAAAAGAGAGAGCTTTCGCTCTCTCCATCATACGGAAACTCTTTGTTTATTTATTAGAAATTTTACGTTTTAACACGATCGCACCGATGAGGACAATGACTCCTGAAATTACAAGACCAGTTGCCACGACTTCACCTGTACTTGGAAGAAGTTTCTTACGACCACCACCTGTACCGCCACCTGGTGTTGACTCAGTCGTGTCACCGGTGGTTGGCCCACCAGGAGTTGTTGTAGTGGTTGGTCCTTCAGTTGTCGTTGTGGTTGTGGTGGTTGTTGAATCCTCTGTTGTCGTTGACGTAGTTGAAGGCTCCTCCGTTGTCGTGGTTGACGTGGTCGTTGGTGCCACAGTTGTCGTCGTTGACGTAGTTGAAGGTTCCTCAGTCGTCGTGGTCGACGTTGTTGTAGGCTCCTCAGTCGTCGTTGTTGACGTGGTCGTTGGTGCCACAGTTGTCGTCGTTGTAGTGGTTGTTCGATCCCCACTACCGCTACCTGAAGCAGTTTCCAAACGTGTCAAGGCGTTGACTGAGCGAGACTTGTCAAAGTTGCTAGCTGACCATTCTAGGACGTTGGCCACTTTACTTCCTTCAGGAAGTGCTGACTTCAACTCTGTTGTGTACTCAATGTACATAGCCCAGTTCCAGTTATCCCCAAAATTAATCGTGAATCCTGTGATGCCGCCATCAGCATTTCTGGTAAACTCGGCTTTGTTCGTGAAGTTATCAATTGGTTCCAACTTAAGAAGAGCTGCCTCATTCGGAATCTTCTCTGGTTGAGTCGCATAACGAACTGCACGTAGAGAACCTTCTACTAAGACTTGTCCGCTGTCGCTGAAGTCATCCTTGATGACCATGTTGTTCAACTTGTCTTGAACCGCATTCAAGACAATGCGCCATTTAATCCGGTTAGGATTTTCTGGATCTTGGTAACCATACTTCATTTCATAGTCACCAGCTTCACCATCGTCCTTGTTGTAGTTCAATGTGAAGTTAGTGCTACCAAATGTAAAGTAGTAAGTTCCCGTCTTTGGCAGGTTTGCCGCATTTGGACGGACGTTGTACTTCAAGGTCATTACCTTATCTTTGTAATTCTCAGTGAAATAGTCTGTAAAGGTAATGGTCACCTTTTGCGTACTTGGATCTGTCACTGCATTCGCAATTACTTCACCATTTTCATGTACAATTGGAAACTCAAGCTTGGTCACCAGACCTAGTTCTTTTGGAAGATCTAGAACCAATGTGTCACCAGCATTGATCTGCTGTGAGTCAGGGAAACTAATCTCGTTTGTCGCCTCCATCGTTTGACCAGTAGTGATCTTCGTGTCGGCAGTTAACGGTTGGTTATCAACCTTAATTTCAGTTTTTATCGTATAACTGGTTACTTCAGTCGCAAAGACTGTCGTAAAAACTGTCAAGGATAAAACTAAAAGACTCATAAATGCTAAAACTCGCTTCACGCGTGCTTTTGTGGTCTGCATATTATGCTCCTTTATAAATTATTTGATTATTATTGTAACATATCTGTTTATAAATGCAAGATTTTTTAATGTTTTTTCACTAATTGTTCAGTTTTTTGTCAATCCGATTTTATAGGAGAGCCAAAGCCTCTCAAACACTGAAACAAAGGCCATCGACAGCCTTTCAATTTCAAAATAAAAATTATCTTAACGTTCATTTTTTCATTAAATTTTCACAAACTTTTCCCGGCTTTTTAGATGTCATTTTCATCACTTCGAGAATAAAAGAAAACAACCTATATAAAAAGGCAGTAGCTACTATATACTACTGCCTCTATAATTGTTCATTATGAAAAAATATCGCACAGCATATGTTTATTGCTGCTGATCAAACAGACGAGGGAACCACTTCTTTTACTTCGTCTTCTCTAAAATATAAACGTGAGAGGACGAATACTGACTCTCCCGGTATCCTAAAGCTTCGTAACTCACCAGCAATTGATTGTATTCTTCGTTTTGATCCTTTTGAGATTGAGGAATCACAATATAATCAATTGTCGGATCCGCCTTCTTATCATTGTGATAGAAAATATCAAAGAGTTTTTTATGTCCTCTAAGAGACGGCGTATAGGCTCCCTCAGCTAGGACTGAAGCATCCTCTGGCAAACTTCCTAAAGTCTTTTGGATTTCATCAAACATGTCTTTATTTTGACGGTAATAGCCGATATTAAAGGACCAATTATTAGTAAAGTGGTGTAGAAGACTACCAGAAAAAATAATTCCTACTATCACGATAGCTACCGCTATTTTTTCCTGTAGGATGTTAGTTTCCTTAAGATCCTCTAATGCTAGAAGCGTCATGATGAAAACTAAAGCACCACTTCCATAGCTATATTGGAAACCAATATCATACTGATAGGGCCAATTAGGCAGTAGGTTAATCACTATCAGTGGAATCAAGAGGAAATAAGTCGACCAACGACGTTGGAGCAAGCCTAAGAAGCACACCGGAGCAAACATTAAAAATAAATACCCTAATCTTTTGGCAGTCAGTAGCGTACTAATGACATAGCCTGGATGGAAGAATAGATTCTTAATCACCATTAACATCCCGCTTTCTCCATTAAGCAAGAATGCGTCGAATCGTGATACCATTCCCCCCTCACCATAGGCGCTCAGAAGGTACATGGCAAAAATGAAATAAGCGATTGGCAAGACAATCTCTGTAAAGAGAAGCCATCTTTTTGTCTGTTTGGATAAATCAAATCGTTTTTGGAAAAGGAAGTACAAGCCCATGCTCAGTACATAAATGAAGGCATCCTCTTTTACCAACAATAGCAAGATGGTAGCTAGTAGGATCTTCCATTTTTGTTCCGAAATAATGAAATAAAATACCCAAAAGACCAGTGGGACTAAAAAGCAATTTTCATGCAGATGGAATCCCCCTGCCGTTGTCATCACCGGCAACAACACAAACCATAGGAGGGTCAAGGTATTTGTAAGAGCAGAAAACTTCAATTTGCGAAGGATCAATCTCAAAGGGATAATCCCTGAAAAGACTACGATCAGTTGTAAAATTTCTAAAGTCTCCACATATGGGAAAAGCTTATAGAATGGCAACATTAGATAAAAAATCGGTGAAATATGGACGGCAAAATGAGAGAGTACTCTATCTCTTTCTAAGGTCGTTATCGGAGTCAAATCGTGATTCATCCGTTCAAACATTTGAGAAAAGATCCCAATATCAAACGATGACAACTCATTTGTCTTCACTTTGTAAACCACTACAACAGAAAGATAAAGGACGTAGATCAGAACAAGCGAAAACACGATTGTTTGAACGATTTTTTTATGTCCCTCCAAGTAGTTATATATCGGAAATTTGAAATAAAGAATAATAAACGCAACTGAGATAATGGAGGCAATAGCAACCGGCCAGATGATTGAAAGAAATCGGGTGCTGGAAAGATCAATAGCATGAAAGCCAAGTGCTTGATCTTGAAAATTCGAGCTTCCTAAGGTTAGTAAACGCGGTGTGGCTAGCAAGATGACCGATACATACAAATAGGATGACTTTTCTTTGTTAAACATCCCCCCTATAAACAAAATTAGAGCCAAAAGAATCAAGCCCAGCGATAAAAAGAAGGACATACTCTTATAAATAGCTACGAGGAGAGTCACACAAGAAAGAATGATGGTGATACTACGTATATCTGACTTCATCAACTTGTCATGTAAACAAATTAAGGCACCTCCCACAATAAAAAAGATTCCCATTTTTAATACGGACAAGGGGGCGAGTGTCAAAAACAGATCCTGTGAGGCCACACTCAACAAGTCTACCAATAACATTGTCAAATAGGCACTGATACCGCACATGATAGCATATTCCGTTTTCGCAAACAAATCGCTAAAAACTTTTTTCATCATAAAATCCCTCCAACTGATATTTTATCATAATTTTATACTTCAAACCTAGTTTGGACTAATATTTTTGTAACCTCTCTAACCATTTGATGCCTTATGTTTTCAACCCCTATCAATTTTCAGTTTCGTCTTTGCAAACAAAAACCGTTAGCCGAAAAGCTAACGATTTACGTTAATCTATCACCTCAGTGATCAATCCTGTATCGACATCATAGACAGCTCCTGAGATAATGACATCATCTGGAATCAGCGGCGATGCTTTTAAGAGAGCGACATCCTCCCGGACGCTCTCGTAGATATCCTGAAAGGGTAGGAAGTCTTGGTCTCCAACATCAACTCCCAGTTCCTTCTTCAGATGCTGACGGAAGCCTTCATTCTCAAAGGTTTGCGCTCCACAGTCTGTGTGGTGCAAGACGACGATTTCTCGAGTCCCCATCTGTTGCTGTGAGATGACCAAGGAACGAATCATGTCCTCTGTCACGCGCCCTCCTGCATTCCGCAAAATATGGGCATCCCCCAGAGCAAGCCCCAGTGCTGGTGCCACGTGAAGACGAGAGTCCATACAGGTCACAATGGCCACTTGCGTTTTCGGTTTGATCGGAAGATGGAGGTCGCCGTGCAATTCAACATAGGCTTGATTGGCTTTTAAAAAATTCTCAAAGTAGGACATTCGGAACTTCCTTTCTGGTTGGTAAAATAGTTTGAACACCAAATTATTTACACTCTATCTTACCATCTTTTTCCCAGATTGTCAGTTGTCAGCCTACATGAAAAAGGAGAGCAAAAGCAAACCGACTTCTACACTCCTTTCTTATCTTATGATCGTCTTGGTAAATAACGATTCAGCAAGCCAGCAAAGGTCTGAAGGTTGAGACTTTGAACATAGACCTCACCAGTCCCTCTGAAGGTATTGACAACACCCTCACCTGTTCCGATGGATTGCCAGAAACCATTTTCCAAATGGATATTATAATCCAAAGACTGGCTCCAAGCAACGACATGGGCATTATCGATGGTGATTTCTTGATTGTTTAGCTCGATTTTTTTAATTGAGCCGTAGGCATTCACCAAGAGGGTCCCTTGACCTTGGGTCGTCATGACGAAGAATCCACCCTGACCACCAAAGAGAGCCTTACCAATCGATTGGGTTTCCATTGTATAGAAAGCTGAACCATCCAGTGCAAGGAAGGCACCATCGTTCAATCGATACTGCTTTTCGCCCAAGTAGAGTGGCACCACCTGACCTGGTGAGTCGGGTGCCAATGCTAGGTAAGCATTATTAGACTGGGCAAATACCTGAGTGATAAAGGTACTTTCACCCGAAACCATTGACCGTCCAACTGCTTTCACAAAGCGTCCCACACCAGAGCCACTCGCATTTAATTTGGTGTTGAGGGTCACATTAGGCGTATGGTAGACCATACTCCCCCGTTGAATATAGACAGTTTCACCTTGATTGAGAGACAGCTCGACCAAAGGGAACTGCACATTGTTATCTGTAAAAAATTGCAAAATAAGTACCCCCCTATGTTTAGTAAGTATAGAAAAAGTATAGCACAGGAAAAACCTTTTTGCAAACGATTCCAAGATCTGGTTAAGAAAAGACTTTTTTCAGAACTTCCCCTACCGTGGAGACTGCTATCACTTGAATGCCATCTGGGATCGCGATCCCTTGGAGAGAATTTTTAGGTGCATAAATCTTAGTGAAGCCTAGTTTAGCTGCTTCATTGATCCGTTGCTCGATCCGAGTCACTCGGCGAATCTCACCGGTCAAGCCAATCTCACCGATAAAGGCCTCTTGCGGATTGGTTGGAAGCTCCTTGTAGCTAGAAGCAATGGCCACCGCTACGGCTAGGTCAATGGCTGGTTCGTCGAGTTTGACACCACCGGCCGACTTGAGATAGGCATCCTGATTTTGAAGAAGGAGCCCGCAACGTTTCTCTAACACAGCCATAATGAGGCTGACCCGATTAAAGTCAAGACCCGTTGTCGTCCGCTTTGCATTTCCAAATACAGTCGGTGTCACCAAGGCTTGAACTTCCGCCAGGATTGGTCTGCTGCCTTCCATGGTGACGACAATGGCAGAGCCAGTCGCCCCATCCAAGCGTTCTTCTAGAAAGACCTGGCTGGGATTAAGGACCTCAACCAGACCGCCTGACTGCATCTCGAAAATCCCAATCTCATTGGTCGAGCCAAAGCGGTTCTTGACCGCTCTCAGGATCCGGAAGGTATGGTGGCGCTCGCCCTCAAAGTAGAGCACCGTATCCACCATGTGTTCCAGCATCCGCGGACCTGCCAAGGTTCCTTCCTTGGTCACATGCCCTACGATAAAGATAGCGATGTTATTGGTCTTGGCCAGCTGCATGAGCTCAGCTGTCACCTCACGCACCTGAGAAACAGACCCCTGCACCCCTGAAATCTCAGGAGACATAATGGTCTGAATCGAGTCGATGATGAGGAAGTTAGGCTGGATGCGCTCCACTTCTGCCCGCACGCTCTGCATATTGGTCTCGGCATAGAGATAAAACTCACTGTCGATATCCCCCAAGCGCTCTGCACGAAGTTTGATCTGCTGGGCTGATTCCTCTCCACTAACATAGAGAACCGTTCCCACTTGAGACAACTGGGTCGACACTTGAAGGAGAAGGGTTGATTTCCCGATCCCTGGATCCCCACCGATGAGAACGAGACTTCCTGGTACCACACCTCCACCAAGGACGCGGTTGAATTCCTCCATCTCCGTCTTGGTCCGGTGAACATTGATAGAGGTCACGTCCGCCAATTTCATGGGTTTGGTCTTTTCACCCGTCAAGGATACCCGTGCATTCTTGACCTCTGCAACCTCAACCTCCTCAACAAAAGAAGACCAAGAACCACAGTTAGGACAGCGCCCTAGGTATTTGGGTGAATTGTAGGCACAATTTTGACAAATAAATGTCGTTTTTTTCTTAGCGATAAGATACCTCTTTCTAAATCTCTATCTCACACTCAATAACTTGGCAAAAATCAATGGTTTCATTTGGCACAAACTGGCGCATGAGCATTCCGTGAGTTACAATGATAATAGTTTTATAATTTCTATATTTTTCCAAAGCTGTTAAAAAACGATGACGCATCTCTAGATCAGTTTCATAGCGATAAGGAGAATCTTCAGATAAAGCTCCTTGATGTTTTAGATAATATTCATGAGCTACCAATACACTAGTTAAATCAGAGTTAGTGCCATCTATGTCTGGACGCCACTCATGAAAAAACGGCTCCACAAATAAGCCCAATCCTGTTTCAACTGCTATATAATGTGCTGTTTCTAAAGCCCTCGTCACAGACGATGAAATAATAATCTCTGCCTTTCCAAAACATGCAGTTTTAGCAACTTCTTTTGCCAGACTGCGACCTTTTCCTGTCAATGGTGCTAAATCACGACCAAAACCACTATAGAGTTGCGGATTTTCAAGTTTATCAAGCATACTATAATCTGGCTCCCCATGACGGACAAAAATAATTTTCATATTAAGATCCCCATAAAACTATCCAATCTTGATTCCGCAATCTTGCCACTGCTTCAGTGTTTTAGAGAATTTCTTCTGGTTGGCAACTCCGACAGCAGACAAATCGACAGAAACCTGATAATTCTCCTTGACAGCTGCCAAAACGGAAGCCTTGACACAGCCATTGCCATCTACCCCTATAAATTCTATGCTTTTAGCACCATTTCCCTCTAAAAAATCTTTTAAATCTGGATTAGTAAAGCAAGAAGCCCGACGCTTCTCAAAGATACGAGAAGATACAAGCAGCAAGCCGGTCGCAAATTTCTTCTTTCTGTCTTTTCTCTCCCAGAAAAAACGATTGAGAATATAGATAACTCGGTCGCTGGGATAGGTAGCAATTTTGTCATTTACAGCTGCAGTCAGTTCTTCATGATATGCTTTTCCTACAGCAACATAATCTGACTGCATGTCTACAACTAATAAATAGTCTGCCATTTTATTCCTCTATTTCCCAGTTGATCCAAAACCACCAGTTCGAACACCGTCAGCTTCATCTCCATCTGCGATTAAAAATGGTGCAAAGACAGCCTGAACCACACGTTCCCCTACAACTTTCTTATAGCCTTGACAATTCTCCGGAGTAAATGATTGAAAATCTTTATAACTCATTACTTTCTACTTCTTTCTATAAATCAAGCTCACACTCAATCACTTGGCAAAAATCAATCTTCTCATTTGCTACAAACTGCCGTATCAGCATTCGATGGGCTACAACTACCACAGTTTGATGTTCCCGATACTTAGCCATGCAATCTAGAAAACGAGACTTCATCTCTACAGCTGTCTCATATTGAACAGGAGAATTTGGGAGCAACTCCCCATTATTTTCTAAAAATAGTCTTCTAGCTTCTTCAAATCTATCTATGCCACTTTCATAGACCTGCCATTCATGCAATAATGGCTCCACTCTCAAAGGAAGCCCAGTAGCACAAGATACATAAGAAGCCGTTTCTAATGCTCGCGTCACTGCAGAAGACACCAGTATATCAGCTGAGCCAAACAAAGGATTTTTGCAAAGTTCCTGAGCTTGTTGTCTTCCTTTCACCGATAAAGGAGCCAAGTCTATCCCAAATCCCGTATAAGAACGCTTCTCTAACTCACGGTAATCTGGCTCTCCATGACGTACAAAGATAATCTTCATCTTAGTGCCCTGTCGATCCAAATCCGCCAGTACGAACTCCGTCTGCCTCATCTCCATCTGCGATTAAAAACGGTGCAAAAACAGCCTGAACCACACGTTCGCCGACTTCAAGAACCACTTCCTGGTCGGTAATGTTTTTCATCTGAGCAAAGATATGGCCTTCATTTCCAGGGTTTCCATAGTAGTCACCATCAATGACACCAACAGAGTTAATCAAGACTAGACCTTTTTTGCGAGGATTAGAGGAACGGTCATAGAGGTAGAGAACCTCTGTCGGTTGCATATAAGCCTTGACTCCTGTTGGCACGAGGACAATCTCTCCTGGCGCAATCACCGTGCGTTCTGCAACCTTCAAGTCGTAGCCAGCCGCATGGGCTGTCTCCCGTTTTGGAAGCAAGTCTTGATTGGTATAGGTTGATACAAGTTCAAATCCACGAATTTTTGTCATCATAATTCCTCTTTCATTCTAAATAGTTTCTATCTCTTCTATTATACCATCACTTTGGCCTAGCGTCTCCCCTATACTACTATTCGTATTTTTTCTGACAAACACACAAAGCCCCCTCAAAGGAGGAGACTTTTGCAGGAGATTATATGAAAAAAGTAAACTGTATCAAACAAAGTTAGGAGGTCTTTGTTGATGAGACTAGTTTACCTCTTTCTCCTTAAAAAATCCTAAAGAGTTTACAATTCTTGTAAAAGATAGCGAAAAAGTTCGAGATTGCCTTTTTCTTCTTTGACCAGAAACTCTGGATGCCATTGCAAGCCGATGATGCGATGACCATCCACCGCTTCGATGGCTTCAATGGTCTGATCGCGAGGGTCAATGGCTGTCACTCGAAAGTTGGGCGCCAAGTCCTTAATACTTTGGCGATGAACAGAATTGATCTGGCTGGCTTGTCCAAAGAGACGCTCCACCACACTACCTTTTTTGGTCTCAATCGAATGAGAAGTGCCAAAAGGAAGCCCTTGCCAGTGCCCTTCCACTTCTTGATGGAGAGTCCCACCGAAGGCAACATTGACGAGCTGAACTCCTCGGCAGATAGCTAGGACAGGCTTGTTTTGACGAACTGCTTCTTTTAACAAGGCCAATTCAAATTGATCGCGCTCGAGATTGTAGTCATCACTCTCGATAGCGATCTCTTCTCCATAAAAGCTAGGATGGACATTTTGCCCCCCGCTGAGGATAAGCTTGTCCACTGTCTCGATATAATCTTTGGCAAAAGACGGATCTCCCACTGGGATAACCATAGGAAGGCCACCTACTTGCTTAATGGTTTCCGCAAACTTACAAGATACAGACGAATGGATATTTTTCCCATCTGGATCCACTGCACATAGATTGGCAGATACTCCAACAATCGTTCTACACATGACCTTCCCTCCTTTGATATTTCTATTCCCTATTTTATCATCCCACTTCAAGAGCGTCTAATATGTATTTTTTAAGGGCTTGATAAATATTTTTTATCACCTATAGACAAAAAACAGGCTTGTCTAGCGAGGCTAGAACAAAACCTGTTTTAATGATTAATTTTCACGCTTTTTGTAAACCAAGGCGCTTCCAGCTACTGCCAAAGCAAGTCCTGCAGCTACTAGTCCTTCACTCATTGATTGACCAGTAGAAGGAAGAGATTTCTTACCTTCTCCCTTAGGAGGGTTGTTTGGAGTTTTCTCATTGACAACATTTCCTTTGTCTAGAACCAAATCCTTCGCTGCTTCAAAATCTGTTGCTGAGATCTTGATTGGAGCATCTAACAGTTGGTAACCTTTCGGTGCTGTCAATTCTTTCACTACATAGTCCTTAGCTTCAAAGCCTACAAAGCTTACAAGACCATTAGCATCTGAAGTTGCTGTCGCTTGACCTTCGCCGTAAGGGTTGGCAACTGGAGTTGTACCATCCTTTTCGAATAGGCCGAAGACCGCACCTTCCAAAGTTTTGCCTTCACCATCAACCTTGTGAAGTTGGATAGTGTAAAGTTTAGCTTCTGGCATGTCATTAACTGGTGGTGTTGGTGGGATAGCAGTAAATGGTTTATTCACCACACTACCCTTATCAACTACCAAGTCTGCAGCAGCATTCAATTCTGACGCAGAAACTGTGATTGAAATCGTTGACAATTGGTAACCTTCTGGTGCTGTCAATTCTTTCACCACATAGTCCTTCGCTGCAAAGCCTACAAAGCTGACAAGACCGTTGGCATCTGAGGTTGCTGTCGCTTGACCCTCACCATATGGGTTGGCAACTGGAGTTGTACCATCTGCTTCAAAGAGGCTGAAGACAGCTCCTGCTAGAGCTTTGTTTTCTGCATTGACCTTATGAAGTTGGATGGTGTAGAGTTTCACTTCTGGCTTCTCAACAACTGGTGGTGTTGGTGGGATGGCAGTGAATGGTTTATTGACTACTTTACCTCGATCAAACACTTGATCAGTTGAAGCAATCAATTGACTAGATGAAACAGTAGTTGCTTCTTCAGAAAGTTGGTAGCCTTCTGGAGCAGTGATTTCTTTCACTACATAATCTTTGGCTACAAGTCCTGTAAAGGTAACGAGACCATTAGCATCTGAGGTCGCTGTCGCTTGACCTTCGCCATATGGGTTGGCAACTGGAGTTGTACCATCCTTTTCGAATAGTCCGAAGACAGCTCCTGCCAAGACTTGACCTTCATTGTTGACTTTATGTAATTGAATACTGTAAACAGTCACTTCTGGTTTTTCAACAACTGGTGGTGTTGGTGGGATTTCGGCAAATGGTTTGTTCACCACATTTCCTTTATCCACTACCAATTCTGTCGCAGCTGTCAATTCAGCTTCAGAAACAGCGATTGAAGCAGTAGAAAGTTGGTAACCTTCTGGTGCTGTCAATTCTTTCACTACATAATTCTTCGCTGCAAAACCTACAAAGTTGACAAGACCGTTGGCATCTGAGGTTGCTGTCGCTTGGCCTTCACCGTAAGGGTTGGCAACTGCTGTCACACCATCTGCTTCAAAGAGGCCGAAGACAGCTCCTGCTAGAGCTTGACCTTCACCATTGACCTTGTGAAGTTGGATGGTATAAAGCTTAGCTTCTGGTTTGTCAACAGTCGGTGGTGTTGGTGGGATTTCACTTGTCACAAAAGTATTGATAAATGATTTCTTTTCACCATATGCCACTGTAGCATTGATGGTATTGCTTGCTTCATCTTTCGTAACCGTTACTGTCACTTCGATGCTGGCATGGTCGTAAGTCATTCCTTTTTCTTGAGATGTAGGGATCACTTCCTTAATCGTGTAGTGGAACGTTTTTCCTGCATCTTCTTGTGAATAAGAAATTTCATCAAAGGCTACGGAACCATCTGCAGCATTTTGTTTTGTTTGAAGGACTTTTCCAGCTTCATCCAACAAAGTAAAGCTGAATTCGCCATCCTTCAAGGCACGGCCTTCCAAAATCTTGCTGGCTGAAATCTGAGCTTTTGCTGGACTTGGAGCTGAGTAAGTATTTGCAAAGACCTTGCTTTCTGGATAGACAACTGTTGCTTTTAGGTTATCTCCATCTTTTGTTACCTTAACGGTTACTTGTTTTTCGGTTGTATCGTATGTGATACCTGGGGTAGTCCCCTTGACTTCCTTCACAGTGTATGTATGTTCACCTTCTGCTGTGTAAGAAATGGATTCAAAGGTTACTTTGCCAGATTTGTTGGTGACAGTTTGAAGTTTGTTAGTACCTTCGTACAATTCAAAGCTAAACTCACCGTCTACCAAGTCACGACCTGTCAACTCTTTTGTCAACTCAATTGTTGCTGTCGTTGCGTTTGGTGTGAAGGCATTGGTAAATGTTTTGCTTTCTGGATAGATGACTTCTGCCTTCAAGGCATCTCCATCACGAGTGACTTTAACAGTCACTTGTTTTTCAGAAGCATCGTAAGTAATCGTAGCATTGTTACCTTT
The DNA here is from genome assembly GCF_058200455.1 of Streptococcus sp. SCPM-O-B-15294 (M123). Lineage (NCBI taxonomy): Bacteria > Bacillati > Bacillota > Bacilli > Lactobacillales > Streptococcaceae > Streptococcus > Streptococcus sp. SCPM-O-B-15294 (M123). The sequence goes on along the minus strand of NZ_JBYQGU010000001.1, from coordinate 55,035 downwards.
TACTTCCTTCACAGTATAAGTATGTTCACCTTCTGCTGTGTAAGAAATGGATTCAAAGCTTACTTTACCAGCTTTGTTGGTAACAGTTTGAAGCTTGTTAGTACCCTCGTACAATTCAAAGCTAAACTCGCCGTCTACCAAGTCACGACCTGTAAGGGCCTTATCTAATTCAATCACCGCACTGGTTGGTGTCGGTTCTTTAACAATTTTCTTGTTTGTAACTTTTTTAAGAGCTGTTTTCGTTGTTCCAAAATCTTCTGCTTTGACTTCAATTGGAGTTGCATCCAATTCATATCCTTCTGGAGCTTTTGTTTCAACCAATTGGTAAGCTGTATTCAACAAGCCACCAATGCTTGCTTCTCCGTTTGCGTTGGTCGTCAACTTACCGACAACGGCACCTGTTGCAACACGGATAACGTTAAATTCAGCACCTGCTAGAGCAGTGTTTTCATCCTGACTATCAACTTTTTTGAGGTTGATGGAGAAGGTATAACCTTGTGCTTCCCCACCAGCAGTTTGATAAACGAATGGGTTGCTCTTAGTTTCAACAACTTTTTGAGCATTTAAGGTTACATTGTTGAGGAACTTCTCACCATTTGCAGGGGTATAAGGAATCTTCACCTTATAGACAATCGAGTAACCTTCGCCTTGGGCTACATTTCCCAAGCTGACTTTGAAACTCTTCTTATCTGCTCCAAACTCAACTGGCAAAGAGGCAACCTGCCCATTTTTCAAATCTAATTTATGCGAACTGTTAACGACCCAATTCCCTTTTTTAATCACAAAGGAATCTTCTACATAGCTCATTCCTTCTGTTTGCAATTGGTCAGATACAACTGCTTCTGTTAAAGCCGCATTCGCTGCATTGACACGCACTTCATATTGACGTGTGATGCTACCATCTGCTAAGGTTTCTGTTCCCCAGCTAACCTTGTCCAAGGTCTTTTCAGCATTCCCTGGGTCAACTACAAAGTCAACTTTTCCTACAGGGACAGGATTGTTATCCACATTCAAGGTGATTGGCACCTTGCTTGGAGATTCGGTTGCAGGCTCAACCCGAACTGCAAAGAACATGCTTCCTGAAATATTTGATTTCGTTTCCACATAATTTTCATAAGTCAGGGTGATGGTTTTGTTGGCAGCATTAATGACTGCTTTCGCAACCACTGACTGACCATCTGGACTCATGACATCAAATGTCTGATCTGAGATGAATTTTAAATTCTGAGGGAGGGTAATGACCGCTTGATCCCCAGATTTGACCTCCTGCGGAACATTGAAAGTTAGATCAACTTTAATGTCCGTGTACTGGTCCACGGGTGACTTAGCAGGTGTGATCGTTTTACTTGTAATTTGGATCTTTCCTGTTGCGCCATCAGCATGGGCCGACCGAATTTTGGACAAACCAAAGACACTAGCTAAAACTAATACTAAGGTCAGTATTATTTTTAAGCTCTTTTTCATCATAAACTCCTTTTTCTTTTTTGTTTCTCCTATATATCACTAGCTAGAGTAATATACGAAAGGAATTTTACCATATTCAACATATAAATGCAAGAATAATTTACTAAAATTCCCAACATTTTTTCAGTTATCATATTATTTGCTTTTCCTATGAAATTCAGCTAGATTCCAAAGCTTTTTTCTCTATAGTATGGTAAAATAGAAATGAAATCTTCACGAAGGAGAATACTATGGATAAACAAACCGTTGCGGTCATCGGTCCTGGTTCTTGGGGAACTGCCCTTTCTCAAGTCCTCCACGACAATGACCATGAAGTACGGATCTGGGGAAACGTCCCAGAACAAATCGACGAAATCAATCAAGAACATACCAACAAACGCTACTTTAAGGATGTCGTTCTGGATCCAGGGATTAAGGCTTACCACAACTTGGATGAAGCCCTTTCTGGAGCAGATGCGGTCCTCTTTGTCGTCCCAACCAAGGTGACACGACTCGTTGCCAAGCAAGTAGCTGAACTCTTGGACCATCCTGTCAAGGTCATGCATGCGTCCAAAGGATTAGAACCAAACAGTCACAAACGGATTTCTCAAATCTTAGAAGAGGAAATCCCTGCTTCTCTACGTAGCGAGATTGTGGTCGTGTCTGGTCCAAGTCACGCTGAAGAAACCATTGTTCGCGATATCACTCTAATCACAGCAGCTTCTAAGGATTTAGAAACAGCTCGCTACGTTCAAGAGCTCTTCAGCAACCACTACTTCCGCCTCTATACCAACACAGATGTGATCGGAGTAGAGACAGCCGGTGCCCTTAAAAACATCATTGCCGTCGGAGCTGGGGCCCTCCACGGGCTTGGATTCGGAGACAATGCCAAGGCTGCCATCATCACGCGCGGCCTAGCTGAAATTACCCGTCTAGGAGTGAAACTTGGGGCTAGCCCATTGACCTATAGTGGACTATCGGGAGTTGGAGACCTGATCGTGACAGGGACTTCAATTCACTCTCGGAACTGGCGAGCTGGGGATGCCCTCGGTCGTGGTGAAAAATTAGAAGATATCGAAGCCAACATGGGCATGATCATCGAAGGGATTTCCACCACTAAGGCCGCCTACGAACTGGCCCAAGAGCTTGACGTCTATATGCCGATCACACAAGCCATCTACCAAGTGATTTATGAAGGGCAAGACATTCGTGAAGCCATTAACTTCATGATGAACAATGAATTTAAAGAAGAAAATGAGTGGAACTAAGGGATTGTTCCTTACCAATCAGATTAACAACCAATTATTCTTTAGTTAGAAAGGAATTATTATGACAAAAGTTAGAAAAGCAGTCATTCCTGCGGCTGGACTTGGAACGCGTTTCCTACCTGCAACCAAAGCCCTGGCCAAAGAAATGTTGCCAATCGTGGATAAGCCAACCATCCAATTCATCGTTGAAGAAGCCCTTAAGGCTGGCATCGAAGATATTCTCGTTGTCACTGGTAAGTCAAAACGTTCGATCGAAGACCACTTCGACTCAAACTTCGAACTTGAGTATAACCTCAAGGAAAAAGGAAAAAATGATCTGTTGAAACTGGTTGATGAAACTACCAGGATGCGCCTCCACTTCATTCGTCAAAAACATCCGCGTGGCCTTGGAGATGCTGTCCTTCAGGCCAAGGCCTTCGTTGGGAATGAACCTTTCGTCGTAATGCTGGGCGATGACCTCATGGATATCACAGATGATACAGCTACTACTCTCACCAAGCAATTGATGAATGACTATGACGAAACACATGCTTCAACCATTGCCGTCATGAAAGTTCCCCATGAAGAGGTTTCTGCCTATGGAGTCATTGCTCCTCAAGGGGAAGGCATCAACGGACTGTATAGCGTTGAAACCTTTGTCGAAAAACCGGCACCTGAAGAAGCACCAAGTGACCTTGCCATTATCGGTCGTTACTTGCTGACTCCAGAGATCTTCCAAATCTTGGAAAACCAAAAACCAGGCGCTGGAAATGAAATCCAATTGACCGATGCCATTGATACCTTAAACAAGACCCAACGAGTATTTGCCCGCGAATTTAAGGGCAGACGCTACGATGTAGGGGACAAGTTTGGTTTCATGAAAACATCTATTGATTATGCCTTGAAACACCCACAGGTTAAAGATGATCTCAAACAATACATCATCAACCTTGGAAAACAATTAGAAGAAACCGGGAAAGTGACTGAGGAGTAAAAAATACTCGACCTGACTTTTCAACTATAAAGCAAAAAGACCGGACTAAATGTCCGGCCTCTTTTTCTTTCTTAAAAAGTTATTCTTTAAGCTTTATTCTGTTTGCGTTTTTCTACATAGAAGGCAAATCCAAGGGCACTAATCAAGACACCGCCGATGATACCAACCATCGAAATGGTTTGTCCAGTAGATGGCAATTTCTTGCTTTCTGTTTTTTCTTCTACCTTAGCTGCTGTTTTGTAGACAACTCCATAAGATGAGAAGTGATTGGTTGTGAAGGTTACCTTGCTCTTGTCTTCATTCAAGCTGAACTGGTAGGTCTCAACCTTGCCATCTTCTCCAATGCCTACAACAGATTCTACTTCTTTCTTAGGATCCACTGGCATCGTCACCACAGTTGGGCTAAATTGATGAACAGGGCCATTTTGATTTGACAACTGAATGTCGTAAATCTGATAGTCTTTACCTTTGAGGGCTTGGACATCTTTCAATACAGAAGCTGCCAAATTAAAGCCACCTTGGGCAAAGTCTGGGTTTTGTAGGGTGATTCCAGTAACAGGATCTACTAAAATGTAGGAATTCGTAGGAAGAACTGGACGATTGTTTGTAGTTGGAGCAGGGACAATCGTAGTTGATGTGTTTACATCCTTGTTTGGCTTAGTACTTGGTTGAGTCGGCTTGGTTTCGTTCTTGCTTGGCTCAGTACTTGGCTCAGTTGGTTGAGTTGCATCCTTGCTTGGTTCAGTCGTTGTAGTTGTGGTTTCATCCTTGCTTGGCTCGGTACTTGGCTCAGTTGGTTGAGTCTCATCCTTGCTTGGCTCAGTACTTGGAGCTGTTGTTGTAGTTGCATCTGTGCTTGGCTCGGTACTTGAAGCTGTTGTTGTAGTTGCATCTGTGCTTGGCTCGGTACTTGGAGCTGTTGTTGTAGTTACGTCAGTGCTTGGCTCAGTACTTGGAGCGGTTGTTGTAGTTGCATCCGTGCTTGGCTCGGTACTTGGAGCTGTTGTCGTAGTTGCGTCAGTGCTTGGCTCAGTACTTGGAGCAGTTGTTGTAGTTGCGTCCGTTGGTTCCTTGTAATTATCTGGAAGAGATGCCCGATACGGATCATCTGTTCTACCCGCTTCTTTCAAGGTTGCTGAAAGCTCTGCTTCGTATTGTTTAAATTGTTTGAAAAGACGCTCAGAACGCGCAATTGCTTCAGCAGTTACTTGGTCCTCTGCCCCTTTTGCAGCCGCTTCATCAGCTTTCAAGGCAGCGTATTTTGCATCGCTCACTTTTTGTTCGATAATGAGCTGTTCTTCTAGTGCTTTCCAGTGATTTTGGATCGATTTTCCAAAGAGATCTTGGTTATTGATGGCCATTTGGTCAATGTGCCAAACTGTCCAATACCATGAATTTGGATCATAAGTAGCTGTTTGAGGTTTAAAAGCTTCGTAAGTATCTTTTACATTTCCATAGAATGGAACATAAGGGGTATTCCGCGAAGGTCCCATGCCGAGCCATACAGTTCCACCAAATGATTTTGGAAGATTTGGATTGATTTGATAGACATGGGCATCAATCACATTTTCATTTCCTAAGGCATACTTGTATTGGTCTTTACGAACAGTATCGTTGCTACCATCGTCACCTTGTTTCTTAACACCGATTTGATCATCTGGTACAAAGCGTCCATTCAAGTGTTCAAAACGGTTCCGTTGCAAGGCAAAAGCATCTTCCAAGGTGTATTTTTTGTTTGGATCAGTTGGTGAACGGAAGAGCTCATACTCATCATCCTCATAAGTGACTTTAGAGTCTGGATCTAGTAAGGTGATGCCCGCATAGGTCCGTGAGCGGTCTCCTTCAGCATATTTTTCTGGTCCATAAGATTTAGCAATATGGAAATTGCCATCTTTATCGGTCTTGTAGTTGCCAGATTCCTTGGCTACTTTTTCTACATCTTTAGAGGCGATGACATTTTCAGTGTCATTCAAATCAACATGACCTAGGTAGTAGGTATTTGCAAAGACTGCGTATTTATCTTCTGGCACCTTCACCGCTACATATTGGTGACCAGAAAGAATTTCCATGTACCAAGTTTCATTTTGGTCTGCAAAGACGACCACATTCCCTTCTGCTGATCCTTTTTCTTCGATGACTTTAGCCAGTAATTCAACCCCTTCACGGGCAGTTTTCACACGTGGCAAGATGACATCTAGCATTGCAGCTTCTGGTAAGCCATTCTCTTTCAAAGGATCTGTTGACAAGACCTTCTTATTTGGGATCGCCGTTACTGTCGCAGTCATGGATACACCGGCTTCATTAAAACCGTGTTCCCCGAAAGCCCCATTGCTACCGTCACCACGAGCAGAGTCATAAGTAGCTGTGTATTTCATTTCATTGGCTGCATGCGGGTAGGTGAATCCGTTGGATTCATCCTCGATTTGATCTCCCTCATTATAGGTCTTGGCATCGACAACAACATAGTTTTTGTTGTGTTTTCCACCATTTGGATAATAAGGATAGTCCTCAGTCCGGCCAAACAGGGTCGTTCCATCCTTGGTCAACTGGCGACCAATGATAAATCCACAGCAGGCCTGAACGGCTTGAATTGGTAGGAGTAAGAACGTCATCGCTACCAAAGCTAGTTTAAACAACCATTTCTTCATCGCAAATCTCCTTTTTGCTTATTTTATGTCCTCAAGCGGTTTTTGGACACAAGTAGGTTTTATATACCATCAGTCTACTCCTTTTCAATCAACATTGCAAGCGCTTTCTTTTCACATTTTTATTCATTTATTTGTGATATTTTTAGCTTTCTCTATCGTTTTTGAGAAATATATACAAAAAAACTGAGACTTCACTCAGTTTTCAGATAATTTACAAATATGCTACAAATCAAAAAAGGGATGAAAGATAAAGGGCCAAGCATAAAGAAGGATGGCACCAGCTGTATAAAGGGCCAAGGCTCCCCAGCGCCAGCTTTTTTTCACACTATCTTGCTCACCATAGACGGGAAAGACAAAGGCTAGAATCCCTCCTCCCACCAGGCCTCCTAGGTGACCGGCTAGACTGATCCCCGGCATGAAGCTAAAGAGGATATTGATCAGAATCAAGGCAGTGTAACGTTGGCCCAGATAGCGAATATAGGGACTTCGAGCGATGAAGCGTAAACTGACAATGGCAGCAAAGAGTCCAGCTAGGGCTGTAGAAGCACCTGCTGCGACGACTTCTGGAGAAAAAACCAATACAAAAAGGTTGCCCATTAAGCCGGATAAGAGGTAGAGGGCTAAAAAGGCCTTCGAGCCAAATAGATCTTCTGCGATTCTTCCGATAAAATAGAGGGTAACCATGTTTAAAACAAAGTGCTGCAAGCCAACATGAACAAACATGGCAGCAAGCAAACGCCAGCTTTGTCTTGGGTCCACCTGGATTTCATCTCCTAAGACACCTCCAAAATCGTAGACAGTTTGGACCGATTCATAGTCAAAGCCACGAAGCAATAACATGGATAGAAAAACGCCGGTTGTTAACAGAAGCAGGCTACTGGTCACCGGGTATTTCTTATCAAATAGTTGATTCATCCACAAGAACCTCCTGTACTGGAATATCATGAGGGGCAGGTTCAAAGTCTACTTCCTGGCAGGCATAGATGGTGCTGACAGTCGCTCCGTCGAAATCTGCCAAATAGCGATCATAATAGCCTCCTCCATAACCCAGACGGTAGCCATTCTTTTGAAAGGCCACTCCAGGAACATGGATCAAATCAATCTCCGACTGATCTATTGCTTGAGCCCCATCCTCTGGTTCCAAGAGACCAAAGGCTGTTGGTTTCAATTTCTGCGGATCATAGACTGCAAATTCCATGCGCCCTTTTGGATAGGTCTTTGGGATGACGACCTGTTTGCCATCTTCTAGAGCTGTATCAATGAGAAAACTTGTATCCACTTCATGCGGGAAGGACAAATAGGTCGCAATCACGCTTGCTGCTTTGTAAGCTGGTAAAGAGCGCAACCGCTGGATCAAGGCTTGATCAGCCTTTCGCTTGTTCTCCGGCTCCAAGCCTTTCATCTTCTTCAATATACTTTTTCGAATACTTGCTTTCATTTCCATCTCTCTTTATTGGTTGGCTTTCATTTTTAAGAAAGGACTAATGGCTTTGACACCAAGGTGCAGGACTTCTTCCTTAGGACTCATCTGAGGGTGATGGAGGGCATAAGGGCTGTCCACTCCCAACCAGAACATGACTCCATCCACTTTTGACAAGAGATAACCAAAATCTTCTCCGGTCATGGCGGGTAGGATATCAATCAAGGTGACATCTTCTGCTTGATCAAAGAAAGTCATCAATTCATCTGCCAAGTCTGGATTGTTTTCCACCGGCAAATAGCCCCCTTGCTTGAGTTCCAACTCTAGGTCCATATCAAAAGCATCTGCAACCCCTCTCGCAATCGTCTCGAGTCGCTTCTGGGTCAAGAGGTTCATTTCCATGGTCAGGGTCCGGATGGTCCCATGCAGAAAGGCCGTCTCTGCAATGACGTTATTGGTCGTCCCCGCATGCATGGAACCGAAGGTCACAACTGCCCCCTCGATAGGATCGACATTACGGCTGACAATGGTTTGAACCTGAGTGACAAAATAGCTAGCAGCGACCAAGGCATCCTTGGCTTCATGGGGGAAGGCGGCGTGTCCACCTTTTCCTTTAAAGGTCAGCTTCACTTCACAGGTCCCTGCAAAGAGCGTCCCCCGATTGGTCGCAATCTCGCCTACCTTTAAGTCTGGACGGACATGAAGACCGTAGAATTGATCAGGCAACCAGTCCCCAAAGGCCCCATCCTCATACATGAGCATCCCTCCAGCTTCATTTTCCTCGGCTGGTTGAAAGAGGAACAAGAGATTGTTCTTCGGTTGTACTTGGACCAGTTGCTCCAGCAAACCCAAAGCTAAGGTCATATGAATATCATGGCCACAGGCATGCATCCGACCTTCGTGACGAGAGGCAAAGTCAAGGCCAGTTTGCTCGATAATGGGCAGTCCATCGATATCGGTCCGCCAGCCAATGGTCTTTTCTGGATCGGATCCCTTCAAAAAGACTAAGATCCCTGTCCGCCAGGTCCGCTGCTCGACGAACTCTTTTCCCTCGGTGATTTCTGCGATGCGCTCCAAGAGATAGGCTTGTGTTTTAAATTCTTCTAGTCCAATTTCCGGGATTTGATGCAGGTCTCGCCGAATTTTTACTAAATCAAGTGTCATATCCATCTTCCTTTTTTGAGAAGAAGCCGAGGTATCCCCCAGCTTCCTTTTCTTATTCTTCTATTAAAGGTTACGCAAGGCATCCTCAAGTGCTGTTTTTTGTTGCGTCTGTTCGTCAATCGTCTTGATCACGCGCGCAGGCACACCTGCTACCACTACATTTTCAGGCACATCTTGGGTAACAATCGCACCCGCTGCTACGACAGAGCCATTGCCAACTTGCACCCCTTCGATGACGACGGCATTGGCACCCACCAAGACGTTATCCCCGATACGAACTGGTTCTGCAGAGGCTGGCTCAATGACACCTGCAAGGACTGCTCCTGCTCCGATGTGGCTGTTTTTACCAACCGTTGCACGGCCACCAAGAATAGCTCCCATATCGATCATGGTCCCCGCACCAATTTCAGCACCGATATTGATGACAGCCCCCATCATGATCACCGCATTGTCTTCAATGGTCACCTGGTCTCGAATAATTGCACCTGGTTCAATCCGAGCATTCAAGTAACGCTTGTCCAGCAAAGGCACCGCTGAATTGCGACCATCTTGCTCTACGATATAGTCTTTGTTTTCTGTTAAGTTGGCAAGAAGGGGCTCAATCTCTTTCCAGTCTCCAAATAGGACATTGCCTAGTTTTACAACGGATGCCGGAAGCTCTCCCGTCAATTCCCCTTCGAAGGTTACTTTTACATTGGTTGTCTTTTCTGCATTGCCGATAAAGGCGATAATCTCTTGTGCAGTCATTTTTTGTGCAGTCATGTCAGTACCTCTTGTTCTTTGTAGTCAGTCCTCTAGGAAGACAAGCTCCTTTTGAACTCTTTGATTTTACTATTATAGCATAATTTTAAGAGTCCTTTAAATCACTGGCAGACGAAGTAATCTTAAGATCCTAATGTATCTTTGTACTATCTCCCAAAATCATGCTATGGTTTCTTTTTTACAGCTATTCCTTTTAGATACCACTGCTCAGAGTTTTCCTCGAAATTTAGGGAAACTAGTTCATTATCTACTGTTGAATAGGAGAGGGTGCAGGAGTATACTTTCTGAGAAGATGAGATTGAAAAATGCGTGACTTCAGGAGTTCCCATTTGAGAAATAACGTCATGAATTTCCTGTCCATCTTGAGAAAAGAGAGCTCTAAATTCTTCTGTTGTTTTGGTTGGTTCTTCCAAAGATGTAGCGTAATATCCCATATAGATATTAGTGACCCTATACTTATCGTCATGCCCCAATAGATTAAAACTGACATTTCCACGATTATCCGGTAGTTCATATTGTAAAGTGATTCCCCGATTATCTGCATTTACATCAGAAAAATAGCCTCGTTTAGCTTTTCCATACTGATTCACAAGTTCTTCTGCCGTCACATTGGATAATTTATTTTTTCGACTGAGAACCAATAACTCGTCTAAATTAAAGTCACGAATCCCATTATCCCCATCTATATAGGGGGAATTGTCGGCAGTCAATTGTCCTGATTTCTTATCTGACTCACTTTTCTCTCTCTTTGTTGAGCTAGAAGATTCTGAGGGTTGGCTAGAGGAGGCAGATGATGAGCTAGCGGATGTCGAACTGAAAGAATGACGGTCCTGTTTCTTACTTACTGGAGTATCCTGCTCTGTCTTTTGGGAAGATTGACTCACATAACCAATGACCCCAATGATAAAACTAAAGAGGAGAACCATCCCCACTCCAGCTGCTAGAAGCGAACCAACACGGGGCAAGCCCGCTCCGCGAAAAGCATCCTCACGGACACTCCTCTTCACTCCTTTTTGATAACTCCGAAGACTGGGACTTTCAAAAGCTTCTCCTTCAGGCCCACGATCTGAAAAGACTTCAGACACTTCCCGATTCCTACTTGGGAACCTAGACCATTCTCTTTGAATCTGTCTACCTTTTTCCATTCCATTTTCCCTTCTTTTTACTTAACTTTGTTTCTTAGGATCTAGTTGACTCTTACGCAACAAGGAATAGGAACCGTCTACCTGTTCCAGCTCCAATAAATACGTTTTTCCCTTCTCATCCTGATAGGATAGTTGAAAACCTTCCTGATCAGGCCCAATCTGGCGTCGGACGAAGGATTGTAAGCCCTGATAACTGCCTAACAGTTTCTTCAGATCTATCTTTTCTCCAGGTTCTAAGCTCTGGTAAACTTTTTCTGAAAAAGCTTTTTTCCCCTCCCGGTCTAGATTGGCTAGACTGGCGTCGATTTCTTCTAGCAGATACCTCCCATCAGCCCCCTTGCTAAAAAGCAAACGGATGGAGGCTCCCTTTCCCCTATCGTCCCATCGATAGAGCAGGGAGAGACTGGGTTGCTTGCTTGCTGTAGATTGAAAGAGGACTTTTTCTTGGGGATGCCCCATCTCCTTCAGAAGGGTCTCCAGGCGACTTCCAGTCTGCTTCAGGCTACCGTTTTGGTTCTTTATCGATAGAGAAAAATGCTTAATTTGTTCCAAGGTCCATAGCGAATCCTTTTTTCCATTCGTTTCTTTTAAGAGTCGCTCCCCTTGAAATTCTTTTGCTTTAAAAGTTGATAAATTCTTTATTTCATTTCTGGCTGTAGAACTTTTCGGTGGATGACTAAGGACCTCTAACCCCATCCCTAGGAGGAGCGCTAGCAGCAGGAGACCAGGAATTGTTAACTTCTTGATGACTATATCCATTTACTCCTCCTTATTCGACCTTGACTAGATGATAGCGCGCATCTTTTTGGGCTTGCAAAGTGAGAAAGACGAGCCCCTCTTGTGCACGGTAGGTCAGGACCAAAACTGTCTTGCCGTCCTTATAATTCAAAAGCAATGATTGTGGCAAGCCTACCTTTTGTAGAATGTCTTCTAGTTTCATGCCTGTTTTCTCTTTCCCATTCGTAAGACTGGTCAGAGTTGCCTTTTTCAGCTCTTTACTTTCCAGATGGTCCTTAGAAGTTGGTTGATAGCCCTGAATAGCTGTTAGATAGTAGCCGTCCTTCATATGGGTAAATTCAAATTGGTATCTATCTCGACCATCTTGCGTCGTTCCATAGCTTAGACGAAGGAGCTGCGTTGTAGCTTTTGACTCAAGCCGAGCTTGCTTGGCTCCTCCTAATTTTTTGACCAGGGTCTCTGGTGTCGTCCCCTTGGTGTTTGGCTCACCAGTCGCATCACCTATTTTAAACTCCAGCAATTCCTCCAAATGCACCCCAACTTCTGGGTGATCTGATTTCGCCAGGAAGTCTTGCAGATAAGCTTCTTCCTGATGAAAGGTCACTTGCTGGTCTGGATTTAGCTGTTCTTGTGGCCTCCCAAAAGTAGCAAGACCATAGCCTAAGCCCAGCATTGCGAGGATTCCGAAAATAATCCCTCTTTTTTTGATGAAAGCGAGGAGGGGCTTCAGATATTTTCTTGTTATTTCCTTTACATTATCCATTCTGCGATCGTATCTGTATCCCTTTCCGTCCAACTATTCACACCTGTTTCCTTTAGCAACATATCCTACTATACCATAAATAGCCAGTCCTCGCTAGAATAGAGAAGAGAGTGGGACAGAAATCGGTAATTCGTTAGAATTCGATTTCGTCGTCCCACCTCCGCACAGTTGAGTAGGGCTGTAAAAGCTGATGAAATCAGCGTGGTAGAGCCCACTCAACCACTGCGTATTGCTCGACAATCCAAAAATAATTGAGAGGCTAGGACTTTTGTCCCAGCCTCTTTTTCTAGCTTTAGGAAAGTTGAACTTCTCTCTTCCTCCTACCATTGCGAGGCAGGAAAGTGACCAATCTTAGTCGTCACCTTTTTTAGCAAGAAGGAAATCGCCATCTGATTGTTTCACAAACGTCAACTTATATTGGTCTGTCGTTGAAGATTTAAAATAAATTGTCATGGTAGTCACAATATCATGTGTTTTGTAGTCTTCATCTGCAGACAAAGAGAGATTATAAATGGTATTATCTTTCAACACTTCCTTGTAAGAAACGCCATCCTTACCAGTTTTGGAATCTCCAACTTTGAGCTTGTCATAGTAAGATGAGGTCATAAAATCGTCCTCAGCTTCTTTATAATTTCCTGTATAATAGAGATCCTTTAAATAATAGGTATCTCCCTCTTTCTTAAAGGTCAATCTCATATCACGAACGGTATGGTATTGAGAATAGGTATCATCCTGATCTTCTTCTAACTCGCCCCACTCTAAATCAATGAGATCTCTTCTAAATGAACCTTGCAAAGCTTTTCCGTGTCCATCTACAACATCTTCAATGGATGTTCCCAAATCTGGAGTTTCGTATGTACCAAAGTCGAGGTCAGCCAAATCTGTAATGTTCCAAGAAAAATCCGTATCCTCTGGATCAATATATTTTCCAGACTGATCACGCTTTGATGTCCCTGCATCAGCTTTCGGATGAAGGGCAGGAGAGGAACTTTTAGCACTATTAGCTGCACCCATAGAATGACCGAGGAAGAGACCGATAATGACTCCTAAGACCGCAAAGCCACTAATACAAGCAATTAACAGACCTTTCCCTGGCTTCTTTTGATCACCAGTTTCTGGCACACCAAATGGTGCCTGTGATTGATTCGTATTCATCTTTCATCTATCTCCTCTATATTAAAAACGTTCTGGACCAATGTATAAGAAGTCCCCATCTGGTTGTGCTAAGAAACGCAATGTCTTATAATCGTCATCCACTTTAAGGTTAATCTTTGCAACCACTCGAGTAGAGTCATACTCTTCTCCATCAGCAGTGATTTTTGTCTCAGTACCGATTTGAACATTTGTTTTATGTTTCTTCAAAACTTCTAACAGAGAGGTTCCACCTTTACCAGTTTCCTTATCCCCTTTTTTCAGATCCTTGAATTCTTTAGAACTCATCTCACGATCTGCAGAAGTGTCTTCGTCCTCATCGTCTTCATCGTCTTCGTTGGCGTAGACTTCTTCCAAGTTAAAGGCTTCTACAGATTTCAAATAATAGTTGCCATCCACTTTTTCAAATCGGAAATAAATATTTTGGTGAGAGGCGTTCTTTGCACGATCCCAAGTAAGAGTCATGCCTTTCTTTTCATAATCGACACTGGTAGCCAATCCATAGGTATCAACAATCTGATCAGCAGTCAAGCCATATCCGTCCTTGTTGCTGTAACTTAATGCAGCAAGGTCTTTGAGGGTCCAAGTAAAGACAACCTCATCTTTTTCTGTAATGAAGCTGTTCTTTGTCTTCTTAGCTTCTTCGCTGGCACGATCTAATCGTTTGGTACGTTTGGCATCTTCTTGAGGTTTAGCTGAATGTCCCCAGAAATAGCCAGCTCCGCCACCAATCAAGCCACCAAGGAAGAGGGCAAGAATAGAAAAGACGATAAATTTAGTCCATCCACGCTTCGGTTTTGGCTGAACATTCCATTGGGATTGGAAGTCTTGAGGATTCCCTTGTTGGTAGAAAGGATTGTTTTCTACCTGAGGAGCTTGATTTTGGAAATATTGTTCCTGTCCTCCAGCTTGTGGCCCTTCTACTGGAGAAGCCTGTTGAAAGGCTTGCGCTCCTGGTGCCCCAAATGGCTCATAAGCTGTCTGGCCATTTTGTGCTCCAAAAGGTTCTTGAACAGTCTGCCCTCCTTGTGCTCCAAAAGGTTCTTGGACGGTTTGACCAGTTTGGGCTTCAAGAGGTGGTTGAACAGTTTGTTCTTCTTGCGCTCCAAAAGGTTCTTGAACAGCTTGCCCCTCTTGTGTTCCAAAAGGTTCTTGAACAGTTTGTCCCTCTTGTGTTCCAAAAGGTGTCTTGTCTTCTGTTGTCATAATCTCTCCTTTACTAACAACCTGCGCCCGTCATCCTCCCCACTTTTTGTGACCATAGTTTGACGTGCAAAGTATAAATATAGTAGTTCTACTATATCATAAAACAGTCTATTTTTCCACCTCATTCTGAGATATTGAAAGCGATTAAAAAACGACCTCTTGCGAGATCGTTTTGTCTATTGATTAAAGACGAGCGTTGAGTTCTGCTCCAAGTTCTTCAAATCCTGGTTTACCAAGAAGGGCAAACATATTTTTCTTGTAGGCTTCAACACCTGGTTGGTCAAATGGGTTGATCGCGTTCAAGTAACCTGAAAGGGCGATGGCCAATTCGAAGAAGTAGATGGCATAACCAAGAGTGAAGGCATCTTGCTCAGGAAGAGTTACGTACATGTTTGGCACGTCACCGTCAGTGTGGGCAAGAAGAACACCGTCAGTTGCTTTTTTGTTTACGAAGTCAACGTCTTTTCCTTGGAGGTAACCAAGTCCATCAAGGTCTTCTTCCAATGTAGGGATGATCACGTTCTTACGTGGTTTGTCCACACGGACAACTGTTTCAAACATGATACGAGTTCCTTCTTGGATAAACTGACCCAATGAGTGCAAGTCTGTTGAGAAGTTAGCTGAAGTTGGGTAGATCCCTTTTTGGTCTTTTCCTTCTGTTCAGGCACCCCTTGTGGATCCATCTGCTGGGAATTCCCTTGCACTGACTGGCTAGTTTGATTGACTTGCCAATCAACCACTGCGTCATCTATTTTTTCTAATTTAGACCCAGAAGCCTGGACTTTTTGTCCAAGCTCTGAATCAATTTTTTAGACTTTTATTTTTCTAAATTGCTTGATTTTAAATTTTGTTATGGTCAAGCAGTTTCGAAAATCTGAATGGTAGAGTCCTTTTCAATTACTACTGCTTGGTCTGCCGCAACATGGAGAGTCCCCGGCAGGCTGCCCTCTTTTGAACCATCAAAAGAAATCGTGATATGGCCCAGTCCAGTTAAATTTTTTTCTACTACATTTCCTACGGCAGTAATCGAATATTCCTGACTATCTACCACCAGCTTTCCACCTTCTAGTATTGCACCTAGAAGATTTTTGTTATCGATTTTAAAACAATACTCTGCTAAGTCTTCCGGAGCTTCTTCTCCAAACAAAATGAGCATATTGGCATCTTGAATCATATTCTGAGCTTCAGGCCCCACTTGAATTACTTTAGCTTCAAAAATTTTCTTCATCTAATTCCTATTCATCCTTTCTCAAATCTGTCATAAACTTATGCTTATAGATAAGTTTAACATAATAGTTGCTATGTTTACGTGCATCTATCAAAAGTTTACTGATAAAGGCCAATACTAGCTATCCAAGCTACTAGCACCCGCGGAACACCATTGAGAAAGCGTGAATAAAGCACAGAAGGGACACCAACCTCAACTGTTTCAGCCTTGGCTTCAGATAGACCGAGTGCTACAGGAATGAAATCACAACCGTTTTGAGTGTTGATAGCAAATATAGCTGGCAGAGCCATTTGGGGCGGAATAGTCCCTTTGCCGATTTCAACTCCAATTAAGGTTCCAATAATCTGACTGATAACAGCTCCGGGGCCTAACAAAGGAGATAGGAATGGCAAGGAACAGATAAAGCCAATCAAAATGAGTCCCCAGATGTTCCCAGCTAGGGGAACCATTAATTTTGCCAGCCAATTTCCAACACCTGAACCTTGAATAACCCCAATCAGCAAGGAAACAAAGGCCATGAAAGGAATGATCGTGTTGAGCATTGTTTGGATGGCTTCACGAGCAGCCTGGTTGAAAGTCGCAACGACCTTCCCAGCGCCCATCCCAATTCTTGCTACAATACTTGTTTCAGCTTTTTGCTCTGTAATTTTTTTACTAGTATCGTAAGTTGGCTTTTCTGTTACCACAGTTGTCGCTTTTTCGTCTTCATTAGCAGCAGAAATTTGATTAAGGCCAACTGCTGACACATAGATTTCCTCGGTTATATATTGAGCTAGAGGCCCACTTTTCCCTGTAGCGACAATATTTATTGTAGGGATCCCCTTTTTAGGATAAATACCACAGCGAAGAGTACCGCCACAATCCACGATTGCTAAAGCAATTTCCTCATCTGGGATAGAAGTTTTAAACCCATTAACAGCTTCCATACCGGTCAAATCAGCAATTTTATCTACAATATCTGGCTTTTCTCCTCCGCCAGTGATATAGATGAATTTATGCTTAGCTTCACTAGGTGTAATGACCAAAGGTCCTCCGAAACCGCCATTTCCTTTAACAACTTTTATACTCTTATATGACATAATTTCACTCTTTCTATAAATCAAATGTTTTACTCAAGGTAACACCTTGCTGTTTTGCTACATAAGCAGTTGTAAAATCGGTCACCCAACCGCCTACAAAGTTCATGACAAGCCCAACAAGCATGTAACGAATGGCTAAGTCCATTTGACTTAAACCTAAAGTTTGAATTCCTGTTGCAATTCCCATCCATACAAACAATTCCCCAGGATTGATATGCGGAAATACACCATTTGAAGTGTGGCAGAACTGCATCTGAGCTGCTACAAAACTAGGTTTATAATATTCTGGTAAGAAACGTCCCATACTGATTGCCATCGGATTCCCCAGCATAAAGGCTGAAATGAAAGGTAAAATCATATACCGGCTAACAGGATTTTTGGCAGAAATCTTAGCCAGGGAATTGACCTTCTCTTCTCCCAAGAAAGCGATAAGGGTATTCATTGCAATCAATAGCATTAAGACAAGCGGTACAATATTTGTCATCCAGCTAATAAAGGTTTCTCCACCTAATTGGAAGAGTTTCATAAAACTCTCTGCAAAATTTGTAATGTGATTCATAAGGAACTCCCTTTCTTATTTTTTTTAAATAACTGTTTAATAGATAATTGTAAGTAATTCGCATAAAAGCCGAATCCCAGAAAAGAATCAGATGAACTTGTCTCTTTCTCAATACCTGCCTCATGCCAAAGATAGACTTTTCTAGCATCTTCTATGGCTGATTGCATCAACTTATTTTCTTTTCTCACAAGAGGATTATACTTGTCAAAATAATGGATGTCTTCTCCAACATAATCGTCCATATTTTGAAAACGTGCTAAGATTGTGACTCCTTGCATTTTGCTAGCTTTAAGAACCCGACCGTTTTCATCAACCGCGAACATGACAATCGTACCGGATTTGATTCTTCCGGACTTCCTGCCAATCGCTACGCGCCCCAGTCTTCGGAGCATCGTATAGGTCTTATTGAAGTCTTTGAGTTGCTGCCAGCCGAGGAACATTTGAAATATATAAGCTGCCATGATAAATACAGCGAAAATTATTAGCGAATTCATTAAAATACTCCTTTGCTCTTAGAAAATGATAGAAACTCTGTCTCTGTTTCTACAGCCCTCAATGCTTCTTTTAGAGAAGGCTCTCCTGCAATTCGAAAAATGTCGTCATACAATTCCAGCAATTCACTCTCCATTTTGCTTTCAATTTCTGAGGGAATGGCGACTAGAAAGATAAATTCAATCCAATCATCTCCTTTTTGATAGGGCTCTTCTAGCTTTCCAAACATTAAAATAGTCTTTGCATAACCCTGGTTAATTGTATGGGGGAAGGCAATTCCTCCACCAAAAATGGTTGATTGTTTTTTATCCCTATCAATTATCCGATTTCTAAAACCTTCATCAATCATCTGAAGTTTCTCTAACTCTGCAACCATATTTAGCAAGTATTGCTGATAGGTTTTTTGGGGAGTCAAACGAAGAAAACGTAAGCTGACTGTTTCTAGATTTTTTTGATGAAAAGCATTGGCCCTCTGCCATTCTTCCTGCAGCCATTGATCATCAAAAAGATGATTAACTTGAATGACTGGAGATTTAGAATCTTTATATTTTAGAGGAACTGTCGTAAAAATCGCGAAATAGTCCTGATTCAAATCCAGATTAAAATCCTCTTCAGAATACTGAGTAATGTCTACATCATTTCCAAGAATTCGTCTGAGTTGCTGAATAATCATCGCAGCAGTTCCTCTTCCTGTTGTGCAAACTACAGCTATCTGCTTGCGAGAACCATTTACAACAGAGTTTTGCTTTCTTAAAATCATTTCAAAATACAAAGCCAGATATCCGATTTCAGATAATTCCAATTCAGAACCAAAAATTGCAGATAGTTCTTCTCCAGCAATTTTCGCCATTTCAAAAGCAAAAGGATATTGAGTTTGAACCTCGCCATGGAATATATCATTAGCTTGCACATGGAAAATCAGTCGATTGATTAAGGAGCCTAGATGAGACTTGATTTCTTCAAATAATTCTTCATCATCAAAGTTAACCAACATTGTTTCTTTGACTTTCTTGACAATCCCTTGAAAAATGTTTGCAAGCTGTTCAGATTGATAAGACGGCTTGCTTAAAGTGTCAATAAAACGGATATTAAACGGAAAACACAAAAAGTCTATCTCAAACTGACTGAGGGAAATCTTATAAGTCATCTCAATATGATAGATTAATTTTTCAACCAAAGGTGTCTCTGTTAAATCATTCCTATAGTAAGGAATAGGGCAACTCAACACCCTAGATGCATGAATACGCTCCACCATAATTGAAATTGTCTTTCGAAGGAGTTCCTTTGTTTCTTTCGGGATTTTATACTCCTGGAGTAGCGTCTCCAGAAAAGAAGATGTTGCCTCGGTGAGTGTCTTTCCTTCAAAGTAAGGGGCCACTTGGTGAATATAGAGCAAGCGCAAATTCAGCTCGGACCCCAAGACCTCCAGCCCACGGTTGGGCTTTCCTGAAATAGTGATAGAGTAACTCTCTGCCAAAGATTTTACTTGTTTTAAATCCTTATTAAGGGTACTTCTACTAACACCTGCTTCCTCAGCCAAGTCGTCAATAAGAAGAGGGGAGGTTGACTCAATTAAACGTTTTAGTAAATAGGCAATTCTTTTACTGGAAGAATTGAAGTCACTCTCCCGTTTTAAACTACCAGATAAAATCCTTTCCAACTCAGTATAGTCATACACCTCTAACATTAACTGATCATCTTGTGAGATAATCTGGATACTCGGAGCCAAAACATCATTTAATTGTTGGATACTCTTTTGCAAGGTTTGCATACTAATATCCAGCTCTGAGCGCATATCTACCAAGGAATAAGTTGGCTGTGAGACCATTTTTTCTAAAATATTATACCATCGATTTACTATGGTCAACTCTCTTCCTCACCTTCATTTTTTTAACCGCGAGTTTTCCCTCCGGCAATATTTGTAGTGACTCCAGTTATATAGCTAGAACGGTCTGAAATATAGAATGCTACAAGGTCAGCTACTTCCCGTAGTTTACCACTTCGTCCCAAAGGAGTTGTTGAAGTTGAAGCATAACCAGCTCGAATATCTTCTACCGTCTTTCCACGGGTATAAGCAAGAGCTTCCTCATAAGAAAGAGTTCGAAGTCCCGTAGCTTCCATAATTCCTGGAGCAATTCCAACCACACGTACACCATGCTTACCCAGCTCTTTTGCCCATGAACGAGTGTAACTATAGACTGCTGCTTTTGTGGCAGCATAGGCACTTTGTCCTTCAGAACCTTCCAAGCCTGCTTCTGAAGCCATGTTCACAATTACACCTTTTCCATTTTTCACTAAAATACGTCCCACTGCCTGACTAACCAGATACAAACCTTTTTGATTAATCATCGTTACTTTTTCGAACGTCTCATCGTCCAATTCGTAAGGACCTTTAGGATTTTCTGCATCGATTAATAATCTAGGGATATTAATCCCTGCATTATTGACCACTGCATCAATATTGCCAAATCTTTCAACTATTTTGGCAACACCCTCTTCTACTTCAGAGCGAGAAGTTACATCAACTTTTACAAATAATAGATTTGGATGACGCAAATCGTTGTCGCTAAGATCGAAATTCGCTACGTTGACACCTAATTCCAGCAATTCTTCAACGATTGCCTTACCGATCCCAGATGACGCGCCAGTCACAAGAACTGTTTTGCCTTTTATGTTTAACCAATCATTCATTTTGATACCTCTCAAATTTTATTTACAAGGCAATTATACAGCGCTTTCATAAATGAATTAAGACACTCTTTTTTACACAGTTCAAAAAAATAATAAACTAATTAAGAGGCTTGTACTAAAAAATCCACAAGAAATGAACTTGTGGATCTCTTTTTATACTCTAAATGAACTCAAGGCATATAAGAATCAAAGGCGTGCATTCAACTCAGCACCCAGCTCTTCAAAGCCTGGTTTTCCAAGAAGGGCAAACATGTTTTTCTTATAAGCCTCAACTCCAGGCTGGTCAAATGGATTGATACCATTCAGGTAGCCAGAAAGAGCAATAGCCAACTCAAAGAAGTAAATAGTGTAGCCCAAAGTGAACTCATCTTGCTCAGGCAGTGTCACAAACATATTTGGAACTCCACCATCAGTGTGTGCTAACAGCACTCCATCTGTAGCTTTTTTATTGACAAAGTCAACATCTTTTCCTTGCAAGTAGCCAAGACCGTCCAAGTCTTCTGCCAATTCAGGAATCAGCACATTTTTGCGAGGTTTATCTACACGTACAACTGTTTCAAAGAGGATACGGGTACCTTCCTGGATAAATTGTCCCAGAGAGTGCAAGTCTGTTGAGAAGTTGGCTGAAGTTGGGTAAATCCCTTTTTGGTCTTTCCCTTCTGACTCACCAGCCAGTTGCTTCCACCACTCAGAGAAGTATTGTAGAGATGGTTCATAGTTAGCTAAAACTTCTGTCAGATAACCTTTACGGTACAAGATATTGCGTACAACTGCATATTGATATGCTTCATTTTCAGCCAACTTATCAGAAGCATAAGCCTTGCGAGCAGCATTTGCTCCTTCCATTAACTTGCTGATATCAGCCCCTGCAGCTGCGATTGGCAAGAGTCCCACTGCTGTCAATACTGTAAAACGACCACCTACACTATCAGGCACTACAAAAGTATCCCAGCCATTAGCATCTGCTTCAACCTTAACTGCACCTTTAGCGCGGTCTGTAGTTGCATAAATCCGTTTATTTGCTTCTTCCTGACCATACTTCTTAACCAAGAGTTCTTTGAAGACACGGAAAGCAATAGCAGGCTCTGTAGTCGTTCCTGACTTAGAAATAACGTTGACAGAGAAATCTTTGTCTGATACATAGTCTACCAAATCAGCCAAATAGCTTGAAGAAATAGAATTTCCAGCATAGAGGATTTGAGGTGCCTTGCGTTCTTCCTTGCTTTGTAGATTTACAAAAGAATTATTCAAGAAATCAATAGCTGCACGAGCTCCTAAATAGGAACCACCAATACCGATTACGATCAATACCTCACTATCAGATTGGATTTTAGCAGCAGCCTTTTGAATACGAGCAAATTCATCTTTGTCATATTCTTCAGGCAAGTTCAACCAGCCAGTCATTTCTGCCCCAGGACCTGTACCATTTCGCAGAGCAGAATCTGCAGCAGTCACTTGAGGCTGCATATAATCTAGTTCATGTGGTGCTACAAATTTATCTAACACCTTTGAGTAGTCAAATTTAATATGTGACATGTTTATCCTCCAATTGTTCTTTTCTTTTATGATAACGCTTTAAGAAAAAATAAGCAAGTGCTTTCGCTATTTTAAAACGTTTACATTTGTATTCTATACTATTTTTCTAAATAAGCTAACCTTAGGACATAACCGAGAGCAATCGTTTGCGTAAGTCAACAAATTTTAGGCCTATTTAGGCCTATTGAGAAGAACAATTTTGATTGACAAGAAAACAAATATGCTTCTTAAGATTGGATGTCAGCTGAATTCATTTCAGGTCCGTTCAAACTAGATTCGCTGCTCCAATATTCATCTGCACCTTTTAGGCTTGACTCATCAAGAGCAATAGAAAAAGAGCACACAGCTCACTTCGCTTAGGGCTGCTGGATTCCTCCCCTGACCCGCTTCACGCAGAACTGTTGCTCCGATAGGTATTATATCATAAATTGTGGATTTTGCAAAGGTCTGGTTTTTATTCTTGTGTTTCGGCCTTAGCTGCGAGCTTGGCTTGTTTTTTTCGTTCTCGACCTTGGCGGAAGAAGGTCTGCATGATGGCTGCACATTCTGCTTCCAAGATTCCTGTTTCCACTTCCACCCGGTGATTGAGGCGCTCATCTGTCAAAATGTCGTAGAGACTTCCTGCTCCGCCAAACTTCTGATTGGTCGCCCCGTAAATCACCTGGGGAATCCGAGCTAGACCAATGGCACCACTACACATGACACAGGGTTCAATGGTCACAAACAGAGTCGTATCCAGCAAACGCCAGCTCTCTTCATGCTGATTGGCTTCCTCGATCGCCATGATTTCCGCATGCATGACCGCCCGCTGCAGCTCCTCACGCGCATTATGTCCACGCCCGATAATCTGACCATCCTTGACCAAGACACAGCCAATCGGTATTTCATCATTGGCGAGGGCAATCTCCGCCTCCTTCAGGGCTTCCCTCATAAACATCGCTTTTTCCTCTATCGTGTAGTCCATCTCTTCCTTCTTCCTTTTAGTTTCTTTGTTCATTATACCATAGGCAGCTTACGACTCACAAAAAAAGCCGCCGATTGGGCGACTCTTATGGGAGATTATTATGAAAAAGTTTAGGAGGTTTAAACAAAGTTAGGAGGTCTTTGTTTATGATCTTAGTATATCTCAGAGGTCTTAAAGTAAGCTTAAGTAGCAAAAGAGAGTGGGACAGAAATCGGTCATTCGTTAGAATTCGATTTCGTCGTCCCACCTCCGCACAGTTGAGTAGGGCTGTAAAAGCTGATGAAATCAGCATAGTAGAGTCCACTCAACCACTGCGTCTTGCTTGACAATCCAAAAATAATTGAGAGGCTAGGATTTTTGTCCCAGCCTCTTTTAAATTATTTACTTGACCAGACACTTTCAAGGATATTGGTTTGGTCACGATCTGGTCCGACTGAGAAGGTTGAAATGCGCACACCAACCAATTCGCCGATCCGGCGCACATAGTTGCGGGCATTTTCTGGAAGCTCGTCCAAGTGGCGAACACCGGTGATGTCTTCTGACCAACCTGGCAATTCTTCATAGATTGGTTTGCAACGTTTGAGTTGCTCCAAGCTTGCTGGGTAGTGGTCGATGCGTTCCCCATCCAAGTCGTAGGCTACACAGATTTTCACCGTATCCAAGCCTGATAGAACGTCGATCGAGTTCAAGCTAAGGTTGGTAATTCCTGAGACACGACGGCTATGGCGCATGACAACTGAGTCAAACCAACCGACACGACGTGGACGACCGGTTGTTGTCCCATACTCATGACCGACTTCACGAATCCGATCACCCACTTCATCAAAGAGCTCCGTAGGGAATGGTCCGTCACCGACACGGCTGGTATAGGCTTTACATACACCGACAACCTTGTCGATCTTGCTTGGACCGACACCTGATCCGATGGTCACCCCACCTGCAACAGGGTTTGATGAAGTAACAAATGGATAAGTTCCTTGGTCGATATCCAACATAACCCCTTGGGCTCCTTCAAAGAGCACGCGCTTGCCGTTATCCAAAGCATCGTTCAAGATGACAGAAGTATCGGTTACATATTGCTTGATTTGTTGACCATATTCATAGTATTCTTCGAAGATATCGTCAAATGAAAGAGGCTCTGCATCATAGAGTTTGGTAAATTGACGGTTCTTTTCTTCCAAGTTGATGCGAAGGCGTTCTGCGAAGACGTCGCGGTCCAAAAGGTCCGCAATCCGGATTCCCACACGCGCAGCCTTATCCATGTAGGCTGGGCCAATCCCTTTAATCGTCGTTCCGATCTTGTTTTCGCCTTTAGACTCTTCTTGGAGACGGTCCAATTCGATGTGGTAAGGAAGGATGACATGGGCACGGTCAGAGATGCGAAGGCTGTCCGTTGATACCCCTTCTTCATGGAGATAAGCCAACTCTTTGACTAATGACTTAGGATTGACTACCACGCCGTTTCCGATGACAGAGATCTTTTCAGGGAAGAAGATACCAGAAGGAATCAAGTGCAACTTGAACTTTTTGCCGTCGATCACGATGGTGTGACCAGCATTGTCCCCACCTTGGTAACGAGCAATGACTTCTGCATTGGCTGATAGGAAGTCTGTAATCTTCCCTTTTCCTTCATCTCCCCACTGGGTTCCTACAACAACTACTGATGTCATATCTTTGTCTGAGCTATATAGCTCGTCCTTTCTTGAAAAGCAGGCAGGAATCTCACCTGCGATTATGTTTTATACCTCATTATATGAAAAATTTGACAATTTTTCAAGGAGGGTTCATCATTTCATTTGTTTTTTCTCTTATGTAGACGAATTACATTTTTACAAAATCTGTATTTTCTGAATTTTAGTACTTAATTAAAAATAAAAGTTCGGAATTTTTGTAAAATCGTAGCGGAAATTTGTTTTCTTTTTCCGTTTGTAATAGACTAAAATTACTACCATAGGACGGTGAAACGATGACGATTAATCAATTACTGCAGAAACTGGATACATCAAGCCCTATTCTCCAAGCGACCTTTGGTCTGGAGAGGGAAAATCTGCGAGTGACAACTGATGGACACTTAGCTCAAACTGCTCATCCGAGTCAGCTTGGTTCCCGCAATTTCCACCCGACCATCCAAACAGACTTCAGCGAACAACAACTGGAACTAATTACACCTATTGCTCACTCGACTAAGGAAGCGCGGCGCTTACTGGGAGCTATCAGCGATGTGGCAGGCCGCTCAATTGACCAGAGTGAATGCCTGTGGCCTCTGTCCATGCCACCGCAGCTGACTGAAGAAGATATTATCATCGCCCGTCTGGAAAACGAATACGAACGCCACTACCGAGAGGGTTTAGCGAAAAAATATGGCAAAAAACTACAGGCCATCTCTGGCATCCACTACAACATGGAGCTAGGGAAAGATCTGGTCGCTGCTCTCTTTCAAGTCAGCTCCTATCATTTACTAAAGGACTTTAAAAATGACCTCTATCTCAAACTGGCTCGAAACTTTCTGCGTTTCCGATGGCTCTTAACCTATCTCTACGGTGCTGCTCCTCTGGCAGAAGCCGGTTTCTACAGTCAGGAATACCCGCAGCCTATCCGCTCTTTTCGCAACAGCGACTATGGCTATGTCAATGACGAGAATATTCAGGTGTCCTACACTTCTTTGGAGCAATATGTAACCGATATTGAAAACTACGTTCAGTCTGGCGAGCTCAGTGCTGAAAAAGAATTTTACTCAGCCGTTCGCTTCCGTGGACAGAAGCACAATCGCGCCTATCTGGAGCAGGGTATCACCTATCTGGAATTCCGCTGCTTCGATCTCAATCCTTTTGACCATTCGGGCATTAGCCAAGAGACCTTAGATACTGTCCATCTCTTTTTACTGGGCCTGCTCTGGCTAGATGATGTAGAAAATGTTGATGCAGTATTAAAAGCTGCCCATGATTTGAACCAGAAAATTGCTTGTAGCCACCCGCTGACTGCCCTGCCAGATGAGGCAGACAGCTCAGCCCTTCTCCAAGCCATGGAAGAGCTCATCCAGCATTTTGAACTGCCAACTTACTATCAAACTTTGCTGGACCAGATGAGAGAGGCTCTCTTACATCCTCAGCTGACACTGTCAGGACAGCTCCTGCCCCATATCCAGCAAGATTCCTTAACAGCTTTTGGTCTAGAAAAAGCAGAAGAATACCACCGCTATGCCTGGACTGCTCCTTATGCCCTCAAAGGCTACGAAAATATGGAGCTGTCCACCCAGATGTTGCTCTTTGATGCTATTCAAAAGGGGCTGAATGTCGAAATTTTAGATGAAACGGACCAATTTCTCAAGCTTTGGCATGGTAGTCATGTAGAATATGTCAAGAACGGCAATATGACCTCCAAGGATAACTATGTCATCCCTTTGGCCATGGCCAATAAAACAGTCACCAAAAAGATTTTGGCAGCAGCTGACTT
The DNA here is from genome assembly GCF_058200455.1 of Streptococcus sp. SCPM-O-B-15294 (M123). NCBI lineage: Bacteria > Bacillati > Bacillota > Bacilli > Lactobacillales > Streptococcaceae > Streptococcus > Streptococcus sp. SCPM-O-B-15294 (M123). The sequence goes on along the minus strand of NZ_JBYQGU010000001.1, from coordinate 28,351 downwards.
TCCCGTTCCGGCTGGAGCAGAATTTTCTTCTTTAGAAGAGGGACTGGCCTACTACCCTTTGATTAAGAACCGAGAAATTGTTGTCAAACCCAAGTCAACCAACTTCGGACTGGGCATCTCTATCTTCCAAGAGCCAGCTAGCCTGGAAGCTTATCACAAGGCTCTGGAGATTGCTTTTTCAGAAGATGTTGCCGTCTTAGTGGAGGAATTTATCGCTGGAACGGAGTACCGCTTCTTTGTCTTAGACGGACAATGCCAAGCAGTCCTCTTGCGAGTGGCGGCCAATGTCGTCGGAGACGGTCAGCATACCGTGAGAGAATTGATTGCCATCAAAAATGACAATCCTCTGCGGGGCCGAGATCATCGTTCACCGCTTGAAATCATTGAACTGGGGGACATTGAACTGCTCATGCTGGACCAGCAAGGCTATGGAGCAGATGATATCCTGCCTGCTGGAGTCAAGGTTGACTTGCGGCGCAATTCCAACATTTCTACTGGCGGAGACTCGATTGATGTCACAGACAGCATGCACCCATCTTATAGGGAACTCGCTGCGGACATGGCAAAGGCTATGGGAGCCTGGGCCTGTGGCGTTGATCTCATCATCCCTGACAGCTCTGCTATTTCCACAAAGGAAAATCCCAACTGTACCTGCATCGAGCTCAACTTCAATCCTTCTATGTATATGCACACCTATTGTGCTGAGGGGCCGGGACAAAGCATTACTCCGAAAATACTAGCTAAACTTTTCCCAGAAATGGACCTATAAAGTAAGAAAACGCAGAAGATGTCTCTGCGTTTTTGTTTTGTAACCGAGGTAGAGTTTTAGATGATAACCTAAAAAGATTAAGCATGGTCCTCCTACAAGTTTAAAATAGCAAGTCATTTGCTGTAAAATCATCCTCTAACAAGCAAATTTCAAACCTCTCCTGCATATAGCAGAGGAAATCTTCCCTTTTTCCTAAAAAGAATCATAGGTCGCGAATACAAGGCTAGTATCATCTGAACAAGTTCCAGCCAGTTACTGTTGGCTTCCATAGCCCACCATCTCAACCGCTTTAAAACTGCCTCGGGTTAAAAATTCATACGGAACCCCTAATGCATCAGCTACCGCCAAACCATAGACTGCCGTTTTCAAAGATTGGTTCATGCTAGCCTCCTTTGTTTTATTATACTATTTTTGGTCTTAAAATTCTTCCTAATCCCCAAAAACAAGCGCAGGCCCGCGCTTGTTTTTCTATTTTATGCTAAAATAGAAGCTATGGACAAAATTATTAAAACTATCTCAGAAAGTGGCTCCTTCCGTGCCTTTGTACTAGACAGTACAGAGACCGTGCGAGCAGCCCAAGAATACCATCAGACACAAGCAAGCTCAACTGTGGCCCTCGGTCGGACCCTGATCGCAAGTCAAATTCTCGCCGCCAATGAAAAGGGCAACACCAAGATAACGGTGAAAATCCTCGGTACTAGCTCACTTGGTGCTATCATCACTGTGGCAGATACTCAAGGAAACGTCAAAGGCTACGTGCAAAATCCTGGTGTGGATATCAAGAAAACAGCGACCGGTGAAGTCGTGGTCGGACCATTTGTCGGAAACGGGGAATTCCTAGTGATTACCGACTACGGCACAGGCAATCCTTATCATTCCATGACACCTCTCGTCACTGGAGAAATCGGTGAAGACCTAGCTTATTACTTGACTGAAAGCCAACAAACTCCATCTGCAGTGGGGCTCAATGTCCTTCTTGATGAAGAAGACAAGGTCAAGGTTGCCGGTGGTTTCTTGGTGCAGGTCTTGCCAAATGCCAAGGAAGAAGAAATTGCCCGCTTTGAAAAACGTATCCAAGAAATGCCGGCCATTTCTACCCTTTTAGCCTCTGACGACCATATTGAAGCCCTTCTTACTGCCATCTATGGCGAAGATCACTACAAACGTCTCTCTGAAGAAGAGATCCGCTTCCAATGTGACTGTAGCAAGGAACGCTTCATGGATGCCTTGGCTAGCTTGCCAGCCAAAGACCTTCAAGAAATGAAGGACGAGGACCAGGGAGCAGAAATTGTTTGCCAATTCTGTCAGACGGCTTATCACTTTGATAAAAACGACTTGGAGGAACTCATTCGTGACAAATCTTAATACACCTTTTATGATTGGGAATGTCGAGATCCCAAACCGGACGGTCCTTGCACCTATGGCCGGTGTGACCAACTCAGCCTTCCGCACGATTGCTAAAGAACTCGGGGCAGGGCTTGTAGTCATGGAAATGGTCTCTGATAAAGGAATCCAATACAATAACGAAAAGACCCTGCATATGCTCCATATTGATGAAGGTGAAAATCCTGTATCGATTCAGCTCTTTGGTAGCGATGAGGACAGCCTGGCACGCGCAGCTGAATTTATCCAAGAAAATACCAAGACCGATATCGTCGATATCAACATGGGCTGCCCAGTTAATAAAATCGTCAAGAACGAGGCGGGTGCCATGTGGCTCAAGGACCCAGACAAGATCTACTCTATCATTAACAAGGTTCAATCCGTCCTTGATATCCCCCTCACTGTTAAAATGCGGACAGGTTGGTCTGACCCTTCTCTAGCAGTTGAGAATGCCCTCGCAGCTGAAGCTGCAGGTGTCTCCGCCCTTGCCATGCACGGACGGACCCGGGAGCAAATGTATACGGGTCATGCGGATCTTGAGATCCTTCACAAGGTTGCACAAGCACTGACCAAGATTCCATTTATCGCCAACGGAGATATCCGGACGGTGCAAGACGCCAAACAACGGATCGAAGAAGTCGGTGCCGATGCGGTCATGATCGGCCGTGCTGCTATGGGGAATCCTTACCTCTTCAATCAAATCAACCACTACTTTGAAACAGGAGAAATCCTGCCTGATTTGACTTTTGAAGACAAGATGAAGATTGCTTACGAACATTTGAAACGCTTGATCGATCTCAAAGGTGAGCACATTGCCGTTCGCGAATTCCGCGGCTTAGCTCCTCACTACCTCCGAGGAACCTCAGGCGCAGCCAAACTCCGCGGAGCCATCTCGCAAGCTAGCACTCTAGCTGAGATTGAAGAACTTCTTCAATTAGAAAAAGCTTAATGACAAAAAGAGAGTGGGACAGAAATCGGTAATTCGTTAGGATTCGATTTCGTCGTCCCACCTCCGCACAGTTGAGTAGAGCTGTAAAAGCTGATGAAATCAGCATAGTAGAGCCCACTCAACCACTGCGTCTTGCTCGACAATCCAAAAACAATTGAGAGGCTAGGACTTTTGTCCCAGCCTCTTTTGTATCTTATTGATCCGCTTGAGATTCGCTTTCTTTCCAGCGATAGGTCTTGCGTGGTTTTTTCTTAGGTACCCGTTTGACACCTACTTCTTCTACGTAAGAGCCATAGGTCACAAGGAAATTATTGGTCAAAATTTCTTTATCTGGATGGATCAGATTCACCAACTCGGTTGCTTCGTATACGGTGAAAGGCTCTTCTAGGAGATGGAGGAAGGTTGGATTCCAAGCCAAGCGCCCTTGGATACGCTTGATCGATTCTTGGACAATCTCATAGTGGTCAAAGGCGAAATCTTCAGCTGTCAAAACACGGCCATCTAGAGAACATTCCCCTTGTTTGAAGTCCACATCAAGGAAAAGAACTTCTTTGGCATCATCTCCAGCTCGGACCAGATTGACGGCCTCCGCAGGCAAATAGACCAGGTGGGCGATGGTGATGACCCAGCCCCGTGGGTCCCGACCAGGAGTCGAAACGGTCATTAACTGCTCGACCTTTTGAGGGGTCAACTCTAGTCCAACTTCTTCTTGAACTTCGCGGATACAAGCCTGGATAGCATCCTCGTGCTTTTGCAAGAATCCTCCAACCAAGGCGACCCGGTGCTGACAAGGGTGGGTTTTCCGGCGAATCACCAAGAGTTTCAAACGCCCCTCCACAAAGCAGTAGGCCACCATATCGGTAGTTACACTTGGATTTTCATAGGTGGGATGATCTTGCTCCTTATACCAACGGAGGAATTCTTCCTCGCTGACGACCGTCTCGTAGTATTCCTTTTCGTTCATCCCTTCCGGAATGCTGCTTGTTGCCATCTAAGCAACCTCCTTTTTCACTGCTTTACTCCATTGGTACCAACCAACCAAGCTATTGAGGGTGTAGACCCAATACATTCCCTGAATATGGATGCTTTCTCCCCACCAGAGGTAGATACTGAAGAGGTTGGTCGCAATCCAGAAAATCCACTGTTCACGATAAAGACCTGTCATGAGAAGTTGACCGACTCCATTGGTCGCATCTGTCACACTATCACGGAAAGGTCGTGCACTGTGGATGCTTTTATAGGCATAGCCCATCCCGATCCAAATCAGAGCTGTTAGAACCAAATACTTGATCCATTCCATTATGGTTAATTTCTTGGCTTCAAAGTGAGATTCTTCTGCCCCTCCTTGGTCATTGATCCGATTCGACAACCAGACATAGAGGCCGATTGGTTGCATCACGAAGAAGTATAGGGTTGTCAGAACTTCTCCATAGAAGTTTTTGTTCAAGGCTAGGATGAGGTAAATCGCTGAGTTCACTGCTCCAAAGAGATAGTTACTAGCCCTACCTTCTGCTACTAGTATCACACAAACGATTCCTGTCCAGGAGGCAAAGAGCCCTAACCAATCGTGACTTGCTTCCTGATTGGTAAACTCTAGGACAAAGGGCACGCTAGACAAAGCAATCAGATACAGCCATTGTGTCAGAGTGCGACCTGCAAATAGGTCTTGCCAAAGGAGTTTCATAATCCCTACGAAGCCACGTTTGCCAGCTTCTCGATGGACATTTTTTAAATGCTCCCCAAATGTTTGAATTTTTTCTTGTAGTCGTTTCATGCTGTTTCTCCTTTAATCAGCTTGATAAATCGTATCGATGACACGCTTTGCTTCTTCGTAATTCCCCAAGTAGTCTTGCCCGAGATAGGCTGTTGGGATATCTGCGAGGTATTGGTGGCGGAGGTGATCCAGGTGATTTGAAAAACTGTTGCGAATTTCATCATCTGCCATGGTCATATCGCGGAAGCCATCATTGACATAGGATCCAATGGGTTGGACAAATAAGATCAAATCCCATTTTTCCTTAGCGAGGATACTGACAAAGAGATTGTCAAAAGTATCCGTCATACTGGTCTCTTGGCCTTCTACTTCCATATAGTAGTCGTAATAGCCCTTGGTCACTAGCGAATTGGTATCCGCAATGACCAGTCCACGATTGGCACTACTGTCGATTAATTTTGAGGTTTGATCGTATTGTCCGAGCAGGAGATAATAATAGTCTTTGGGGGTCAGTTCATCATCCCGTACATTGTTTCTGATCTGGTACTCGCGAGCATATTCTAAGCTCACTGGTGCATCATAGAAGCGGGCCAAATCTTTTGCCAAAGTCGTCTTCCCATTACTAGCACTCCCCATAATGAGGACCTTTTTGGTAAACTGACGACGGAAGGGTTGCGCAATGTATTTCCAATACTTGCTGGGATTTTCCCGGATGAGGGTTCCTGAGATGCCAAACTGACGCTCCTGTAAGTGCGCTTGAAAGCCTCTCGCTTCAAGTTCCTCTTGATACGTCTTTTCCCCAACATAGAAGATGAGCTCTTCTCTCTCAGCATCATATTGAATGGTTTCTAAGGCTGTTTTCAACCAAGGCTCCCATCCTAAAGGATAGCGGGGAAGTTCTGTCTCGTCTAATTTATAAATTTGGGTGAGTTCATCATTTGAAAAACCTTCTCGAATATAGCGAAAACGTTTCTGCAAAGGAAGGCCAACTTCTTCTCCTCGGTCACCTTTGTAACCAGAGACAATCACACAAACGCGGTCACATTGGCGTTTTGCCCGTTGAATTAAATCAATATGACCTTGATGAAGGGGGGCAAACGTTCCAAATACTACTGCCACTTTTTCTTTCATCTAACTGGCTCCTTTATCATAATGTCAAAACATGTTTTGCTTATGATTTTATTATAAACTATAATTTCAATCTGTCAATACTTTTTTATAAAAAAATATATTTTTATAAAATAAAAATTAAAAAGACTCAACTCTGTATGTTATTATACAGAATTGAGCCTCTGATTTCAATCTTTTTTTTAATTTTCTCAGTAGGGAGCCATTATTCCCGAACCAAGGCATGCGCATGGCCATTTTCTGTCACTTGAACACTTGCCACTTGGCCATCTTGACCGACAACTATATCCAAGCTAGCTGCAGATCCATCTTGGGAGGAAATCAAACCAGCATGGTAATGACCTTGATCCAAGTTGTATTCATAGCTTCCAATTGTATAGCCCACTGCATCGCCACCAGGAGTTTGAATGGTTACTTGTCCACCTTGTCCGATGCTTACGCCTGTATCGCGACCGTCGGTCCAACTACCTATTGCTCCTGAATAATCCCCTGAGGCATAGCTCAAGACACCTTTATAGCGTGGGTTCTCTGTCTTAGAGGCTTGTTCTTTTGCAGTCGTGCGACCTTCCTCCAAGCTAGGACGTTTTTGTTTTTCTGGTGCTGGGGTCACTGCTGCATGTGTTTCTTTGGAAGGAGTTGGAACCAGGCCTTGACTGGCTTCTGGAACTCTTGGTGTCACTGGAGTTGATGGATTTTCTTGGCTCGCTTGTGTTTCGCTCGAAGCGATGGCAGGAGATTGTGCAACTTCTGTGCTTTGTGTGGTTTTGCTTGCGGTCTTTTTCTCTTCTTTTTTACTAGTAGAGCTTTGTTTCACTTGCGCAATTTTACTAGTTGAAGATGGACTGGTTTCCTTGTTCTTTTCTGATCCACATCCGCTTAAGAGAAGAGCAGCTGTTAGAGCAAGGGTAGATAGACTAAACAAGGTTCCTTTCGTTTTCATGGCAATACCTCTCTTTTGTAACATTTGTTACATTTTGTAATATGATTGTAACATTCATCTATAGGGAAGTCAAGAGGATTTGCAAGTCTTATAAAAAATAGAAACTAGTTTCAAAAAAAGAGTGAACAAATGGAGCCCTACTCCAAGCATTCACTCTTTTTCTTATTGATAAACTTCTTGATAAAATTCGATGGTATCTCCATCTTGGACAGTAGTTTCTGCTGCCCCTTTTGGTGCCATCTCTCCATTAATCTTGTACATCCAATAGAGCCCCTTGCTTTCATCCTGGGCTACGCCATCGATCGAGGTGATGAGACCACTCTTTTCCTCGATTTTGTAGTTAGCTTTCAGGACTTCCATCAGGTTGGCTTTTTCAGCAACCTTTAAGGTCTTGCTTTGAGCTTCTTGCCCTTCAGGGGCGATACTGACCGTAATGGTAATTTGTTTTTCTTTGGCTACTTGTGAGCTAGAAGCTGAGCTTTCCGTAGTCGATGGTGTGCTTTGTCCGCAACTGACCAATACAAGAGCTGCTAGGACAGCAAAGAAACTATAAAGTGTTTTTTTCATAATACAATCTCCTAAATACTATATAAAGTAGAGGGTAAAAACAGGTGGTGGAAAGGGCGTGGGCCAGGTTAAAGCTAAAGCCATTCACCAGCGCATAGGTCCACCAGGGCATGTGGTAGAGAATAGCATAAAGACTGTCAATCAGCACCCCGTAGAGAAAGGATAAGATACCGACTACTAGGGTTTGGACTTGCAAAGACAAGTGACGGTAAAGCCCCCGCCAAAGAGTCAAAAGGAGGCCAAAGGCCAGTATCTGAGCGAGCACCACTGGGCTCATCCCCAAGAGAAAAGCCGAGGTAAACATGGTGACTGCCATCACCAAACAGGCAAATTGCCAGTCTTCAAATAGCACCAGTAAAAAGAAAATGGCACTAATGGGTTGGACATTGGGCAAGAAGGCAAAGGCTTGTCTCAGCACCACACAGAGGGCTGCTAAGAGGGTGATTCGGGTCAAGCGTTTGAGAGGCACTGCATATCCTCCTAGTCAATCGTGAAGTTAAGCTGACCAGACTTGACACCTACCTTGAGGGTTTGCCCTTCAGCCACTTCTCCTCTCAAGAGGATCTCTGCCAAGTAGTCTTCCACCTGAGTCTGGATGGTCCGGCGCAAAGGACGCGCTCCCATCTCTGGATCATATCCATGAGTCGCCAGCCATTTAAGAGCAGACGCTTGGAATTTCAGAGTAATACCCTTCTCTGATAGAGATTGAACTAGCGGTTTCACCATAATCTTGACAATCTCATGCATTTGGTCACTGGTCAAGCTATGGAAGACAACCTTCTCATCGATCCGATTGATAAACTCTGGTCGATAGGTCTTCTTCAACTCTTCAAAGATGCGTTTCTCCATATTGGCCTGGTCAAAGCGAATATCCTTAGCTCCAAAGCCAACCGTCTTATCATCTCGTAAAGCGGTAGCTCCCAAGTTTGAGGTCATGATAATAATGGTATTGGAGAAATCTACCTTGCGTCCCTTGCTGTCGGTCAAGACACCGTCATCCAAGACTTGCAAGAGAACGTTAAAGATATCTGGATGGGCTTTTTCCACCTCATCAAACAAGAGGACTGAATAAGGTTTGTTGCGGACTTTTTCCGTCAACTCGCCCCCTTCTTCATAACCGACATAGCCTGGAGGGGCACCGTTGAGACGACTGGCCGCAAATTTCTCCATGTATTCACTCATATCAAAGCGGATCAAAGCGGACTCGTCATCAAAGAGGACTTCAGCCAGCGCCTTCGCGAGCTCGGTTTTTCCGACCCCAGTCGGACCGAGGAAGAGGAAGGAGCCAATTGGCCGTTTGTGAGACCGAATTCCCGACTGATTGCGACGAATCGCTCGGCTGATACTTGAGACAGCCTGATCCTGACCGATCACGCGCTTATGAAGTTCTGCTTCTAATTCAAGGTATTTCTTAGCTGCTGTTTGGGTTAGTTTCTCCACAGGAATGCCTGACAATTGACTGAGCGTCTTCAGGATATCCTCTTCCTTGACTTCTAGCTGGTAGCCTTTTGGACTGGCATCTTCTTTTAGCAACTGAGCAACTTTTTTCCACTGCCCCTTGAGCAAGGCTTGATCGGCAGCTGTCAAGTCGGACTGAAGACCGGCTTGAGGCCCCTTGTTTTGCACCGTCGCTGCCGCTTCATCCAAGAGGTCAATGGCGGAGTCAGGTAAGAGGCGACTGGTCAAATAACGATTGGCATAAACAACAGCTGTCTCAATAGCCGCATCCGTAATATGAACACGGTGGTGACGTTCATAGGTCTTCTTGAGCCCTTGCAAAATCGCAATGCTATCTGCAACAGAGGGTTGCTCAATCAAGACCTTAGCAAAGCGGCGTGAAAGAGCGGCATCTTTTTCAATGTGTTTTTGGTATTCTTCTTGCGTAGTGGCTCCTACGGTCCGTAGGGTCCCGCGAGCCAAGGCCGGCTTCAAGATATTGGCCGCATCCAAGGTGGAGTCAATCCCAGAGCCAGAGCCCATAATGGTATGGAGCTCATCAATGAAGAGGATGACATGGCCATCTTCTTCAATATCATTGATGATGTTGTTCATCCGCTCTTCAAAATCTCCACGGAACCGCGTCCCTGCGACAACATTCATCAAGTCCAATTCTAGGACCCGCATTTTAGCCAGTTCCGTCGGGACATCTCCGCTGGCAATCCGTTGAGCCAAGCCCAAGGCTAGAGCGGTCTTTCCGACACCGGCATCCCCGACCAGGACTGGGTTATTTTTCGTTTTGCGGCTCAAAATCTGAATCATCCGCGAGATTTCTTGCCCCCGACCAATCACCGGTTCCAAACTGCCATTGCGAGCCATTTCTGTCAAATCTCGGGTGTAGTCTTCCAAACCACCGCTGGTAGAGGCTGGCATGCCCATCATATTTCCCATGGTTTGACGATTGGGTTGCTGGGCCCGATAGAGCGAACGAATGGCCTTGACAGCTTCCTTGTCCCAACCTGCTCGTTGTTCTAAGCTCTTCCGAAGCTCGACGATTTTAATGCCCTCTTCCTGATCATCATAGCGGAAGCCGACATACTCCAATACTTGAGAAGCCAAGGTTCCCCGCTCTAGTAATAGCGCCAAGAGGACATGCTCTGTTCCAAGACTTTTGGCATGGACTGCCTGGGCAATCTCTTGGGAACGTTTCATGATTTCTTCGACACGGAAAGAAAAAGGAAATACCTCATAGCGGCCATCCCGTTGGTAGACTTGACCCGTAATGTGCTCCGCTGCATCTTGAAAATCATCAATCTGCATAGGATAGTCACTTAAGACGGAACCAGCTACACTATAGGGATTATTTGCCAGGGCTACTAGGATATGCCAGGTATCTAGCGTTTGAGACTCAAAATGACCCGCCAAGATTTGAGCGGCTTCAATCGTTTCTAATAGGGCTTTTGAATAGTTCATAAGGAGATTACATTCCCTTTCTATCGACTTGTTGGATAATTTTTCGTAGGATATTGGCTCGTAAGCGATGGGCTTCACTTCCCAGAACCTCGTCTGTCGTCATCACTGACAAAAGCTCTGCCTCTCTCTTTGTAAGGAGTTTTTCTTCAAATAGCATTTGAAGGATATCGCCAAAAACAGTCTGACTGATTTGTTCTCCGATGCTTGCGCCAAGCTCTTTTAGCATCTGGTGTTGGTCTGAAAATTGGACCTTGCCAATCCGGATATAACCGCCACCTCCACGCTTGCTCTCTACGATATAGCCTCGACTTTCGGTGAAGCGGGTCTTGATCACATAATTGATTTGACTAGGAACAACTTGGAAAACATCCGCTAATTCGCTTCTCTTGAGCTCTGCGATGCCTGCTTGAGCCAGTAGCGACTTGATATAGGCCTCAATGCTATCTGATGTATTTTTACTTGCCATGATGCTCCTTTCTAACCTTTTCATTCTAGATAAGCTCTCTGCTTTTCAGAGGATCAAAAATGGTCTCATCATCCATGATGTCATTATTGACCTTATCTGACTATTATACAATTTTTACGCCTGTAAATAAAGCAAAGACTACGTCGAGATAGAAACTGAAGACCCCTTGTTGGTAGCCAGAAGGAGGCCAAAAAAGAGGCTAGCCGTTGCTAACCTCTTGTAATAGGGACTTTAGGATTTCCGACGAGCGTATTTCACTCTTCCGCCCAAGAAGCCTAAGCCCAGTAGTCCGATCCAGGCTAAGAAACTTGCCTTCTCTGATCCTGTCTGTGGCAGTTTTTCTTGGGACTGCACAGGGGCCGGAGTTACTGCTTCTACCTCAGGAGAAAGAGGAGTCTCTTTCGAAGCCGTCGGTTTCAAAATTGGAGCAATTCCACTTTCTTTTTTGTCTTCTGGAGGAAGGAGCGGTTTCGTTTCTTGTGAGTCTTCACTAGGACTTGTTGCTAGCGGCACATCCGGAATAATAGGAGCTTCTTCCGCTTCCTTCGTTCCGACTTCTGTGATCTGGTCCTGGGCCTCCACTTCGACGAAGGCATCGACTTCTGTCCGAATTTCTTTGCCTTCTTCTTGTCGGACCTCGATCAATTTCAATCGGCGTCCGACCTTCCCAGATTGAAGGATCCGGCTTTCGCCCTTGGCCAAGTCCTTGTTCTCACGTGTTTGACTCTCAAATGGAATCTCCTCTGCTTCGATGAGAAGTTCTGGTTTTTCAAGAATCAAATCCCGAACACCTTCTTCTGGTCGTGTCTGCGTCAGCGGTTCATAATTGTGAGCATCTCCTAAGATGGTTTCAAGGGCTTCGACTTGATTCACTGCAGCAACCAAATCTGGGCGCTCTTGATCCAACAACTGAGTCAAGTCCGTCAATTGTCCTTGAACCGTCGGTTTGAGCTCTGCTTTCAAACGATCGAGAGAAGTAGCCTTGATCTTTTCTACTCCTTCTCTGATGATCTGTTGCAACTCTTCTTGACTGAGCAACTGGCTATCTTTCCCTGATAGGATAAATCGGTCTACCTGGATGGCTCTGGATGACTGAGGGTCATTGAGAGCTGGATCCAGATGCAGGCGTAGCTGGTGGTAGCCTTTTGCTAGGCCTTGCAGATTGACCAAACTCTGGTCGAGTTTGCGTTGGTCTCCATAGCCACTGAAATAATGATCGCCTTCGATCTCATAATCATGGCCACGCCCTTCTTCGAAGGCCATTTCTTTTCCATCTAGAGTGACGCTGTAGAGACCATGGCTTGGGTCGACCACTCCTCGAACCTCCACACCTGTTCCCTTAAAGGTGATGGTCACTTCAATGTGTTTCTTGCCTTCCTCATCGGTCACTTGGTTAAAGCTAGACCAAGATTCTGTGCCATTTGAAAAGTCTTTGTTGTCCGTCTCATGGTGCCAACCTTGGCTATAGTGCAGTTTCGGATCTTGGTCATCTACTTCTTTGCGATTTTCTGGCAACTGGTCCTCGTTCATTACTTGGACTGTCAGTTCTGGAATAAAGCCGACTAGACTTCCTTGATCTGGATGCAACAATTTGACCTTAAAGTCATAGACATCGGTCGCTTTTCCTGCAAAATCAAGAGTTGGAACTTGGACTGTTTTTTCCGTCTCTCCATCTGCGAACTCAAGGGTGACGTTGGTATCTTTGTAGACCTTGCCATGAACCCCTGTTCCTGGTTCTGTGATTAATTTGAGACTGGCACTTCCTTTAGAGCCACCTTTTCTCTTGACAACGACTTGCGCTGGGTCGCCTTTCTTAACAGCTAGGGTTGGCTGAGCAAACTCAAAGAGACCCTTTTCTTGGTTATTGAGGGCATAAATCCCTTCCGTTGCGATCGCATCTCCCTTGCTATTGACCAAGGTCAAGGTATGGGAGCCTGCTGCCAAGTCCGGTGTTTCATAGACCTTTTGGCTGCGTTTGCGGCTTGGGCTTTTGGTATTGACCGTCGCTAGCTTTTGGCCATCGACATAGACATCCATTTCCCCATGACCAGGGTCGACAGTTGCGACCACATAGGCCTTGGTGCCTTCAAACTGATAGGTCACAGAAGCTCCCTTTTCCTTGGTCCACATAGAGGTGCCTCGGACGCCTTCTCCCTCTTCATTCCATTGGCTATTAGCTCGGTCAGCAGTCCGGTCAGAATGATAAGTCAAACCAAGCGGGTAACCATCGGTTTCTTCGATGCTAGCTGGGGTCTTATAGACAGAGACTCCGTTCAAGATTGGAGTAGCTTGGGCATCGGTGATGGACACCCGGATATAGCGACTATCAACTGGTTGCCCTTTGATCAAACGGCGGTATCCTACGGTTGAACCAGCCCCAAAAGGAACCCATTGACCATTCACAGCCACATCAATGGTGAAGCCAGAAATCCGTTGGCCTTTCTCGATCGTTTCCTTGAGCTCTACCACATCAAAGTGTTGCTCTTTTCCAAGATCGAGAACAAAAGAGCCGGTCTTAGCATCATCTGATGGTGCCCAACTGGTCTTTTCATCGCCATCTGTCAAATGGCTGGCCTTGTAGAGAGAGTTGCGTCGTGTCGAGTCAGCTTCTACCAAAGCTCCTGCCGCATAGTTCACACTGTAGAGTTGGTCCAAGGTCTGGCGTAATTCTTTCAAACGGGCCACATCGGCATCCGCAAATTTTCCGTCTTGATTCGGTGGAATATTGAGCAAGAGTGGAGTTCCACGGCCGACCGATTTGAAGTAAATGTCCATCAATTCGCGCAAGGACTTAGGCTCTTGGTTGTCATGGTAGAACCAGCCGGAGCGAATAGAAACATCCGCTTCTCCCACTGAGTATTGCTTCCCTTCTGGATCTCCGTGATTGAGGTAACTATTGGATGGATTGTTGCGGATCTTATCTGGATTGACCTTATGCCAAACTGGATCTCCAGCAATTCCCTTTTCATTTCCGATCCAACGAACATTGGTGGGCTCAGCTGAGAAGATGGCAATATCCCCTTGGGCCTTACGAATGGCATCAAACCACTTGTCGAAGGTATAGGTGACTTTTTGAGCCCCATCGCCACGCGCTCCATCCATCCAGACTTCTACGAACTTGCCCTTGTTTCCATATTTTGGATCTTCAAGGATTTCTTTGAGCTGGTTGAGATAGTATTCGTTGTATTGGTCCTCTGTATCCACATGGTAGAGTGGGCTGTGAGCATCCCAAGGCGAGAGGTAGACCCCCATATCCATGTCATACTTGCTGGCAGAAGCAGAAACCTCGGCTAGGATATCGCCTTTTCCTTCCTTCCAACCGCTTTTAGCAATGGTATGGTCGGTGTATTTAGAAGGGTACAAGAGGAAGCCATCGTGGTGCTTGACGACCATGATCGTCCGTTTGAAGCCCGCGTCTTTCAGAGTTTTGATCCACTGATCGGTATCCAGATGCTCTGGATAGAAATAATAAGGGTCTTCTTGTCCATCTCCCCACTCACGATCGTAGTAGGTATTCATCCCAAAGTGGATGAAAGCTGCTAGTTCTTCGCGGTGGTATTGCATTTGGGCCTTGCTTGGAAGCGGACCATAGTCTGCAATCTCAGGCTCCTCATCTGGAGAAGTGGCTGGTTGGCTTGTTTCTGTCCCTTGACTGACTGCGCGGTTTTCTTTCTCACTCGTTACGGGTGAGGAATTCTCTGATTCTTCTTGGTGCTCTTTCACAGCTTTTTCCTCCTTTCCTTGATCCCCTGCATTGCTCGTTTCAACCCGTTCTTCACGTGGTTCACTATTCTCAACTTGTTCCTCTGCGTAACTGGTAGTCACTCCTAAAAAACAGGTCGCTACAACTACCGAGCAGACGCCTACTGAGAGTTTACGTATGCCAAATCGATTTCTCTTTTCAAATAATCTTTTTCCCATATTCTATTCCTTTATGTCACCAGGTAAAGAGGGTGGGACTTCCCCATCCTCCTTTTTTTACCTGTGAACTTTTCACCGTTTTTTGCTAGTTTCTCTAGCTGTTTTACTTGGCCTTATTGGCTCTTTTTTTCTGATCGTCCAGCACAGCACTGGCAAGGCCCGCTGCTAAGATTCCAGCAACGAGGCTTGCGACGCTTTCGTCTGATCCTGTATTTGGTAAAGTCCCTTCGGAAACTGGAGCAGCTGAAACTGCTGGCGCTTGAACTGTTTTCTCGACTTCCTTCCCTGCTGCATCTGTCCCTTCCTGACGCACTGCTTTGACCTCAAGAGATGCTTGAGGAGTTGAGGTAGCTACTGGTCCTTCTGAGCCATGAGGATGTTCTGGGTTCGGAAGCGGTTGTGGTTCTGGTTGTGGCTGAGGCTGTGGCTCTGGTTGTGGAGTGTCTGGAAGCACTTCTTTCGTGCCCACCTCCGTGATTTCTGCCACTGGATCTAGCTCTACAAAGGCATCTAGTTCCTTCTGGCTTTCCACACCATTTTCTTGAGAGACTTCCACCAAGCGCAATTTGCGCCCTTTTTGACCTTCTTGAACCACACGTTTCTCACCTTTTGGAAGATCCGCATTTGGACGTTCTAAGCGTTCAAAGTCCATCTCTTCTGGCTCAATCACCAACTCTGGTTTGGTATGGACCAGATTCTTAACCCCTTCTTCAGGAATGGCTGAGCCTGTAGGTGCTTTTCCGGATAGAGAAAGTTGATATACTTTTTCGAGCTTGCCATCTTCTGAGACAACCTTGACAAGAACCGGAGCATTGGCACTTTTAGCATCGATGACCGTAACGGCTGTTCCATTCTTGCCTTGTGCTGAAACGATTGGACGTTCTCCCTCATACTCTAGATGATAATCTGTCACATCTGGTTTAAAACCTTCTAGGTCTTTGCCATTCACTTGGATCGTAACATCAGTTGTTGCCTGGGCCTCTTCTGTTGGGGCATAGGCGCTCAATTCAATGATTCCAATTCCTTTAAGATTTTCATCACGGACCATTCTTAAACGGATGGCTTTCGTTCTGGTTTCGTTGAAGCTGAGGTTAGAGATATAACCAGGCTCAAAGGCATAATCCAAGCTATAAGGAATTTCTTCCCAGTTTGAGGCTTGGTTAAATGGATGATCTGGAAGATTTTTCAAATTGCCGTAATCATCTGGGACATCAAAGTCTGGACCAATATAGCGTTCAAGAACAGTTTTCGTTGGCAGGCCTGTTTCCTGATCTGCAAAGAAGTCGACCGCTACTTTATTGACCAAACGCTCTGTTACTTGACCATTTTTCTTGAAGATGAGACCAGCAAACACTTCAGTTTGATCCGGTTCTCTCTTCCAGTTGGTCCAGCGATAGTATTCGTTGTAGCCACCATCATTGATGTAATCGATATAGTCGATTTGATTTGGATCGAGATCGTTGGTTTCACTAGCAAATGCTCTGGTATCCTCTGCATTGTAGTCACGGTTCACAGAGAGGATTTCTCCTGTCTTTTCGGACACCCGGACGGTCAGCTGAGCTGTCAGATCATAGCCGAGGACTTTTCCTTCTAACGTGAAGCTGCCTTCATGAGACAGCGCACCAGCTGGGATAGCCTGCCAGTCCACCGTAAGTTCCTTGCGTTCGTAACCTGTGTCCCCTTTGAAGTAGACACCTACTGTAGATGGTAGAACTAGATCTTGACCGACTTTCACAAAACGTCTGCCTGCTTCTACTGCTACTGGAGCAGCTTGTTTCAGTTTTTCTGCATCACTTGTGAGATGGAGGCGGTATTCTTGTAAGATAGTACCATCTTCTGCTTTATGGATGACACGGATTGGCTCACCTTCATGGACGCTTGGCACAACCGTTGCAAGACCGTGATGGCTAGCTGTCGCTTCCACTTGTGGATAAGCCCGATCACGCGCATCGATGTAGTAATCTGTCACACTTGGATTTACTCCTGGTAAAACCTCACCGTTGACACGAATGGTCACCTGGCTCTTTTCTTCTGCCGCAACCTTATTGGCAAATACCTGAATCTCTGAAATAGAGCTTCCACGTTTGCCTTCTGGTGTCTTCATGCGGATCCGAACGGCATAGGTGTCGACTTTATCAAAACTGAAATGATTCATCTTGCCAGCTGCTACCGGTTCTTCAACGGTTAGGTTGCTGACTTCTTTCCAGTTGGCTGGATTGTTAAATGGATGGTCTGTTTCGTCTTTGACGCGATTTGGATTGCTTGGAACAGTTGGGATTTGTTCCCCTGTATAGTACTCAATCACATATTCACTTGGAGCGCCAACGCCGTGGTCTTCGTGGAAACCAACATGGAGGTTGTCCACTGCTCGCTTGGTCAAGATACCAGAATCCCCAAACAAGATACCAACAGAATCTTCCGCATTGTCACGGCCCCAGTTGGTCCAACGGTTAGCTGGAGCATCGGTAAAGGAGATGACCTTATCATTGACCTTAGCAACTGGATCCGCATCGTTAGAGTCACTTGCAAAGGCGAGTGGCAAGACTGATCCTGTCCATTGCTCTGCTACATTGGCTCCCTTGACTGTGGTGCTAGAAACACGAATATGAAGACGGGTTGGAAGGTTGGTTCCTTCTACACGGCCTGCTATGACAACTTCTCCTTCTTGGGCCAAGAGTTGCGGATCGACTGCATCCCAGGCCACCTTGGCAGCATAGGTCTTGCCATTGGAGTGATAAGTCCGCACGCTTTCTGGAAGGGCTGGTTTTTCACCAACTGGCGTTGTCGTGCTGACTTCTTCTACAGCGATAATGCCTTCAACGGTGACTTGAGCTTGGGCTTCTTTTTCCACACCCTCTACATGACCTGTGACTGTAAAGCTATGGTAATCCTTGACTTGATCTGCTGTCACGGCATCCCAGGTCACACGTTTTTCTTTCGGGAATCCCTTGTCATACTCGACCAGGACTGTCTCTGGAAGAGCTGGCAAAACATTTCGATCCGTACTAATCCGTACAGGACGCACCTTGACAACCGTCTTTTCTTCAGGATTTGGCGTGATGGTAAAGGTTAATTCCCCTGTTTTTCCTTGGAAGTTGGCTTCTAAATGAACCAATCCTGCTTCCCTTAGTTCCAATCCTTTCTTGCTTGCGACTGCTTTTCCTTGGCTACCAGCTGTTGTTGCCACATCGATTTGATCTGCTTGGAGGCTAGCCACACTGCCATCTTGGTAATGAGCAATGACTTCAAGTGGCACCGTTTGATCTTCCTTGAGTTCTTGCCCTTCTGGCAGACGCAATTCTAGGCGCTGGATCTGTGGACTTTCTTCTTGGAATTGTACCACATAGGTCTGTACTGCTCCCGTATCCTTAGCAGTTACAAAGATTTGAGCTTTCAAACCATTTTCACGGCTAGCTTGTAAGACTGTCACTTGGGCATTTTCTGCACTTGCTGTGACTTGACCAGGCTCTTGCCCATAAGCCAATGGGCGGAAAATAGTATGGTTGCCACTACCAAATTTTGGAAGAGCTACTCCATCTAGTTGCACGGTTGGTTTCTTAGCCTTGGCTACATCTCCTCCTGCAACCACTAGAGTCGCTTGGACGGCTTCCCCATTGCCTAGGAGTCCTGTCGCTTTCAAGCGTGCTCCTGGTGTGGACAACTGATCTTCTTGACCAGCTTCCAAGGTCCATTGATCAACTTCATAGCTAACTGTCCGGCCATCTGTGAAGACCAATTGCACAGTCTTATCCACTGTCGCTAGATCTGCTCCCTGTGGGATTTGTTTGATGACTGGAAGAACTTGCTCCACACCGATCACATCGACCAGAGCTTCGACCGTCCGTCCTTGAATATGACCGGTCACACGGACTTGGCCAGCACGACTATAGTCTGCCACATCCCATTCAACGGCTTCTTCTTGAGCCTTGCCATCGCTATAAACAACAGATACGTGACTTGGAAGTTCAGGATTTTGTCCCAAGTACACTTGAGTCCGAACCGGTTCGACTCCCAAGACAGAGCGTTCTTCCTGGTCCTTCTTCCCAGTAAAGAGGCTGACTTGGTCTGACTGCAAGCGGTCTGAGTCTGCGTACAGGGTAAAGGCACCTGCTTGCTCCGTTGATTTGACAATGACCACCCCTTTGCCGTTAAAGGCTCGACGTTGCCATGAGCCATCTTCCTGTGCTTTGTAGCGTTCACGGCTGGCTTGTTCCCCGTTGTCGACACCGACAATTTGGCCTTGCCCATGCAGATGGAAATGCACCAAGTTATTGGCAGTTGGAACCACACGGCCTGCTTCATCGACGATTTCGTAGGTAATATAGGTCAAATCTTTGCCGTCCGCTGCAATCGCGTGTTCTTCTTTCAACAAACGGACACCGGCTGGCTTCCCAGCTGTTTCAATCTGATCGCGGGCAATCACTTCTCCTGCTTCGTTGCGGGCAATAGCTTCCACCTTACCTGGCACATAAGGAACCAACCACTCTAGATAGAGTTCATCCGGATTTGCCCCTTCTTGGTAAGTCCGGCCATCTGCTGTGGTCTTCTTGGTAAAGGTCTTGACCCCTTGTGATTCCCCATTGACAATCAATTCCACACTGTGGGCATTGGAGAAGGCACGAACAGGAATCCGACCTTCTTCATCCATGACACGATTGGCTAATTCTGGATTGTCCCAGTTCCAATGTGGCAAGAGATGGACCATTGGATGTTTCTCAGCTGACAACCATTGACTTTGGTAAAGGTAAAAATCATTCTTTGGAAGGCCGGCAGTATCGACAATACCGAAATAAGAACTTTTCACAGGTGTATCATTTTGGTTGTGCCATGGGGTTGGCTCACCGATATAATCGGTACCTGTCCAGATAAATTGACCTGCATAGCCGGCATGATCGCGGTCGAAGGTCCAAGAGGCTGTCGCTGTCCGACCCCAACCAACCCGGTCATTGCCGTAGTCTGATTGTTCATAATGCCGGTCTTCTTGGTTGCTACCGACCCATTCTCTTTCAGGGTGGTAGTATGAACCCCGTGTCCGCGTTGCAGAAGAGGTTTCTGATCCATAAATGAGCCAGTTTGGATGTTTAGCGCGTAGGCTTTCATAGTTGCCCTCTGAATAGTTAAATCCAACCGCATCGAGCTCTGCGGCTACCTTTTCATGGCCTCCTGAACCATCACCAAAGCGGAATTTATCAGCTCCCATGGTGACATAGCGGGTTGCATCCACTTCCTTGATGGTCTTGACGAGACGACGAACGGTTGCGACAGACTTATCCGATCCATCTGCTTCACCGACTTCGTTACCGATTGACCACATCACAATAGAAGGATTGTTCTTACCTCGCTCTACCATGGTCCGAAGGTCATAGTCAGACCACTTATCCCCTTTTCGAGCTTCTGGATGTGTTGCATCCTTTTCAAAGAATCGACCATAATCGTATTGTTTCTTGCCACCATACCAGGTATCAAAGGCTTCTTCTTGGACCATCAAGCCCAACTCAGCCGCAATTTGCAAGGTTTGTTCACTCGCTGGGTTGTGGGTCGTCCGGATGGCATTGACCCCCATGTCCTTCATCTGTTTGAGACGGCGGTATTCAGCCTTGTAATTTTCCTCAGCTCCGAGGGCCCCATGATCATGGTGAAGGGAAACACCGTGGAATTTCGTAGCCGCTCCGTTAAGGAAGAAGCCACCTTCTGGTGTCCAGTTGAGATAGCGATAACCAAAGCGTTCCTTTTGCACATCGACCAATTGCGAATCCCGATAGACCCGTGTATACAGAGTATAAAGGGCTGGGTTATTGGTTTTGACATCCCAGAGGGTTGGTTTTTCAACATGAAGGGTATGAGACAGGTTGATCTCTTGACCAGCCAAAACGGATTGCACTTCACTGCGCACCTTTTCACTGACCACTTGACCATTTTGATCGACGATTTCGTATTCCGCATAAATACTATGGGCTTGATCATCTTGGTTGACAATACGACTCTTCACAAGAGTATCGACTGCCCCATTCTGTTGTTCTTCTAATTTTGGACTGGTGATAGTAGTCCCATACTTAGCCACATGAACCTTGTCCGTCACACTGAGTTTGACATCACGATAAATCCCACTCCCAGAATACCAACGACTACTTGGTTGTTGGTTGATCACATGAACCGCGATGGTGTTTTCACTTCCATCCGCATTCAAATAAGGGGTAATATCATAAGAAAAAGCATTGTAGCCATTTGGATAATGACCCACAAATTGTCCGTTGACATAGACTTTGGAATCCATGTAAACTCCACCAAATTCCAAGCGGACTTTCTTATCTAGATCTTTATCATCCAAGCGGAAGGTCTTACGATACCAAGCATCCCCACCGTTTAATTGTCCCCCTTCATTTTGAGCCGGAGAATTGTGATCGAAGTCAAAGAAGATTGACCAATCGTGTGGCAAATCTAATTTTTTCCAGTTTTTGACATCCACCTGGCGACCTTCTGCACCAGGAGCAGCATTCAACTTGAAATACCAGTCCTTGTTAAAGTCTCGTTCGCGATCTTGCACCATGTCCTCCGCTACTTGTTTTTGATCCTTGGTAGCCTCTTCAGTAGCCCCAGCAGAACGTTCACTTGTTTGAGGTTCCACCTGTGGCTTTTCGATTTCGCTCTCATTTCTTTCAGGAGTAATCACAGCAGGCGCCTCTAAAGTTGTTGAAGCTTTATCACTTGTCCCAACCTCTCCATTCGTCACCTCTGACGCTTCCCTTGTAGCTGTCATCTCCTCTTCTGTTACAGCTCTTCCTTCTTCTTCAGCTAAGACAGATGGAGCTCCAAAAAAAGAGACACCGATTAATACAGAACAAGCTCCAACCGCGAGCTTGCGAATACTAAATACACTGCGCTTTTCAAAAAAAGACTTTCCCATATTTAACCTCCTCTTGGGATTTTTAACAATGTAAGCGCTTTCTAAAATGCGTTTGCAAAAAAAAGAAACTCTACATTTTAACTATACCAAAAGTTGAAGCTTAAACAAGAGAGCTAGCTAAGAATATATAGTTTGTACTGAAAGAACTATACTTTGTCGAACTGATTTTTATTAGCAAAAATAGCCTTATCTGGAGAATTAATCTATACTAACAGTTCTTTCATATACGAGAACTTGAGAAAAGAATCGTAAGAATGATCCCAATTTAATATAAAGGATTCGAGCCCCCTCTATTTCCATGCCTTCAAAAGAAATTCTACTGTTTGAAATAGTTGTCATTCTAGCAGAGATAAGGTAGAATGAAAAGGATGAATTGAAAGGATGACACATGAACTACATTATTACTTTTTTAATCTCCATGATTCCTCTGGTAGAACTTCGTGGAGCCGTTCCCTACGCCATCTCTAGCGGAATTCCTCTTTGGCAAGCCCTCCTGATTGGGGTCATTGGCAATATGCTTCCTGTTCCTATTATTTTCTTTTTCGCTCGCCATATCCTGGAGTGGGGTAAAGAAAAGCCTCTTATCGGGAATTTCTTTACTTGGTGTCTCAACAAGGGCCATCGTGGAGGACAAAAACTAGAAGAAGCTGCAGGGGATAAGGGAATCTTTTGGGCCCTACTCCTATTCGTCGGCATTCCCTTGCCAGGAACTGGAGCTTGGACTGGAACCCTCGCCGCCTCTATTCTAGATTGGGACTTCAAACGGAGTGTTCTTGCTGTCATGCTGGGGGTTGTCCTAGCAGGCCTCATTATGGGATTTCTCTCACTCCTTTTTGGATTAGATACCTTTGCGCATTAAGAATAAAAATAAAAGCATGGTATCTGATTAGGAAATACCTTCTTCGATCCTTTCCTTATGTGAGTACGGACGTCAGCGAACTTCTACGAAGTTCCATGACTAAATCAAGATACAAAGGGCGTCTGCGGATAAAGTCAAAATAGGAAGTTTGACGATGAAACTTTAGATTCTAGGAAAACTTATCTTTTTGACACAATCCGCAGCCCGTGTTCAATTTGTTTTGAACCCATTCGCTTTTCAAATTTTAGGCTCATGCTAAAACAGTTCCCCGAACTGTTTTACTCCCAAAACTCCCGAGTGCTTGAAACAGCAATGTTTCAAGCACTTTTCTCACGGCGGAAAGTCTCAGTATGTATTTGAATTAATTTTCAATCAGAATATCTCCGTTATTTTATGAATTATAAATTTCTAATAGTTAGAAAATGCCTTAAACAAATGTCTTAGGTACCTTCCTTACAAAAAAAAGAGGTTTCCATCGAAACCTCTTATTTTTTATTCTTAGTTGTTAAGAGCTGCTGCCATTGTAGCTGCAACTTCTGCTTCAAAGTCATTTGAAGCTTTTTCAATACCTTCACCAACTTCAAAGCGAACGAATTCAACAACTGAAGCATTTACTGATTCAAGGTAAGCTTCCACTGTCTTGCTGTCATCCATGATGTAAACTTGTGCAAGAAGAGTGTAGGCTTGGTCAACTTTTGTGTTGTCCAAGAAGAAGCGATCCATTTTACCTGGGATGATTTTATCCCAGATTTTTTCTGGTTTACCTTCAGCTGCCAATTCAGCTTTGATGTCTTCTTCAGCTTGAGCAACCACTTCGTCAGTCAATTGAGCTTTAGAACCATACTTCAAGTGTGGAAGAGCTGGTTTACCAACCATTGCACGGCTTTCGTTGTCTTGGTCGATCACGTGGTTCAATTGTGCCAACTCATCTTTCACGAATTGCTCATCCAATTCTTTGTATGAAAGAACAGTTGGTTTCATTGCAGCGATGTGCATTGAGATTTGTTTAGCAAGTGCTTCGTCTCCACCTTCGATCACAGAGATAACACCGATACGTCCACCGTTGTGTTGGTAAGCACCGAAGTGTTGTGCATCTGTTTTTTCAAGCAAAGCAAAACGACGGAATGAGATTTTTTCTCCGATTGTAGCAGTTGCAGATACGTATGCTGCTTCAAGAGTTTCACCTGAAGGCATTGTCAAAGCAAGAGCTTCTTCGTTGTTAGCTGGTTTACCTTCAGCGATGACTTTCGCTGTTGCGTTTACCAATTCAACGAATTGAGCGTTTTTCGCAACGAAGTCAGTTTCAGCATTTACTTCAACTACTGCTGCAACGTTACCGTTCACATAAACACCAGTCAAACCTTCAGCGGCAACACGGTCAGCTTTCTTAGCTGCCTTAGCCATACCTTTTTCGCGAAGCAATTCGATTGCTTTTTCGATGTCACCTTCAACCTCAACCAAGGCTTTCTTAGCGTCCATGACACCAGCACCAGATTTTTCACGCAACTCTTTAACAAGTTTAGCTGTAATTTCTGCCATTTTGATTCTCCTATATTTTTTTAAAAATAGGAGAGCCGGGCTAAGCCCCGCCCTCCTAGGTAATTACGATTGTGATAATTAAGCGTTGTCGCCTTCTACAACTTCAACGATTTCTTCGATTGAATCTGCTTGAGTTTCAGTTGCTGCCAATTCAGCTTCAACTGATGCAACTGCATCTTCACCTTGACGTCCTTCGATAACAGCGTCAGCCATTTTCGCAGTGATCAATTTAACAGCGCGGATCGCATCATCGTTAGCTGGGATGATTACATCGATATCGTCTGGGTCAGTGTTTGTGTCGACCATCGCTACAACTGGGATACCCAATTTCTTAGCTTCTTTAACAGCGATTTGCTCTTTGTGTGGGTCAACAACGTACATTACGTCTGGGATACGAGGCATATCTTCGATACCACCCAAGAATTTTTCAAGACGAGCGCGTTGTTTGTTAAGAAGTGCAACTTCTTTCTTAGGAAGAACGTCGAAGATTCCTTCTTCTTCCATGCGTTTGATTTCTTTCAAACGAGCGATACGTTTTTGGATTGTTCCCCAGTTAGTAAGGGTACCACCCAACCAACGGTGGTTGATGTAGTATTGACCTGAACGAACAGCTTCTTCAGCAACAGCTTCAGCAGCTTGTTTCTTAGTACCAACAAACAATACAACTGCGTCGTTTGCAGCAGCTTCACGCATGAAGTCATATGCTTGGTCAGCGTATTTTACAGTTTGTTGCAAGTCGATAACGTGGATTCCGTTACGCTCAGTGAAGATGTACTTAGCCATCTTAGGGTTCCAGCGACGAGTTTGGTGACCGAAGTGTACACCAGCCTCAAGAAGTTGTTTCATTGAAATTACTGCCATGAGTAAATTCTCCTTTTTGTTTTTTTCTCCTCTCCCAGACGTCAGCTTGCAACACGACCACAAGGGCAACGGTGCCACAATGGTTCCAGGATGAGTATTTATTGCTTTACGCAACTTTATCAGTATAGCAGATTTAGAAGCTTTTTGCAAGTCATTTGAGAGAAATTCCTAGACTTTCCTGCTTTTCTTCAGGGCTCTCCCTCCTTCCTTTATGTTTTTCTGCACGATTCTCATTCTTTCCCTTTTATAAGCCTTTTGTCCGAAAATTTTTCTTGACCTTATCTGATTTTTAAGATAAAATAGAATATGTTGTGGCGGTATAGCCAAGTGGTAAGGCACGGCTCTGCAAAAGCTTGATCGTCGGTTCAAATCCGTCTACCGCCTTCACAAACCAGTATCAATGAGCCCAGCAATGGGCTTTTTTGATACCATCACTTGATTGGACTGCATCTGCGCTCCTTTGCGAGCGATCCTGTTCTCCACTCATGAAAGGAAAAGATGATAATGAAAAAAGTTACCTTATATGCTCTCAGCATCCTCTCGTTGGCCATGCTGGCTGCCTGCCAACCGGCTGCACCAGAGACTCACCAAAGAAAACCTCTTGTGAGCAGTTCTAAAAAAAGCTCTAAGAATTCTAAGAGTTCTTATTCTAAAAAATCAAGTAGCAAAAAGGATTTTTCATCAGGCTTAGATAAGGATGATTCTTATAGCTCTTCAGACTCTAACACCCGCGAGGATCCTAACTATACAATGAGCTTGATGGACCAAGGGGAATCACTTGAGGCTATCGGGGATATCCCTGAAATGCCAAAATGGGCTGCCTTCAAAGAGATTAAAGTGGAAATTCTCGTTGGGAATGAAGCCCTTGCTCCTACCACAAAAGATGAAGCCATCAGCAAGTTAGGTCCTACTGATTCCACTTCTGATAATAGTGGTTACTGGCATGGGGAGGGCAGTGGTATCATGATTAGTTTTAATGAAAAAGGCCAAGCTACTAACAAAATTGCCACCTTGCCTAACTCTAAAAAGGTTACGAATCTCAAGGATATTCAACCTGGAATGACAGCTAAAGAAGTCATTGAAAAACACGGCCGTCCAGAAACTGTTTTCGTCTTTGGCTACGCGACTATCTTTACTTGGAAAGGGGAAGACGGGAAGGACTACTCTGTCGGTTTTGACAAAGAAAAAGTCTTCCAAGTCTCTGAACCTGCATAAAAATCCCTTCTCAACAAACACAAATCCTCCAAGACCAGCGTCTTGGAGGATTTCTTTCTATCTAGGGGAAGACCCCTTTTCATTTCTTACAATTCTGCGATTTGATTGAGGTTGACTTCTGCCACAGTGTCATTTCCAAACATGGTGATAATCATTTTCACCTTGTTGTTATCGATTTCTGTGATCTTACCTGTGTAATCTGCAAAGGCACCATCGATAATGCGTACAGTATCTCCCACCTTCACATCAATATTGAAATCTTGAACTGTTTGTCCCATCGAAATCAAGATGTTGCGAATCTCGTCTTCCAAAAGTGGAGTTGGTTTTGAACGGTTCCCGTGAGATCCCACAAATCCAGTAACGTTTGGTGTGTTCCGAACGACAAACCAAGCTTCATCGGTCATGACCATTTCTACCAAGACATAACCCGGGAAGCGATTTTCTTCGATTTCTTTTGTTTTCCCGTTCTTCTCGATTTGCACAGTTTGAGTAGGGATTTCTACACGCAAGATGTTTTCCAACATGTTATATGTTTGTGCGCGTTGAAGAAGGTTTTCCTTCACTTTGTTTTCATATCCTGAGTAGGTCTGTAGGACAAACCAGCCTTTGTCAAAACTATCCATTTTTGTTTCCTTTCTTATCTACCAGAAGGGGATCGTTTGATCACGATACTAAAAAAAGCCTTCTGGCTCTTGTTTTCCTAGCTCCATTATAACATAAAACCGGAGAAAGCAAAGAAGTTTCTCTTGTTTTTCTTCCTCAAGGCAAGAAAAAAAGCATCCACATGGGACGCAGATTTGTTTCTTTTTTAGAACATATCGATCAGCTTCAAAATACCTTTAGCCACTACTTGGTCAAACAAATAAATCAAGACCACGAAGAAAGCTGTGTACTCAATCACAGAGATAAAGTTTTTCCATCTTTCTTTACGAGTAGGCCAAGTCGTGTTTTTCAGCAAGACAAAAATATCTTTAAAAAATTTCACAACAATCTCCTATCTGGTTTCTTTATGAATTGTATATTTGCTACAATGTTTACAAAACTTGTTAACTTCTAGACGTTTTGGTTTTGGCGTCGCACTCAACTTGATTGAGTAGTTGCGTGACCCACAAACCGTACACGCTAGACTTGCTTTTTTTAATGCCATAACGCCTCCATTCACACCATTATAGCAAGTTTTCCACTTTTTGACAAGTTCTTCTGCTCTCTGGGAGCGCATTTTGTTTGGCTTTTCTCCACGATTTGGTACAATATAGAGAATAAAGGAGAAATTATGAAAAGCGATCATCTGAAAGAAAGTAAAAATATTGAAGACCGTCGCGGACAGAGCGGCGGAAGCTACTCATCCGGCCGATCTGGTGGAAATTTAGGGGGCGGTCTTTTACAGATCCTCCTCTCGCCTGGAAGTTTTAAGAGCAAACTCATCTTGATCCTGGTCCTCATCTTTTTGAGCGGCGGAGCTGGACTAAGTGGGCTCTTTGACCAAGGGCAGACCACGCAGAACTATAACTCAGGACAAGTCACGCGCCAAAGCAACACCCAGGTCAGTGACGGAGATAGCAAATTCGTCAGTCAAGTCCTTGGGACTACTGAGGATTTCTGGGGGGAAACCTTCCAAAATGAAGGCCGGACCTATCACAAGCCAACCTTGGTTTTCTATACCGGTCAAACTCGAACTGGCTGTGGTGTGGGGCAAGCATCTGCCGGCCCCTTCTATTGTCCGACAGACCAAAAGATCTATTTAGACATCAGCTTCTACAAAGAGTTGACCACCAAATACAAGGCTAGCGGAGATTTTGCCATGGCTTATGTCATTGCTCACGAAGTCGGCCACCATATCCAAAACGAATTGGGGACTCTTCAGAGTTACCAAAAAGCCATCCGAGGGAAAAGCGAGACAGAAAAAAATGCCCTCAATGTCCGTTTGGAACTTCAAGCTGACTACTATGCGGGTATGTGGGCTCGCTACATTGAAGAGCAAGGCCTCATGGAGACAGGTGATATCGAAGAAGCGCTCAATGCGGCCCATGCCGTGGGAGATGATACCCTTCAAGAACAAGCCTATGGCTACTCCGTCCCTGATAGCTTCACCCACGGGACTTCTGAACAACGCATGCGCTGGTTCAAACGTGGTTACCAATACGGGGACTTTGAACACGGAGATACCTTCAGCGTCTCTGACGAAGACTTATAATGAAATTAAAAACAAAAGCCTTTCAGATCATC